>JBIQKL010000004.1:4157-36377 GCA_044506555.1 Hyphomicrobiales bacterium | reverse complement strand
CTGATCAACCTCTCGCCCTTCGCGACGTGGCGCACCTCGCCGATGGGGCTCGCCGGGCGCGATCCCTTCTTCTTCGCCCAGCTCGCCAGCGAGGTCGACACGTTCCATCCCGAGAGCAGGGACATGGTCGAGGACACCTGCTTCGGCTGCCACGGCATCGCCGGCGCCCGCCAGTTCCACATCGATTCCCAGGCCGGCGACGGCACCTGCCCGCCGTTCCGGCGGGAGATGGTCGACGCAGTTCCCTATCCGCCCGACAATCCCACCGCCAAGGATGCCGCCTATGGCGCGCTCGCCCGCGACGGCGCCACCTGCACCGTCTGCCACCGCGCTGCGCTGAAGGTCGCGGAGGCCGCGGCGCTAGCGGCCGAGCCGCAGAACGCCTGCATCGAAGCGCGGCAGGAGGCGCTCAATCCGCACCTCACCGGCTTCGCCCGCACCTTCACCGGCAGTCAGTTCGTCGGCGGTCCAGACACGATCGTCGGGCCGTTCGAGGCGCCCAAGATCGTGCCGATGGAGCACGCAATCGGCATGACGCCGAAGCACGACCCCGACATCCGGAGCGCCGAGCTCTGCGGGAGCTGCCACACGGTGCACTTGCCCGTACTTCGCGACGGCGTCCTCCTCGGCCGCGTCTACGAGCAGACCACCTATCCGGAATGGGCGTTCAGCGCGTATCGGAGCGGCACCACGCCGGACGGCGTCCTGCCGCACGGCGCGGGCGATCTCAGCCAGACCTGCCAGGACTGCCACATGTCGCGGCGTGATGCGGACGGCAAGCTCCGGGTCAGCAAGGTCGCCAGCATCCAGGAATTCACCGACTTCCCGGCGACCACCTATGCGCTCGGGCCGGAAGCGATCGACGTCCCGTTCCGCGAGGGCTTCGCCGAGCATACGCTGGTCGGGCTGAATATCTTCCTCGTCAAGATGGCCAAGCAGTTCCCCGACATCCTCGGCATCCATACCCGCGACCCGATCTCGGGCGACATCGGCCTCCTGCCGCTCGAGCGGACCGAGGACGCGATGCTTCATCAGGCGCAGAACACGACCGCGGAGATCACGGTCGGCGACGTATCGCGCGACGCGACGACGCTCGCCGCCACCGTGAAGGTGACCAGCCACGTCGGTCACAAGTTCCCGTCCGGCGTCGGCTTCCGCCGCGCCTTCATCGCCTTCGAGGTGCTCGACGCGGACGGAGACGTCCTCTGGGCGTCGGGGCGGACCAATCGCGGCGGGGTCATCGTCGGCCGCGACGGTGCTCCGGTCGATGGCGAGCTGTGGTGGAAGGACGACTGCGCCGGCTACGCCCATCCGGGCGAGCGGCGCCACCAGCCGCACCGCCAGGTCGTCTCCGCCGAGGACCAGGTCCAGATCTACCAGGAGCTGGTGTCGGCGCCGCCGGCGGACGTTGCCGCGCCCACCTGCGGCGTTGGCGCCGCGCCGGCCGGGGACCTTACCACCAGCTTCCTGTCGATCTGCGCCAGCGTGAAGGACAACCGCATCCTGCCCACCGGTACCCTGCCGCTCGCCAGCCGGGTCGAGATCGCCGCCGCGCTTGGCGCGGATGCGGACCTCGCACATGAGGCCGGTGCCAATGCCGTCGGCGACGATCCGGACTACGTCTCGGGCGGTGGCGACAGCATCCGCTATGCCGTGCCGCTCGCCACGCTGCCGGACGGCGCGGCGCCGGCGAGCGTCCGGGCGACGCTCTACTACCAGGCGCAGCCGCCGTTCTACCTGCAGGACCGCTTCTGCACATCGCGCAGCAGCGATACGGAACGGCTCCGGTACCTGGTCGGCCATCTTGACCTCGACGGCTCGCCGGCCGAAGGCTGGAAGCTCCAGATCGCGACCACGGGCGCCGTGCCCGTGCCGCGCTGACCGAGCACCGGGAACGGACCATGCCGCACGATGCCGCGCCGGCCGAGATCGTCTTTCTCGACCGCGAGACCCTCTCGCCCGAGACGGAGCTTCGGGCGCCCGATTTCCCCCATCGGCTCACGGTCTACGAGCGGAGCAGCCCGGAGGAGGTCGCCGCACGCATCGCCGGCGCCGATATCGTGATCACCAACAAGGTGCCGGTCCGTGCCGACGCCATCGCGGCGGCAAAGCGCCTCAGGATGATCGCGGTATGCGCCACCGGTACCGACATGGTCGATGTCGGGGCGGCGTCGGCGCGTGGCATCGTCGTCGCCAACGTGCGGAACTACGCGACCACGACGGTGCCGGAGCACGTGTTCGCGCTGATCTTCGCGCTCCGCCGGAGCCTTCTCGCCTACCGCGACTCGGTGCGGGCAGGGCGCTGGCAGAGCGCCAGCCAGTTCTGCTTCTTCGACCATCCGATCGGCGACCTCGCCGGCTCGACCATCGGCGTCGTCGGCCGGGGCTCGCTCGGCAGCGCCGTCGCCGAGATCGCCCGGGCCTTCCGGATGGACGTGCTATTCGCCGGACGGAAAGGCGACGCGGCGCCGGCCTCGCCCTACGTGCCCTTCGCCGAGGTCCTGGCGCGGAGCGACATCATCACCCTCCACGTGCCGCTCACGCCGGAGACGCGCCACCTGATCGGGGCGGCGGAGTTCGCGGCGATGACCCGGCGGCCGATCCTGATCAACGCCTCGCGCGGCGGCCTCGTCGACGAGATCGCGCTCGGCGACGCGCTCCGCTCCGGCCGGATCGCCGCGGCGGGCTTCGACGTCGCCACCGCCGAGCCGCCGCCGGCGGACCACCCGCTGATGACGCTCCTCGACCTGCCCAACTTCATCCTCACCCCGCACGTCGCCTGGGCGAGTCGCGCCGGCCAGCAGGCGCTCGCCGATCGCCTTGTCGACAACATCGACGCCTTCTGGCGCGGTGCGCCGCAGAACGTGGTGGGTTAGGGCGCGCTTGCCTCAGCCCAATCCCCGCTGGATCAGCCGGCCGATCCGGGCGCTGAAGTCGGCCGGGTCCTCGGGCGGCTCGCCGTCGAGGATGCGCGCCTCGCCGTAGAGGAGGACGGCGGCATCGTCGATCGTCTCGCCCGCGCCGCCTGCCACCGCCTTCTCGGCGAGCGCCTTGATCAGCGGATGGGTGGGATTCAGCTCCAGCACCGGCGCCGTCCGCGCCTTGAGTTGGTCGTGTGCGGACAGGAACTTCTCGAGCTGCCGGTCGAGGCCGAGATCGGCGGCGACCAGGCATACCGGGCTGGCGGTGAGCCGGGCCGATGCCCGGACCGCGTCAACCTTGTCGCCGAGCGTCTGCTTGAAACGGGCGGCGAGCGTCGCGACCGCGCTTTCCGGGGCTGCCTCCGCGGTCTCGGCACCCTCGACCACCGGGATCTTGTCGAGATCCGCCGCGCCCTGCGTCACCGACTGGAACGGCTTGCCGTCGTAGCCGAGCGCGGTGCGCACCCAGAAGGCGTCGACCGGATCGGAGAGGATCAGGACCTCCACGCCGCGGCGGGCGAAGCCCTCGAGCTGCGGGCTCGAGCGGATCGCCGCGGCGTCCTCGCCGAGGGCATAGTAGATCGCGGTCTGGTTGGGCCGGAGCGCGGCGACATAGTCGGCAAGGCTCCGCCAGGCGTCGCCGCCGGTCGTGGTCCTGAAGCGCGCGATCTTGTAGAGCGCGTCGCGCCGCTCGGCGTCCTCGTAGAGGCCTTCCTTCAGCACCGGGCCGAAGGCCTCCCAGACCTTGTCGAAGCGCTCCGGGTCGTCGCTGGCGAGCTTGTCGAGGTCGGCGAGGATACGGGTGGTCACGCCCTTGCCGATCGCCTCCAGCACCGGGTTCTTCTGCAGCATCTCGCGCGACAGATTGAGCGGCAGGTCCTCGGAATCGACCACGCCGCGGACGAACCGGAGCCACGCCGGCAGGATCTTCGCCTCGTCGGTGATGAAGACCCGCCGGACATAGAGCTTGATCCGGCCGCGGCGGTCGGGATCGAACAGGTCGAGCGGCTTCATCGACGGCACGAAGAGCAGCACGGAATATTCGTGCCGGCCCTCGGCGCGGTAATGCACGGTCAGGGCCGGCTCGTCGTATTGATGGCTGACGTGGCCGTAGAACTCGGCGTATTCGGCCTCGCTGACGCCGGACTTCGGCTTCCGCCACAGAGCACTGCCGTCGGCGAGGGTCTTGTCGGCGGCGCCGTCGCCGAGCTGTAGGAGGATCGGCACCGGCACGTGGGCTGAATATTCCGCGACGACGCGCTCGATGGTCGCCTGCTCGGCATATTGCCTGGCGTCGTCGGCAAGACGGAGCAGCACGCGGGTGCCGCGCGCCGGCGCGTCCTCGACGGCGACCGGCTCGACGGTGAAGGTTCCCTGGCCGTCGGAGATCCAGCGCCAGGCCTGGTCGGACCCGGCCTTCCGCGACGTCACCTCGACTGATTTCGCGACGATGAAGGCCGAATAGAAACCGACGCCGAACTGGCCGATCAGCGCCGAGCCTTCGCCGCCGCCGGAAAGACCCTCGAGGAAGGCGCGGGTGCCGGACCGGGCGATGGTGCCGAGATTGCCGACGAGTTCGTCGTGGTCCATGCCGATGCCGTTGTCGGCGACCGTGAGCGTGCCGTCGACCTTGTCGGGCACCAGCACGATCCGGAACGCGGCGTCTTCGGCGAACAGGTCCGGCTTGTCGAGCGCGGTGACGCGCAGCTTCTCGCAGGCGTCGGCCGCGTTCGAGATCAGCTCCCTGAGGAAGACGTCGCGGTTGGAGTAGACCGAGTGCACCATCAGCGAGAGGAGTTTCGAGACCTCCGCCTCGAAGCTCCGTGTCTCGCGCTCGCCCGTCTGTTCAGCCATGGTCTGAATGCCCTGATCGTCCCTCGAAAGCCGGCCAGATATCGCCGGTCGGGCGGAGGGTTTCAAGGCGGGAAGGGCGTCGAAAAGGAAAATGGCCGGCGCGATGCGCCGGCCAAATCGCTGCCCAGTTCTGCCTTCAGGCAGGTGGTCCGGTCCAACGTCGACCCCGGGGGGCTGGGGGGCTGAGAATTACCGAAGCCTTCGCCGAACCGGACCGTCTCTAGACAACGATCGGATCATCGAACCCCAACGTGGCCGGTCCTAGGCGCAATAACGGCGAAATCGTGAAATTTGCTGATGCTTCGGGTGGGTGCGACGTGCGGCCTCGCGCCCCTTGCCATGGTCCGGTATCGGGGCGATCATGACACCCGGATGACGGCGGAGGATTGCGCGAGGTGGAAGACCAAGAGCGCTCCGGCGGTCGGGCGAGCGTCGTCGCCCTGGCCGCCTTCACGGACCGGACGACGACCCAGCTCACCTGCTTCGACCGGCGGGAGCTCGACCTGATCCTCAGGGTCTATGGACGCAAGGTCGCGGACGGCGAGTGGCGCGACTACGCCATCGACCAGCGCCGCGAGGAGGCGGTCTTCTCGGTCTATCGCCGCACCTCGGAGACGCCCCTCTACCGCATCGTCAAGCAGCCGCGACTCGCCCGCAAGCAGGGCGCCTATGCGCTGATCGCGGCCACCGGCCATATCCTCAAGCGGGGCCACGACCTCGCCAACGTGCTCCGCTTCCTCGAGCCGCGCCGGCTGAGCCTGGTCGAGGCCTGACCCTCATTCCGACGGAACCGGCCGCGACGGCGGCCGGCCGGCGCCCGCACCCAGCGGCCGCTGCATGATCACCGAATCGAGCCATAGCCCGAACTTGTGCCCCAGCGTCGGCATGCGTCCGACCACGGCGAAGCCCTCGCTCTCGTGGAGCCGAATCGAGGCAAGGTGGCGGGAATCGCCGATCACGGCGATCATCTGGCGGAACTCGAGGGCCTCGCATTCGGCGATCAGGGCGCGGAGCAGCATGCGCCCGACGCCCTGCCGCTGCGCGTCCGGCGCGATGTAGAGCGAGTCCTCGACGGTGTGGTTGTAGCCGACCCGCGGCCGCCAGTGGCTGGCATAGGCATAGCCGAGCAGCTTGCCGTCGGCGCGCTCGCAGACGAGGTAGGGGAATCCTGCCGCGCGGAATGCCGCCATGCGGCGGGCCATCTCGGCCTCGCCGGGAGGCACGAACTCGAAGCTGGCGGTCTCGGTCTCGACGGAGTGGCCGTAGATGGCGGCGATGGCCGGAAGGTCGGCTTCGGTCGCCGCGCGGATGATGCGCTCGTTCATGCGTGCGGTGGGGCGGGACGTTGGCAGAGCCCCGTCCCTAGCACGATGCGTGGGCGTGAGAAACGAAAAGGGCGCGACCTCGGGAGGCCGCGCCCTTTGTTTCGGAACGCCGTCGGCGTCTAGCGGCGGTCGCCGAAGAGCTGCAGCAGGAACAGGAAGATGTTCAGGAAGTCGAGGTAGAGCGCCAGAGCGCCCATGATCGCCTTCCGGCCCGACGCGGTCCCGTCGTCGTTGACCGAGTACATCTCCTTGATCTTCTGCGTGTCGTAGGCGGTGAGGCCGACGAAGATCAGCACGCCGATCGCCGAGATGGCGAAGCCGAGCGCGCTCGACTGCAGGAACATGTTGACCACGATCGCGATGATCAGGCCGATCAGCCCCATGAACAGGAACGAACCGAACTGGGTCAGGTCGCGCTTGGTCGTGTAGCCGTAGAGCGACATCGCGCCGAAGGTGGCGGCGGCGATGAAGAAGACCTGGGTGATGCTCTGCGCCGTGTAGACCACGAAGATCGACGACAGCGAGATGCCGAGCAGCGCCGCATAGAGCCAGAACGTGATCTGCGCTGCGCCGACGCTCAGCGTGTTGATGCGGAAGCTGAGAAAGAAGACCATCGCCAGCGGGGCGAGGATCAGCACCCACATGAAGATGCCGCCGTAGATCGTCGCGCCGAGCGAGGTCAGCATGACGCCGTTGGCCATCTGGGCGACCGCCTGCGACGGATCGGTGGTGGTGGCCAGCGAATAGGTCAGGTAGGCGAGCACCCCGGTGATGCCGAGGCCGATCGCCATGTAGTTGTAGACCCGCAACATATGGGCCCGGAGGCCCTGGTCGATCGCGGATACAGCAGCGCCGCCGACCCGCGCGTCGTAGTTGGTCGGCTGGTGTTCGTAGTTCGCCATCGAAAGAATTCCTCCAGAGACGTCCCGGCCGGACACACCCCGACCCTTGGCGGACTTGGCCGGAATATGGGGGATATGTCCCGGCCCGACAAGGTCTTTTCGGGTCGGGGCAGCAAACTCTCCGTGATCAATGGCGTCACAGGTTCCGCAGATGTGGCGCGGCCTTCTGGCCGAGCACCCGCCATGTCCCGGCGAGCCCGAAGATCAGGGTGAGGACGGGCGCGGCGAGCGCCGCGCCGAGCGCCGGGCCCGGCAGGAAGGCGAAGGGGACGTCCATGATCGTTCGGAGCACGAACCACGCGGCGAGCGAGCCGGCGACGAGGCCGAACACCGCGGTCGCCGCCCCGAGCAGCAGGAATTCGAGCGAGAACGCGGCGATGAGCCGGCGGCGTGTGGCGCCGAGCGTCTTGAGGATCACCGCATCCTCGGTGCGCCGTCGTCGTCCGGCAGCGAACGCCCCGCCGAGCACCAGCATCGCGGCGAGCAGGGTGACGGCCGAGGCACCTCTCACCGCCCAGCCGATCTGCTCGACGATGCCGTTCGCCGTCTCGATCGCCTCCTTGACCCGGATCACCGTCACGGCGGGGAACGCTTCGACCACGGCCTTGAGGAAGGCGAGCTCGCGCTCCGTGGTCCCGCCGTCGGGGTAGGAGAGGGTGGCGAGGCTCTGGAAGGGCGCGCCGCGGAAGGCGTTGGGCGTGAACACCATCACCGAGTTGATCGACAGCGACTGCCAGTTGATCTCGCGGAGGCTTGCGATCGTCGCCGTGACCTCGCGGCCGAGCACGTTGACGGTCACGGTGTCGCCGACCGCCAGCCGCAGTCCCGCCGCCACCTCGTCGCCGAAGGAGACCAGCGGCGGGCCGTCATAGTCCGGCGTCCACCAGGTTCCCGCCGTCAGCGGGCTGTTCTCCGGCGGCGTCGCCGAATAGGTGATGCCGCGGTCGCCGCGGAGCACCCAGCGCGCCTCGGGGTCGACCTCGGCCTCGCCCGCGGGCACGCCGTTCAGCGCCGTGATCCGGCCGCGGAGCATCGGCTGCATCTCGAGCGTCGCGCCCGGCTCGTGCTCGGCGACGAAGGCGACGAGCTGCTCGGCCTCCTCGCCCTGGATGTCGAGCATGAAGAAGCTCGGCGCGGTGGCGGGGATGGTGCCGAACAGCTCGCGGCGGAAATTGCCGTCGATCAGCACCAGCGCGACGAGCAGCGTCAGCCCGAGGCCAAGCGACAGCACCACGGCCGCGGTCAGCGCGCCGGGGCGGTGGATGTTGCCCAGCGCCAGGCGAAGCTCCGTGGAGCGGGTGCGGGGGGCATGGCGGGCGAGCGCCGTGACGCCCATCGCCACGACGCGGAGGAGGAGGAACGCGCCGGCGGTGGCGCCGACGAAGATCGCCGCGATCCGCGGCTCGTGGGCGAGGCCGACGGCGAGGCCCGCGAGCGCCGCGAGCGCCAGGGCCACCGCGAGGAGGTAGCGGAACGGTGGCGGACGCCGGGCGGGCGCCACCTCGTCGCGGAAGAGCACCGTCGCGCTCACCTCGCGCGCCCGGCCGAGCGGGTAGAGCGCGAAGGCGAGCGCGGTGAGGAAGCCGTAGACGGCGGCGAGGGCCAGCTCGGCCGGGTAGATGCCGCCGATCGCCACCGGCACCACCGCCTCGAGGAGGGAGCCGGCGAGAAACGGGATGGCTGCACCGACCGCAAGCCCGGCGGCGATGCCGATCGCGGCGATGATCAGGATCTCGATCAGGTAGACCGCGACCGGGAAGCCGGCGGGAGCACCGAGGCATTTGAGGGTGGCGATCACGCCGCGCTTGCCGTCGAGGTAGCTGGAGACGGCATTGGCGACCCCGACGCCGCCGACCACCAGCGCGGTCAGGCCGATCAGGGTGAGGAACTGGGCGAAACGCTCGATGTTGCTCTCGAGCCCCGGCGCCGCGTCGGTGCGGGTGCGGACCCGCCAGGCTCCGTCGGGGAAAGCATTGGCCGCCGTCTCGCCGAGCGCGTCGACCTCCGAGTCCGACGGGTCGCCCGGAACGAGCACGCGGTAACGCCATTCGACCAGGCTGCCCGGCTGGATCAGGCCGGTGGCGGCGAGGGCCTCCCGGCCGATCATCAGCCGCGGGCCGAAGGAGAAGCCGTCGGCGAGCCGGTCGGGCTCGTGCGTGATGATGCCGCGAAGAACGAATTCCCCGGTGCCGAGCCGGAACCGGTCGCCGAGGTCGATGCCGGCCCGGGTCGTCAGCTCCGTCTCGGCCAGCGCGCCCGGAACCCCGTCGACCGGCGCGAGCAGGGAGGCTAGGTCACCGCCGCCTTCCACCTCCACCGCGCCGACCAGCGGATAGAGGTCGTCGACGGCCTTCAATTCGACCGGCGCCCGCCCATTGCCGTCGTCGCTCCGGGCGATCGCCCGCATCGTCGCCACGGCCGAAACCGCGCCGCGCTCGGCGAGCCACGCCTGCTCGGCCGGGGTCGCCTCGCGCTGGAGGAGGGTGACGGCGATGTCGCCGCCGAGGATCGCGCGGCCCTCGCGGGCGAGGCCCTCGGTCATGCCGCGCGCCACCGAGGCGACGCCGGCGATCGTCGCCACGCCCAGCACGATGCAGGCGAGGAAGACGCCGAATCCGCGCAGTCCCCCGCGTAATTCGCGTCGCGCGAGGCGGAAGGCGAGGGGAATATTCGCCGTCATGGAGACCGTTTTCCGCGATGGCCGCCGAGGATCGCCTCGACTTCCTCGTCGCTCGCGAATCGTCCAAGACGGAGATCCTCATCGCTCTGCGCGAGCGCCGCCTCATCTTCCAAACTGAGCGGTATGTCCTCCTCCACCACCCGTCCCGAGTTGAGGCGGACGACACGGGCGGCCCGCGCGGCGAGCGTTGCGTCGTGGGTGACCAGCACCAGCGTCGTGCCGCGCGTCGCATTGGCGCGGAACAGGAGGTCGGCGACCATCGCGCCGTTCGCCGCGTCGAGATTGCCGCTCGGCTCGTCGGCGAGGAGGATCGACGGGTTCGGCACCAGCGCCCGGGCGATGGCGACCCGCTGCTGCTCGCCGCCGGAGAGTTCCGCCGGGTAGTGCGCGAGCCGCTCGCCGAGGCCGACGGCGACCAGCTCCGCCTCGGCGCGGGCGAAGGCGTCGTCCGTGCCGGCGAGCTCCAGCGGCACCGCGACGTTCTCCAGCGCGGTCATGCTCGGGATCAGGTGGAACGACTGGAACACGATGCCGATGGTCGCGCCGCGGAGCCGGGCGAGTGCATCTTCGGAGAGGTCGGTAATGTCGGTGCCGGCGAGCCGGATACGGCCGGAGGTGGGGCGCTCGAGCCCGGCGAAGGCCATCAGCAGCGTCGACTTGCCGCTGCCGGACGGACCGACGAGGCTGAGACTCTCGCCGGCGGCGATCGCGAGGTCGATGCCGCGCAGCACGTGGACCTCGACCGCGCCCGAGCCGAGCCGGATATGGAGATCCTCGCAGGCGATCACTGGTCCGGCCATCCCCCGCGCCCCTATATCTGGTCCCGATATCGGGCCAAAATCCGAAGTTCCGTCATATGGGGAGCCCCGCGTGCCGATAAAGTCCCTTGCCGTCGCGGCGGCGCTGCTCGTGCTGGCCGTCCTGCCGCTGCGGGCGGAGCCGCTTCGGATCGTCGCGCTCGGCGACAGCCTCACCGCCGGCTACGGGCTCGAATCGCCCGACGCCTTCACTGGAGCCTTGCAGGCAGCGCTCGCCGCACGCGGTCACGATGTCGTCATCGTCAATGCCGGCGTCTCGGGCGACACGGCGAGCGACGGCCTCGCCCGCGTCGACTGGTCGGTCGGCGAGGACGCCGAGGCGGTCATCGTCGAACTCGGCGCCAACGACGCGCTCCGCGGCGTCGATCCGGCGATCACCCGCGATGCGCTCGACAAGCTGCTCGCCCGGCTCGACGAGCGCGGCCTGCCGGTGCTCCTCGCCGGCATGCTGGCGCCGCCCAATCTCGGCGCCGATTATGCCGCGGCCTTCAACCCGATCTACCCGGAGCTGGCCGAAAAGCACGGCGCCATCCTCTATCCGTTCTTCCTCGACGGCGTCGCGGCCGACACGGCGCTGAACCAGCCCGACGGCCTCCATCCCACGGCGGCCGGGGTCGCCGTCATCGTCGAGCGGATCGTGCCGTCGGTCGAGGCGCTGATCGCCGCGGCCGAGGACGCGAACTAAACGGGCTTTACGCGCGTTGTGCAGTGCGTGATGCTGGGTCTTGCCGATTCGCAGCAGGAGGTATGTGCCATGCCGCGGTTGTTCACCGGCATCGAGATCCCCGGCGAGATCGGGGACCGCCTCTCGCTCCTTCGTGGCGGACTGCCCGGCGCCCGCTGGATCGACCGGGAGAATTTCCACATCACGCTCCGTTTCGTCGGCGACGTCGACCGGGACGTGGCGGAAGACATCGCCGACACCCTCGGCGGCGTAAGCCGTCCCGGCTTCGACCTGGCAATCGACGGGATCATGGCATTCGGCGGCAAGAAGCCGCATGCCATCGTCGCCCGCGTGCAGCCAAGCCGCGACCTGAGCGAGCTCCAGGCCGAGCACGAGCGGCGGTTGCAGCGGATCGGTTTGCCGGCAGAGCAGCGGAAATTCATTCCGCATGTGACGCTCGCCCGTCTTCGCGGCGTCACCAGCCGAGACGTCGCGGAGTACCTCTCGATCCGCGGCGGCTTCTCCACCGAGCCGTTCCCGGTGGAGCGGTTCGTGCTCTTCTCGTCGCGGAACTCGGTCGGCGGCGGCCCCTACGTCGTCGAGGACGAATATCCGCTTCGTCCGCAACCGGAACCAAGGGGATGGGACGGCCATGGCAGCGCCACTTGGGCCTGAGGCGCGGGACGCCGCTCTGGCGAAGCTCCCGGCCTGGAGCGCGGTCGAGGACCGCGACGCGATAACCCGGACGTTCGACTTCGCCGACTTCAACCAGGCCTTCGGCTTCATGGCGCGGGCGGCGCTGGTCGCCGAGAAGATGGACCATCACCCCGAGTGGACCAACGTCTACAAGACGGTGACGGTCGTGCTCACCTCGCACGATGCGGGCGGGGTCACTCGGCGGGACATCGAACTCGCCGAGGCGATGGACCGGATCGCCGGAAGTTGAGGCGGCCTTGAGGAAAGTGCGTCGAGCCCCCATTTTGTCCGCGGCATGAGCGGAGCGGATCCCAATGGTGGTTGACGTCAAGGAAGGCGACATCCTCGGTCCCGAGGACGAGGCGGCGCGCGAGAAGCGCGTCCGCAGCAAATTCTGGACCACGCTCCGCCGCGCAGCGCGGGCGGTGCCGTTCTCCGAGGAACTCGTCGCGGCGTATTATTGTGCCCTCGATCCGCAGACGCCGCACCGCGTTCGGGCGATCCTCCTGGCCGCGCTGGCCTATTTCGTCCTGCCCTTCGACACCGTGCCCGATATCCTCGCCGGTGTCGGCTTCGCCGACGACGTCACCATCCTCCTCGCCGCCATCTCGGCGGTGCGGGCGCATATCGCCCCACGGCACCGGGACGCCGCTCGCGATGCGCTCGCCGAGGAGGCTGAGCCGGCATCCGGCTTCGGCACCGGCGGATTTTGGAATCGACCCCGGGCTTGAGGGGCGACACGGTGCCGCGATCGGGCCATGATCGCCGGGAACGAATCGGCATGGTCCATGGAACCGGCATGCGCGACCACATTCTGGCCGATTTTTCCGGTTTCTCGTACCCTGCAAGGGGAGGCTTGGCTGGGCCGTCGACCTGTGGGATTTACGGAAAAGTAACCCTGTTCGGCGCAGCTTCGCGTCCCTCGGCCGCACGGAAACGCTACAGGAAATCCAGCGAACCGGTGAAACGATCATGAACGCACGCACTCTCCTCACGGCCGCGTCCCTTGTCGCCGCGGCGATCGCGGTGGCTCCGGCGCAGGCTGCGACGAGCATCGGTACGTTCAAGCAGTGGGGCGCCTACACCTCGTCGGACTCGAACGGCAAGATGTGCTTCGTCGCCTCGCAGCCGCAGGACTCGAAGTACCAGCCCGACAACGTCTCGTCGCGGGACCCGGTGTTCTTCATGGTGACCAGCATTCCCGCGAAGAACATCCGCAACGAAGCCAGCACGATCATCGGCTACCCGTTCGCCGACAACGTCAAGGTGACGGTCGAGATCGACGGCGACGACAAGTTCACCATGTTCACCGAGAAGGACAGCGCCTGGATCGAGGATCCGACGCAGGAGTCCGGCCTGATCGCCGCCATGAAGGGTGGCGTCCGGATGACGGTCATCGGCAAGTCGCGGCGCGGCACGCTCACCACGGACACCTATTCGCTCTCCGGCGTGACCGCGGCGCTCGAGGCGATCGCCAAGGAATGCCCGTAGCGGGGGCGTTCCTGCTATAGAAGGCGCGGAGGCCGGCGGCTTCCATAGCGCGGTCGTCGCGCCTATATCGGCGGCGGGCCGGACGTGATTCCGGCCTTCTTTCCATGTCCAGGACGGCGATGCTCGACCTCAACCCCATGGCTCCGGCCGCGATCCCGCCCAGCGGCGCCAAGCCGTCGCTGATCGGCTCGTCGCGGATCGAGCTGTCGGCCGCGCTCGCCGGTATCGGCATCCCCGAGCGGCAGGCTCGCATGCGGGTCGCCCAGCTCTGGCACTGGATCTACATCCGCGGCGCCACCGACTTCGAGGCGATGACCAATGTCTCGCGCGAGCTCCGGTCCACGCTCGCCGGCCACTTCGCGCTGTCCCGGCCCGAGATCGTCACCGAGCAGGTCTCGGACGACGGCACCCGCAAATGGCTGCTCCGCTTTCCCGCGCGCGGCGCCGGCCGTCCGGTCGAGATCGAGACCGTCTACATCCCCGAGGAAGGGCGCGGCACGCTCTGCGTCTCGAGCCAGGTCGGCTGCACGCTCAGCTGCAGCTTCTGTCATACCGGCACCCAGAAGCTCGTCCGCAATCTCACGCCCGAGGAGATCGTCGGCCAGATCCTCGTCGCCCGCGACCGGCTCGGCGACTATCCGGGCAAGGAGGCCGGCGACGGCATCGCTGCGCCGTCGACCGGCCGGCTCGTCTCCAACATCGTGATGATGGGGATGGGCGAGCCCCTCTACAATTTCGACAACGTCAAATCGGCCCTGCTGGTCGCCGCCGACGGCGAGGGCATCGCGCTCTCCAAGCGCCGCATCACGCTCTCCACCTCGGGCGTCGTGCCGATGATCCCTCGCGCCGGCGAGGAGATCGGCGTGATGCTCGCGATTTCCCTCCACGCCGTGCGGGACGATCTCCGCGACGAGCTCGTGCCGCTCAACAAGAAATACCCGATCGCCGAGCTGCTCGCCGCCTGCCGCGCCTATCCCGGCCTCTCCAATGCGCGTCGCATCACCTTCGAGTACGTGATGCTCAAGGGCGTCAACGATTCGCTCGCCGACGCGCGCGAGCTGGTGCGGCTCCTCAAGGGCATTCCGGCCAAGATCAACCTGATCCCGTTCAATCCCTGGCCGGGCACCGACTACCAGTGCTCCGACTGGGAGCAGATCGAACGCTTTGCCGACGTCGTCAATCGCGCCGGCTACGCCTCGCCGATCCGTACGCCGCGGGGCCGGGACATCCTCGCCGCCTGCGGCCAGCTGAAGAGCGAGAGCGAGCGGCTCCGCATCCGCGAGCGGATGGCCCTGGAAGCGATGATCGGCGGATAGGACAGGCGCCTGCGCACCTTCCTTCGCCTCCTGTTCGTCGTTCCCGCCGGCTTCATCCTGGCCATGCTCGCCGCCGGGCTGACCGTCGCGGTCGGCCTGACGGCGGCCGGCCCGGCGGGCGATGCGCTGCCGTGGATTCCGCTTTTCGTGATCTGGACCGCGACCTATGCCGGCGGCTTCGCGATCGTGCCCTGGGCGGTCGCCGTCGTCGTTGCCGAGGGCTTTCGGCTCCGCTCGGTCTGGTACTGGTTCGCGATCGGGGGTGGCACCGGCGCCGCCGGCTACCTCCTCAACGACCTCGCCGTCGGCACGCCTTGGGACGGCTTCGACATCGCGTTCCACCTGGCGGCGGGCTTCGTCGCCGGGCTCGTCTACTGGCTGGTCGCCGGACGCAATGCCGGCGTCAGCGCTGGGTGAGGATGAGCTTGACGGCGAAGGCGCCGAGGACGCCGGCGAAGAGATAGTCGATCACCCGGGCGGCGCGGCCGGAGCGGCCGAGGTGCCGGCTGATCCGGTCGGCGAAGACGATCATCGCCGAGCAGACCGGCACGTTGACCACCATGAAGAAGATGCCGAGGAAGAGGAGCTTCTTCGCCGCCGCCGGGTCGCCCGGCGCGATGAACTGGGGCAGGAAGGTCACGAAGAACACGATGATCTTGGGGTTGAGGAGATTGACCAGGAGACCCTTGAGGTAGACGGTTCGGAGCGGCTCCGGTTCGGGCCGCTTCTCGAGCGAGAGCGCCGAGCCGTTCCGGATCGCGTCATAGGCGAGGTAAGCGAGATAGGCGGCGCCGACCACCTTGAGGATCGTGAAAGCCGTCTCCGACGCGGCGAGCAGCGCCGACAGGCCGGCGGCGACCAGCATGGTGTGGACGACGAGGCCGGTGCCCGCGCCGAAGAACGCCGCGAAGCCTGCCGCGCGCGATTGCGCGATGGTACGGGAGAGGAAGAACGTCATGTCCGGCCCGGGGGTGAGCCCAAGCACCAGCGCGGCGAGCGCATAGGCGGCGAGCACGGACGGCTCGGGAATGAAATCGGCGGGCATGGCGTGAGCCGGGAGGTATGATGCGTTGCGGAACCTACCCGTTGGATGTCGCTGCCGCTAGACTGTGCCGGACCATGCCCATCGCTCGACCGTCTCGCGCCGCCCGCCGCCGGGCGCGGCTCCGGAACCCGTTCGGAAGTGAACGGTCCGGTACGCCTGCGCCGTGAACTCCATGCGCCTCATCAAGACGAATCCGATCGCCGTCTGGCTGCTCGTGGTGGTCGCGACCAGCCTGTTCTTCGTCGCCTTTCCCGGCGTCGACCTCTGGTTCAGCGAATTGTTCTACCGGAACCATGGCGGCTTCTGGCTCAGGCGGAACGACCTCCTCGTCTTTCTCCGCGGCACCAACGACATCCTGATCGCCCTCGTCGTCGTGGCGCTCTTCGCATCCGCCGCAGTGAAGATCGCCCGGCCCGAGCGGCCGAGTCCGGTGCCGCCGAACCTCGTGGTCTTCCTGCTCACGACCTTGGTCCTGGGCCCGCTGCTGATCGTCAACGTCATCCTCAAGGACCATTGGGGACGGCCGCGGCCGGTGCAGGTCGACGCCTTCGGAGGCGAGGCGCCCTATGTCGCGGTGTGGCGCATCACCGACTGGTGCGACAGCAACTGTTCGTTCGTGTCGGGCGAGGCGTCCTCGGCGATGTGGCTAGTGGCGGTGGCGCTGGTCCTGCCGCGGGCGGCGCGCGTTCCGGCTGCCGCCGCGGCGGCGACCTACGCGCTCCTGCTGTCGCTCAACCGCATCGCCTTCGGCGGACATTTCCTGTCCGACGTGCTCATCTCGTTCGCCTTGACGCTGCTGGTGATCGCGATCATGCACCGCCTGGTGCTGGAGCGTCCGCCCTCCTGGCTTCGGAACGAAGCTCTCGAAGCTGCCCTGACCCGCCTGGGCGCCGCGCTCCGCGCCGGACGGAACCGAGGCGGCACGCGATGACCGGCAGGCCCGGCGTCACGCGGGGACAGGGCGGTTAAGGTTAATGCTTTACTGGAACGCGCGGTTCTGGAATCAATGCGTTTCAAATTGTTTCCTTCGGTGCCGGATACCCGTTAAGGTCACCCGTCAATCGAAGGCGGGAGAGGAGCCCGTCTCGGAAACACGCGATCCCTGCGGAGTGCTCAGGTCCGCCGCATCTCCTGGGTCCGTAGGGTAGGCCGGCCCCGGAACGGATTGAGTGGCCTCCTCGTATGAACCCGTTCCGGGCCGGCCACTAAACCTTCACGCACCATGAAACGAAAAAGGCGCCGGAAGCGGCGCCTTTTCGGCATGTCCGAAACGCTCGACCTACTTGATCTTGGTCTCGCGGAACTCGACGTGCTTGCGCGCGACCGGGTCGTATTTCTTCATCGACAGCTTGTCGGTCTTGGTGCGCGAGTTCTTCTTGGTGACGTAGAAATAGCCCGTATCAGCCGAGCTGATGAGCTTGATCTTGACGGTGGCGGCCTTGGCCATCTCGGAAATCCTCGAAATTCGATGTTGGCGGCACATTAGAAACGGGCCGCGCAAAGTCAAGCCGAACCCGCGCATGGCAGCTTCGCGGATGACGCGCGTGCGAGCGGATGTTAGCACTCCCCGGGGTAGATGAGAGGGGAGCAGGCGGGTGAGCAGGACCATCGTCATAACCGGCGCGAGCGGCGGGATCGGCGCGGCCACCGCGAGGATGGCCGCGGCGCGCGGGTGGAACGTCGCCTTCGACTACGCGACCAACGCCGAGGGCGCGGCGGAGACCGCGCGCGCCGTCGAGGCGCTCGGCATCCGGCCGGTCGTGCTCCAGGGCGACGTCGCTGACGAGGGCCACGTCGTCGCCCTGTTCGACGCCGCGGAGGCGGCCTTCGGCCCGGTCGACGGGCTGGTCAACAATGCCGGGACGCTCGGTCCGCCCCTGCCGCTCCGCGAGATCGGCACGGAACGCCTCCGCCGGGTGATCGACGTCAACGTCTTCGGCGCCTTCCTCGTCGCCCGCGAGGCGGTTCGCCGGATGGCGACCAGCTGCGGCGGCAAGGGCGGGTCGATCGTCAACATCTCATCGGCCGCCGCCCGCCTCGGCGCCGCCAACGAGCGGGTCGACTATGCCGCGACCAAGGGGGCGATCGAGGCGCAGACCATCGGCCTCGCCCGCGAGGCCGGGGCCGATGGCATCCGCGTCAACGCCGTCCGGCCGGGCCTGATCGTCACCGAGATCCACGCCCGCGGCGGCCAGCCCGACCGCGCCGAGACGCTCGGTGCCGAGACGCCTCTCGGGCGGCCTGGCACCGCCGACGAATGCGCCGAGGCGATCGTCTGGCTCCTGTCCGACCAGGCGTCCTACGTCAACGGGGCGATCGTCGACGTGACCGGCGGGCGCTGAACCCGTCATGCGCGCTTGCGCCGGGCGCCGGCCGGTGCTGTCCTCCTGCTCCATGCCGGAACACCGGCAGCGCGGAGGTGAACGGGGAGGCAAGGAATGAGCCGTATCGCGCGTCTGGCCGTCGCGGCAGCGCTCGCGGTCGGGCTCGCCGGCGGCGCCTCCGCGGCGTCGCTGGTCTATTGCGCCGAAGGCAGCCCCGCCGGGTTCGATCCCGCCCGCTACACCGACCCGGCGACGCTCGATGCATCCTCGCAGGCGCTCTACAACCGGCTCGTCCAGATCGAGCCCGGGACGGCGAAGATCGTGCCGGGGCTCGCCGAGCGGTGGGAAATTTCGTCCGACGGCCTCGAATACACCTTCCACCTCCGTCCCGGCATCCGCTTCAGCGGCACCCGCGACTACACGCCGGCGCGGCCGCTGAACGCCGACGACGTCATCTTCTCGTTCGAGCGCCAATGGCGGCCCGACCATCTTTGGTACGGTTATGCCGGCGAGTCCGGATGGCCCTGGTTCGGCGGGCTGGGACTGCCGCTCACGCTGCGCGAGATCCGGAAGGTCGACGACCTCACCGTGACCTTCGTGCTCGAGCGGCCGCACGCCCCGTTCCTCGCCGACCTCGCGATGGATTTCGCTTCGATCCTCTCGAAGGAATATGCCGACCGGCTGCTCGCCGCCGGCACGCCGGAAAAGCTCGACACGGAGCCGGTGGGCACGGGTCCGTTCCGGCTCGCCGAGCACTTGCCCGGCGCGCTGGTCCGCTACGGGGCGAACCCGGATTACTGGCGCGGCCCGGTGGCGATCGACGACCTGGTCTTCGACGTGACGCCCGATCCCGGCGTCCGCTTCGAGAAGCTCAAATCGGGCGACTGCCAGGTGATCCCCTCGCCCAACCCGGCCGACGTCGCCGCGATCCGTGCCGAACCTGAGCTCCAGGTCCTGCAGGGGCCGGGGCTGGCGCTCGTCTACCTCGCCTTCAACACCACCGAACCGCCGTTCGACCGGCCCGGGGTCCGGCGCGCGGTCGCCGGCGCCATCGATCGCGAGACCATCGCCGAAGACATCTACAGGGGCGCGGCCGAGGGTACCGCGGCGGTCCTTTCGCCGCTGATGCCGGGCGGCGGCCAGCGCCCGCTCGAGGCTTTCGATGCGAGCGCGGCGAAGCAGGCGGTGACGGCGGCCGATGCGGCCGGCGCAACGCTCCGGCTCTGGTCGCTGTCGGCGCCGCGCCCCTATAATCCGGAGCCCGGGCGGATGGCCGCGGCGATCGCGGCCGATCTTGCCGCCGCCGGGATCGAGGTGGAGCCGGTGTCGGCGCCGCCCGATTCCTTCGCCGCCGATACTCTGGCCGCCGACCGGACGGGCGCAGTCGTCCTCGGCTGGGTGAGCGACAACGGCGATCCGGACAATCTGCTCGCGCCGGTCCTCGGCTGCGACGCCGTCGGCATCTCGAACCGCACCAACTGGTGCAGCCCGCGCTTCGACGCCCTTCTCGCCGAGGCCCGGGCCACGCTCGACGCGGAGGCGCGGGCGCGCCTCTACGCGGAGGCGGACCGGATCGTCGCCGCCGAGGCGCCGATCGCGCCGCTCGTCTATGCCGGCCAGACGATGGCGGCCCGCGACACGGTCACCGGTCTGGTCGTCGACCCGTTCGGGCGGCACAATTTCGAAGCGGTCGGCGTAGAGGGGAACTGATCCCCCGCTCAGCCGGCCTTCGCTGCCGCCTGTCCTGCGGCCTCTCCAGCGCGGTAGCTCCCCACGCCCTCGCCCAGATAGCGGTTGTTGGCCTCGCGTATCGCCGCCGCGGCGTCGTCATAGAGGAACGGCAGGAAGGCGTAGCGCCGGCCGCGGGTGACGCGGGACACGGCGTGGAGGAGGGAACAGGAGAACACCACGGCGCCGCCGGGCGGGGGCTTGAAGCTCTGGGGGCCGTATTCGGGGAAGCTCACCTCGCCGCCGTCGAAATCGTCGTTGAGATTGATCGACACGGCGAAGCGGCGGTGGGCGGTACCGCGCGTGGTGTTGTCGCGATGCGGGCGGAAGTGCCCGCCCTCCTCGGCGTCGTAGCAGCAGACGATGTAGCGCTCCATCCGCGTCACGTCGAACTGGTGGACCTTCTTGATCTCCGGCACGACGCGGCGCCGGACCCGGGCGCGAGTCGCCGCGATCACGTTCTCGTCGTCGATGTTGTAGTCGCGCCGCTGCTTGTGGTTCCTGTCCTGGATGGCGACGGTCTTGCCCTCGACCTCGCGCATGAAGCCTGATTCCTCGCCGCCATGCTGTTCGTAGAGGCCAACCAGGTGGCGGCAGAACGCCGGCTCGAAGACGTTGGGCAGGAACAGGATCGGCGCCTGCAGCACCGGACCCGCGTAACGGTCGGGCGGCGGCAGCGCCGCGATCAGGTCGAACAGGCGGTGGAGCCCGTCGAACGGGAGCAGCGCACGGACCCGGAGCGTCGGGTCGAGCACCGCCCAGAAGCGCCGGAAGGCGAGGTCGTCCTGGCCTGCCTCGGCGTCGACCGGCGCCGCACCGTAGAGCCGCGATACGGAGAGGTCGAAATCGAGGAAATAGCGCACGCCCGGCATGTCGGCGACGCGGCCTTCGCTCGCGTCGCGCGGGTCGATCGAGACGCCGAAGAAGGACGCCTTGACGTCGTCGAAGAGATGGCGCCGGGCGACGATGGCGTCGATCGCGGCGCGGCCGGCGGGCTCGCCGGCGCTGCCGTAAAAGCCGAGCACGATGTAGCGGCCGGCGGCCACATCCATCACGAAACGCGGGTTCTGGGACGTCCGCTGCGTGAACCAGGGGGCCGGATCGCCGACCTCGAGACGCTGATAGGCCGGGCCTTGCGCGTTTTCGGCCATGTGACGGTCTCCTCTCCGCCTGTCCTCTAGTCACTTTCCCGGAGCAGATCCTCGAGATCGAGGCGCCGCGTATACATGTTTAGCGAGCCGTCGGGGTTCGTCGGCCATTCCGACATCGGCCTGTCGCGATAGAGCTCGACCCCGTTCCCGTCCGGATCGTCGAGATAGAGCGCCTCGCTGACGCCGTGATCGCTCGCCCCAGTCAGGGGAACACCTGCCGCGATCAGCCGCCGGAGCGCATCGGCGAGCGCCGCCCGGTTCGGGTACAGGATGGCGTGGTGGTAGAGGCCGGTCGTGCCCGGGGGCGGCGGATGGCCGTCCTTGCTCTCCCATGTGTTGAGCCCGATGTGGTGATGGTAGTCGCCGGCGGCGACGAACGCCGCCTGGCGGCCGTAGCGGGCCTTGAGCTGGAAGCCGAGCACGCCGCAATAGAATGCGAGCGCGCGCTCGATGTCGGCGACCTTGAGATGCGTATGGCCGATGCGGACCTGCGGATCGATCGGCCGGGCCAGGAATTCCGCGACCTTTTCCCGGTCGGGGGCAATGGTGTCGGACATGAGGTCGGTCTCCTCTCCGAAGGCGGTTCGGGCTCAACTCTATCATGGCGGCGGGATCGCCGTCGCCGGCCGCCCGGAGCCACCGGGATCACGAAACGCTGAGCCGCTACTCCGCGACCGGCGCGGCGATCAGGATCTCCAGCTCCCGCTCCGGTATGAAATCCTTCGCTCGCATCTCGAACTCGGTCGGCGAGATCTTCTTCACGCCCGTTCCGCAGAAGCTCACCAGCGCATCCGGGCTGCCCTTGTCGACCACGAGCCTGAAGTCGCGGATCGGGCTCGCCCAGTTGTTGGCGGTGGTGAGGATGTAGCTGACCCGCTGCTCGTTGAGGTACGGATTGCTCGCGTCGGCGATCGCGGCCAGCTTCTTCCGCGCCGCCGCCTCGAAGGACGCGTCGATGCAGTATTTGTCGCGGTAGGTGGGCTCGCCGAACACCCAGTCGCCGAAGAAGCCGTATCCCGTCACCGGCCGGTAGCGGTGCGCGACGGTGATCTCCTGGCCGGGCGGGAAGGTCTGCTCCCAGTAGAACGTCGTCTCGAGCCGCCACGCCGCATCGATGTTGTAGGGGTCGAGGATCGCGAGCCCGAGCCGGTTCAGTTCCGCCTTCTCCGCCTCCGGCATGGTCTGGAGCGCCTGGTAGAGGTCGAAGTTCGCCGGGTTCAGCGGCAGGCCGAACCGCCGCACCGTGGCGGTCTGGTCGACGCCGAGCGCCGTCACCCTGGCATCGACCTTGGGCGCGATCCGCTTGCCGTCGACGGTGACGGTGAAGTCGACGAAGTTCTCCGACGCCGCGTCGGGCAGGACGACGTTCAGCGCCTCCGGCACCACGGCGTCGATCGCCGGCAGCGGAAAGGCGACCAGATACGTCACCGGCGCGTCGGTCCGGTTGCGGAAGCGATAGGCGACCCGGATCTCGCGGGCGGAGACGTAGAGATCTTCCGACAGGATCTCGATCGCCTCGTTCCGGATCAGTTGCAGCCCGCCGGCGCCGAGCTGCGCCGTGGAATCGTTGGCCGCAGCGGGTGTCGCAATGGCACCGAGGAGGGCAAGCAAGGCAATCCGGATACACATGTTTCCCGATCTCCGAGTTGGCGGGGGAGGCAAAGCCTTCCGTCGCGCCGCTGGCTTGGCTACACAGACTATAGCCGAGGTTGTGGCGGGATGCCGCTCGCGCTTCGGCGGAAATCGAACCGGGAGGAGAGGCGCGCCATGACCAACCATCATGACGACGAGCGCGAGAAGGCCCGTGTCATCGAAGAAGCCGAGGAGGGGCTGCACGGCCGCCTCGATGATCCCGATACGCCGGTCGAGACCGGCCCGATCGAGCGCGGCCCGGTCGACGCCGGCCCCACAGGCGAGCGGGAGGGCGGCTACCGCGAGCCGGAATCCGGGTCGCGCATCGCCCTCATCGTCGGCATCGTCATCGCCGTCATCGTGGTGGCGCTGCTGATCATCTTCCTTCGCTGAGGGTCGCCACGCGCGCTTCCGGGCCCAGCGCGGACGAGGCCGCCGCGTTCATCCGGAGCCGGTTCCGCATCGGCCCAGTGCCGGGGGTGCCGGAGATCCGCCTGTTCCAGGCGCATCCGGGGAGCGGTCTCGCGCGGTTCGTCGGTGACGGCGGCGCGCCGCCGTACTGGGCCTATGACTGGGCCGGCGGGATCGTGCTCGCCCGCTACATCCTGCGCCATCCGGATTCGGTCCGCGGCCGGCGGGTCGCCGATCTCGGGACGGGGTCCGGCCTGGTGGCGATCGCGGCGGCGCGGGCGGGCGCGGCAAGCGTCGAGGCGGTGGACATCGATCCGCTGGCAGTCGTCGCGGCCCGCCTCAACGCGGCGGAGAACGCCGTCGCCGTCGCCGTCCGGGTCGGCGACGGGCTCGCCGGCCCGCCGCCGGAGGCCGACGTCGTCACCGCCGGCGATCTCTTCTACGATCCCGAGCTCGCGACGCGCGCCGAGGCCCATCTCCGCCGCTGCGCCGTAGCGGGCCTGACGGTGCTGGTCGGCGATCCCGGGCGGCGGCCCTTCCCGGCGACCCGGCTCCGCCGGTTGGCCGTCGACGACGTGCCGGACTTCGAGCGGCGCGGCGTGGTCCTCGCCGCGGTCTACACGTTCGACTGAGCCGTTCCGGTCAGCGCACCAGGACGTTCCGGAACTGCCAGGGATCGGAGGCGTCGATGTCCTCCGGGAACAGGCCTGGCCGGCCGGTGAGCGGCGTCCAGTCGGTGTAGTAGCCCTTGACCGGCCCGAGAT
Source organism: Hyphomicrobiales bacterium (assembly GCA_044506555.1). Lineage (GTDB taxonomy): Bacteria > Pseudomonadota > Alphaproteobacteria > Rhizobiales > Kaistiaceae > Bauldia. Next base: position 12,655 of record JBIQKL010000004.1, on the reverse strand, counting down.
AGGGACGCTGCACCTTGAGGCAGGCGCGATAGTCCATCTCGTCGGTCTCGACGATCCCCGCGCTCGGGTTCTGGAGCGCCCAGGCCATGCCGGCGAGCACCGCCGAGGTCACCTGGAGCCCGGTCGCGTTCTGGTAGGGGGCGAGGTCGCGGGTCTCCTCGATCGAGAGCTGCGAGCCGTACCAATAGGCGTTCTTGGCGTGGCCGTAGAGGAGGACGCCGAGCTCGTCGATGCCGTCGACGATCTCATGCTCGTCGAGGATGTGCAGCTTCGACTGCGCCTTGCCGGCCCGCCCGAACATCTCGTCGAGCGACAGCACCGCGTCGTTGGCCGGGTGGTAGGCATAATGACAGGTGGGCCGGTAGACGACCTCGCCGCCCTCGCGGAGGGTGAAGAAGTCGGCGATCGAGATCGACTCGTTGTGGGTGACCAGGAAGCCGTATTGCGCCTGCGGCGTCGGGCACCAGGTGCGGACGCGGGTATTGCCGCCCGGCTGCAGCAGGTAGGCGCCGGCCTTCGGGCCGATGGTTTCGAGCCGGCCGTTCTCGGGCAGCCACTTCTCGTGCGTACCCCAGCCCATCTCGGCCGGCTGCAGGCCCTCGGAAATGAAGCCCTCCACCGACCAGGTGTTGACGAAGACGTCCATCGGCTTCGGGTTGCGGGCGCGCTGGGTGTCGCGCTCGGCGATGTGGATGCCTTTGACGCCGACGTCGCGCATCAGCCGCGCCCAGCCCTCACGGTCGTCCGCTGCCGGTTCGCTGAAGGCGTGGCCGATAGCGCCGGCGACGTCGACAAGCGCCTGCTTGACGAGCCAGGAAACCATGCCGGGATTGGCGCCGCAGCAGGAGACGGCGGTGGTGCCACCGGGGTTCCTGGCCTTCTCCTCCCGGACCGTGTTGCGGAGCGCGTTGTTGGTGCGCTGCTCGGGCCCGGCCGACTTGTCGAAGTAGAAGCCCGGCCAGGGCTCGACCACGGTGTCGATATAGAGCGCCCCGATCTCGCGGGTGAGGCGCATGATGTCGAGCGAGGAGGTGTCGACCGAAAGGTTGACGCAGAATCCCTGGCCGCTGCCGGCGGTCAGGAGCGGCGTGAGCACGGCGCGGTAATTGTCGCGGGTCAGCTCTTCCTGGACGAAGCGGATGCCGCGCTCGTCGAGCAGGCGGCGGTTGCTGTCGTCCGGGTCGATGACGACGAAACGCTCGGGATCGTAGTCGAAATGGCGCTCGATCAGCGGCAGGGCCCCCCGCCCGATCGAGCCGAAGCCGATCATCACCAGGGGGCCGTCGATCCTGCCGTGATTGGGCCAGTTCGCCATATCCGTCGTGCCTTTCTCTTTCCGCCGCTATTCACGGCGTTCAATGCGGGATGCGGATCACGGGGTCAACCCGAGCGCGCCGGAGCGCAGGGCCTTCCGCCCTTGCCGGGCCGCAATCCGGCGATATGTGGCGGCGTTATCCGAGGCGGGCGGCTTTTCGGCAAAGGAGCCGACGACATGGCATTCCTCCTCCGTGCGACGGTCGTCGCCGCGCTGATCCTCCCGCCGGTCGCAGGCGCCGCCGAGCAGAATCTCCGCTCCGGCAATGCCGTCTTCGACCGGACCGTCGACGTCGTGCTCGCGAACTTCTACCGCCCGGGCGAGCTCGACCGGTTCCGCGACGCGGTGGCGCTCGCCGTCGAGAGCCTGCCCGACCTCGACCAGGCGGATCCGGAAACCGTCGACGACGCTATCGACTTCGTGCTGGCCAGCCTCGAGACCTCGCATACCGCCCGCTATCCGGTCGGCAGCGTCGAGTATTACGAGCTCCTCGACGTGTTCCGCTTCGCGGTTCGCGATGCCGTGCGCCGCCTCTATCCGCCCGACGGCAACGTCACCTATGACGGCGTCGGGATGGCGACCCGGGGTATCGGCGACGCCACCTTCGTGACCGACGTCTATGACGGCGGCCCAGCCGACAAGGCCGGGGTGCTCGCCGGTGACGAGATCCTCTGGGTCGACGGCAAGCCGTTCGACGGCGTCGCCGCGTTCGAGGATCACATCGCGGCGCCGGCGATCCTGACGGTCCGGCGCGAGGCGGGCGCGGACCCGATCACCGTCACCGTGCCGGTCGAACGGCTGGAGCCGTCGGAATCGCTGGTCGCGGCCACCGCCGCGAGCGCCGAGGTGATCGAGCGCGACGGCTACCGCATCGGCTATCTCCGGATCTGGGCCTACACCGACGACGCCATGAAGGGCACGATCGAATCCGCGATTGCGGGCCCGCTCGCCGAGGCGGATGCGCTTGTGCTCGATCTTCGCGGCCGCTGGGGCGGCGCGCCGGCCACCGCCGCAGACACCTTCGTCGGCGGCGCCCCGGACATGACCATGACCGACCGGCGTGGGCGCGAACGCATCGTCAATGCCCGCTGGCGGAAGCCGATGGTGGCGATTATCGACGACGGCACGCGGAGCGGCATGGAGATCCTCGCCCATGCGCTCAGGGCCAACGGCGTGCCGCTGATCGGCACGGAGACCGCCGGAGACGTCGTCGGCGGCCGCGGCTACATGCTGCCCGACGACAGCCTGCTTCTCGTCGCCGTAGTCGACGTGACCGTCGACGGTGCGCGGCTCGAGGGCGCCCCGATCGAGCCCGACATCACGGTGCCGTTCGACATCCGCTACGCCGCCGGCGCCGATCCCCAGCGGGAGGCCGCCGTCGAGGCGATGGTCGACCTCCTGTCGGAAGGCGAGACTGCTGTCCAATAGGGGATTGCCGGCAGCGGCCGACCCTGTTGTTGCGCCGCCGCTGTCGCGTGGTCTAATCAGGCGGTGTCGTTCGCGCGTCATCGGAGCGTCCGTGGAAAGACCGCTCGCCCCGCTGGCACGCGACTTGCGAGCACCCACATTGCGGCGTCGACGTCCGCTGTCGGACCGACGCCTCGGCTGCGGCCGTCGCGGCAACAGGAAGAGGGAGGGTGAAGGCATGAGCATGCGAAACGGAATTGCGGCGATCGTCGCGGCGGGCTTCGCCGTCGGCCTGGGCGGGCCGGCTCTGGCGCTGGACGAGGTCGTCTTCGGCACCAACTGGGTGCCCGAGGCCGAACATGGCGGCTTCTACCAGGCGGTCGCCGACGGCACCTACGAGAAGTACGGCCTGAAGGTCGAGATCATCCCGAAGGCCGACCGCGCCATGCTGCTCGGCGGCAAGATCGACTTCTACATGGAAGGCAACCTGCTCGGCACCTTCGATGCGGTCGCCAACGACATCCCGATCACGGCGGTGGCGGCGATCTTCCAGAAGGACCCGCAGATGTTCATGACCCACCCCGAATCCGGGGTGAAGTCCTTCGCCGACCTCGCCAAGCTGCCGACGCTGTTCATCGGCGACGACCTCTTCGTCACCGGCTGGCAGTGGATGAAGGCGGCCTATCCCGGCTTCAACGACGAGCAGCGGAAGCCCTATCCGTACAATCTCGCCGGGTTCCTCGCCGATCCGATGAGCGCCAACCAGGGCTACGTCACCTCGGAGCCCTATGCGGCCGAGCAGCAGGGCGGGGTCACGCCGGACGTATTTCTGCTGGCCGATGCCGGCTATACGACCTATTCGACCATGATCGCCGGTATGACCGACTACATCGAGGCCAATCCCGACGTCACGAAGCGGTTCGTCGAGGCCTCGATCGTCGGCTGGTACAACTACCTCTACGGTGACAACAAGCCGGCGAACGACCTGATCAAGTCGCAGAATCCCGACATGACCGACGGGCAGATCGAATTCACCATCGGCAAGCTGAAGGAATACGGCCTCCTCGAATCCGGCGAGGCGCTCGAGAAAGGGATCGGCTGCATGACCGACGACCATGTCGCCGGATTCTACAAGAAGATGGTCGACGCCGGCGTGGTCGAGGACGGACTCGACTTCTCCGAAGCCTACACCACCGAATACGTCTGCCAGGGCGTCGGCATGGACCTGAAGAAGGGCTGACCGGCCCCCGGTGGCCGGGCGTGCCACGCGCCGCCCGGCCGCTTGCCAGAGAGAGACGAACCTGAGCGTGCCCGCCGCTATTTCCACTCCGACCACGAGCGGCCTTGCGGCCGCCGGCTCGCTGCCGCCCGGCGCGCGCCCGCTGATCTCGCTCCGCGGCATCTCCAAGACCTTCTCCAACGGCACGGTGGCGCTCCGCGGCGTCGATCTCGACGTCGGCGAGCGCCAGTTCGTGAGCCTCGTCGGCCCTTCCGGCTGCGGCAAGTCGACGGTGCTCCGGATCATCGCCGGCCTCGGCGAGCCGACCACGGGCACCGTGGAATGGCCGCGCGCCGGCGACGACGTCGCCGGCCGCCCGGACCGCGAGATCGGCTTCGTCTTCCAGGAGCCGACGCTGATGCCGTGGGCGACGGCGTTCAACAATGTCTGGCTGCCGCTCAGGCTTCGCGGCGTGGCGAAGACGGCCGCGCGCGACCGGGTGATGGAAGCCCTCCAGATGGTGGGGCTCGAGAAGTTCGCCCATTCCTATCCGCGCGAGCTCTCCGGCGGGATGAAGATGCGCGTGTCGATCGCCCGCGCCCTCATCACCCGGCCGAAGCTCCTCCTGATGGACGAGCCCTTCGCCGCGCTCGACGAGATCACCCGCTTCCGGCTCAACGACGATCTCCTCAACCTGTGGGCGACGTTCGGCTGGACGGTGGTGTTCGTCACCCACTCGGTCTTCGAATCGGTCTATCTCTCGGAGCGCATCGTGGTGATGGCGGCCCGCCCGGGGCGGATCCACGCGGATCTGCCGATCGATGCGCCCTATCCGCGCGGCGAGACCTTCCGGATGTCGGAGGCCTACAACGAATACTGCCGCCGGGCCTCCGCCGCGCTCCACTCGGCGATGGAGACGAGCGCGCCATGACCACGGCCGCCGGCGCCCGGCACGCACATGTCGAGAATGGCGCGGCTCCCGCCGTGCCGCCCATGCGCCTCGGCGAGCGGGTGATGCGGATCGTCGTTCCGGCTCTGATGCTGGCCGTCGTGGTGATCGGCTGGCAGGCCTACGTGACGATCGCCGAGGTCCCCCACTACGTCCTGCCGAGCCCGGTGCGGATCGCCGAGGCGCTGGTGAGCGACTGGGACGTGCTCGGCCGGGCGCTCCTGATCACGCTTCGCACCACGTTCCTCGCGCTGCTTCTCGCGCTGGTCGGCGGCGTGCTCTTGTCGATCCTCCTCGTCCAGTCGCGCTGGGTGGAGCTCGCTTTCTTCCCCTACGCGGTGATCCTGCAGGTGACGCCGATCGTCGCCATCGCCCCGCTGATCCTGATCTACACCGAGACCACCCAGCAGGCGCTCCTGATCTGCGCCTTCCTCGTCGCTTTCTTCCCGGTGCTCGCCAACACCACGCAGGGGCTGAAGTCGACCGACCACAATCTCCTCAATCTCTTCGAACTCTACGGCGCGAGCCGCTGGCAGACGCTGCTCTACCTCAAGATCCCCAACGCGCTGCCGTTCTTCCTGGCCGGGCTCCGGATCGCCGGCGGCCTCGCGCTGATCGCCGCGGTGGTGGCGGAGTTCGCGGCCGGCACGGCGGGCGGCAACGCGGGCCTCGCCTTCCGGCTCCTCGAATCGCAGTTCCGGCTCAATATTCCCCGCCTGTTCGCGGCGCTGGTGCTGCTCTCCTTCACCGGTGTCCTGATCTACGCCGCGACCAGCCTCGTCTCGCATCTCCTGCTCCGGAAGTGGCACGAGAGCGCGATCCGCCGGGAGAACTAGCGATGGCCGAGCTGGGCTTCGCCCGGATTCCCGACGCGCCGCGCTTCATCCTTGCCGACGCCACGGTGCCCGGCGTGCTCCTCGACGCGCCGGGGATCGAGCCGGACGGCGACGGGCTCGCCCGGGTCGACATCGCGGTCGACGCGGGCCGCGTGGTGGGCGTCGCGCCGGCCGGCACCTTCGGCGGCGACGCGCCGCGGCTCGATCTCCATCGCGGCATGGCCTGGCCGGCCTTCGTCGACATGCACACCCATCTCGACAAGGGCCACACCTGGCCGCGCCGGCCCAACCCGGACGGTACCTTCATCGGTGCGCTCGATGCGGTCGAGGCCGACCGCGCCGCCAACTGGAACGCCGACGACGTCCGCCGCCGGATGGATTTCGCGCTTCGGACGGCCTACGCCCACGGCACCGCGCTGATCCGCACGCATCTCGATTCGGTCGCCCCGCAGCATCGCATCTCGTGGCCGGTCTTCGCCGAGATGCGCGAGCGCTGGGCCGGCCGGATCGCGCTCCAGGCAGTGTCGATCGTCGGCATCGAGGAGCTTCGGGACGCGGCCTATGCTGACGACCTCGCCGACACCGTCGCCGCCCATGGCGGCGTCCTCGGCTGCGTCACCTACATGGTCCCCGGCCTCGAGGACCTGGTCGAAGGCGTGATGCTGCGCGCCGCCAACCGGGGCCTCGATCTCGATTTCCACGTCGACGAGAGCGGCGATCCCGCTACCCGCTCGCTCAGGGTGATCGCCGATGCCGCGATCCGTCTCGGCTTTCCGGGACGGATCGTCGCCGGTCACTGCTGCTCGCTGGCGGTGCAGCCGCCGGAGGAGGCGGAGGCGACGATGGAGCGGGTCGCCGAAGCCGGCATCGCGGTCGTCTCGCTGCCGATGTGCAACATGTACCTTCAGGACCGCGGCGCCGGGCGGACGCCGCGCTGGCGCGGCGTGACGCTGGTCCACGAACTGATGGCGCATGACGTGCCGGTGGCCATCGCCTCCGACAACACCCGCGACCCGTTCTATGCCTATGGCGACATGGACATGCTCGAGGTGTTCCGCGAGGCGGTGCGCATCCTCCATCTCGACCATCCGGTCTCGTCCTGGGCGAGCCTCGTCGCCCGCGCGCCCGCGGACATCGTCGGCCGCGGCGACGAGCACGGCATGATCGGCGCCGGCCGCGTCGCCGACCTCGTCCTCTTCCGCGCCCGCTCGTGGACCGAGCTGCTGGCCCGCCCGCAATCCGACCGCACCGTGCTCCGCGCCGGCCGGGCGATCGACCGCACGCTTCCCGACTACGGCGAGCTCGACGATCTGGTGGGGTTGGCATGGGCCTGAGTTCGTGCCGCCCGCACGACGCGAGCCCTCTCGCAGGAGGAGGGTCGGGCGTAGGCAGGCGGCCGCACACTTCCGTCATCCTCGGGCTTGACCCGAGGATCGTGGGAAGGGTCACGACGCTGGGCATCGGTCAACGACGGTGCCCACGTCTGCCGTGGCGAAGCGGCGCGCGATCCTCGGGCCAAGCCCGAGGATGACGGAGGAGACAGGGGCCGCCCATGACCGATATCGACCGTCTCAAGTCCATGCTCGACGGGATCCGCATCGAGGACAACCCGGCGATCGTCCGCCAGAAGAGCCGGGACTTCTTCTGGTATTCGCCGATCCTCAAGCGCGAGCTCGACCACGTCACCGGCGATCTCGTGGTCTCGCCCAAGGACGAGGCCGAGGTGATCCGCGTGCTCGCCGCCTGCTACGCGCTCGGCGTGCCGGTGACGCCGCGCGGCTCGGGCACCGGCAATTACGGCCAGGCGATGCCGCTGTCGCGCGGCGTCGTGCTCAGCCTCGCCGACTTCAACGCTGTGAAGTTCATCGCACGCGGCCGGGTGGTGACGGAGCCGGGCGCGATCCTCGCCCAGATCGACAGGGAGACTCGCGCCGGCGGCCAGGAGCTCCGGCTCCACCCGTCAACCTACGCCACCGCCTCGCTCGCCGGTTTCATCGCCGGTGGCTCCGGCGGGGTCGGGTCGATCAACTGGGGCGGCCTCCGCGACATCGGCAACGTGCTCCGCCTCCGGGTCGTGACCATGGAGGAGTCGCCGCGGGTTCTCGAGCTCACCGGCTGGGAGCTTCACAAGGTGATGCACGCCTACGGCACCAACGGCATCGTCACCGAGGTCGAGGTGCCGCTCGACGCCGCGTATGACTGGGTCGACGTGATCGTCGGCACCGACGACTATCTGCGCGCGGTCGAGATCGCCGAGCACCTCGCCAACCGCGACGGGCTGCTGTTCAAGGAGATCGCGACGGTCGCCGCCCCGGTGCCGCACGACTACTTCCTCCGCCACCAGAAGTTCATCCGCCGCGGCCAGTCGGTCGTGCTCCTGATGGTCGCGCCGCACGCCATCGACCCTCTGATCGCGCTGCTCGGGCGCGAGAAGGCGGAGGTGCTCTACCGCTCCGACACCGCCGCCGACGCCGAGAAGAAGGGGCTGCCGCCGGTCTACGAGCTGACCTGGAACCACACCACACTCCGCGGCCTCCGGGTCGATCCGACCATCACCTACCTCCAGACGCTGCACCGCTTCCCCGATCACGTCGCGAGCATCCGGCGGATGACGGAGCTGTTCGGCGACGAGGTGCCGGGGCACCTGGAATTCATCCGCTTCGACGGTAATGTCTGCGCCGCCGGCCTGCCGATCGTCCGCTACACGAGCGACGCGCGCCTCAACGAGATCATCCGCATCCACGAGGACAACGGCGTGCCGGTCTTCAACCC
>JBIQKL010000004.1:0-4057 GCA_044506555.1 Hyphomicrobiales bacterium | reverse complement strand
ACCGCACGTCGCCCGTTGATTGGCACGACGTGAAAGGCGCCTGCCGCCCTGCCGCCTCCAACGATCCTCGGGTCAAGCCCGAGGATGACGGTGCGGAGGCTCCCCCGCCGTACGAGATGCGGCGGCGTCGGCGTTTCGGTTCTCCGGAGTGCCGCCGGTGAACGTCCTCGTCCTCTATGCCCATCCGGTCGAGACGAGCTTCAACGCGGCGCTGCATGCGGCCGTCGTCGAGGAACTCCGCGCGGGGGGCCATGCGGTCGACGACTGCGACCTCTATGCCGAGGGCTTCGAGCCGGCGATGACGCGCGAGGAGCGCATCCGCTACCAGGAGATCGGCCCGAACCGGAGCAACGTCGACGCTTACGTCGAGCGGGTGCTGGCGGCGGAGGCGCTGGTGGTCGTGCACCCGGTCTGGAACTTCGGCTATCCGGCGATCCTCAAGGGCTTTTTCGACCGTGTCTTCCTGCCCGGCGTGTCGTTCCGGATGGTCGACGGGAAGGCGACGCCGGGCCTCCACAACATCCGGAAATGCGCCTTCGTCTGCACCTATGGCGGCGGCCGCTTCCGCGCCTGGCTGATGGGCGATCCGCCGCGGAAGATGGCGAGGCGCAACATGCGGGTCACCATCCATCCGCGCGGCTCGGTCGGCTACTACGCCCACTACGACATGAACCGCTCGACGGCGGAAAGCCGGGCGAAATTCCTTGCCCGGGTGCGAACGGCGATGCGGGGATTCTGACGCCACGGGCGCCTGTCATCCGCCCGACATGTTCCCTGCTTAGACGCATAAGCGATGGGATTCGATCACCGCCGCACCGTGACCTTCCGGCTCTCGCAGGCAGCCCATGCCTATCGCGTGCGCGCCGGCAGCCGCCTCGCCCGGATCGAGCTCCATAGCGGCCAGGAGACGCTCCTCAAGACGCTCCAGGAGAACGACGGCCAGTCGATGAGCGATCTCGCTGCCGCCCTCGGTGTGCAGCCGCCGACCGTCACCAAGATGATCAGCCGGCTTGCCGCGCAGGATTACGTCGAGCGCCGCGCCTCCAAGGGCGACGGCCGTCAGGCGCTGGTCTTCCTCACCGCCCGCGGCCGCCGGACCATCGTCGGCATCGACAAGGTCTGGAAGCGGATCGAGAAGGACGCGGTCGCCGGCATCGACGACAAGGACCGCAAGAAGCTCCGGAAGCTCTTGCGCCAGATCGAGCGCAATCTCGGCGCGCTCCGCAGCGGCGACGACGAGGACGAGCTCGCCTCGGACGAAGAGGAAGCCACCGCCATCGCCGCCGAGTAGCCTGCGCGGGATGGCTGCCCCGCATGTAGCGTCTCGACGGCGCGACGCGCCTCCTATAAGCGGAAGCCACCGGTTTCACGGGAAGAAGGGCTCGTCCGGCAGAGGGGCGAGGGATTTGCCATGACGATTGCGTTCAATTTTGCCGGCCGCGCCGCGGTGGTGACGGGCGGCGCCCAGGGCATTGGCCGTGCGGTGGTCGAGAAGCTGCTCGTCGGCGGCGCCGGCGTCGCGATCTGGGACCGCGACAAGGCGCTCGCCGAGCGCACCGCCGGCGAGCTCGGGGAGCGCGGCAAGGTGGTCGCGGTCGGCGTCGACGTCGGCGACTGGCAGGCCGTCGAGCGGGCCCGTGACGAGACGGTGGCCGCCCTCGGCAAGGTCGACATCCTGGTCAACGGCGCCGGCATCGCGGGCCCGATCGCCACGACCTGGGAGCATACGCCCGAGGCCTGGGACCAGGTGCTCCGGGTCAACCTCACCGGCCCCTATCACTGCTCCAAGGCGCTGGTGCCGGGCATGATCGAGCGCAATTACGGCCGGATCGCCAACATCGCCTCGATCGCCGGCAAGGAGGGGAATCCCAACGCCTCGGCCTATTCGGCGTCCAAGGCCGGCGTGATAGGCCTCACCAAGTCGCTCGGCAAGGAGCTCGCCACCTACGACATCGCGGTCAACGCGATCACCCCGGCGGTGGCCAAAACCGCGATCCTCGAGCAGGTAACGCAGCAGCACATCGACTACATGCTGTCGAAGATCCCCCGCGGCCGGCTAGTGCTGGTCGAGGAGATCGCCAACACCATCGCCTTCATGGTATCGGAGGAATGCTCCTTCACCACCGGCTTCACTTTCGACATCTCCGGCGGCCGGGCCACCTACTGAGGCATACGCCAATTGACGCTGACCCCGCGGTCGCCGGCAGAGTCGGCGGCCCGCCTTCGCGGCATCGCGCTCATGTGCTGCGCGATGCTGCTCTTCTCCGTGCTCGATACCTCGGCGAAGTATGTCAGCCGCTCGATGCCGGCCCTCGAGGTCGTCTGGGCACGCTATGCGCTGAGCGTCGTCTTCGCGGCGATCGTGCTGCGGCCATGGGCCGACTGGCGGCTCTACGCCATGCGGCGGCCATGGATCCAGACGCTCCGCGCCCTGTTCCTGCTCGGCTCCACCGTCCTCAACTTCATCGCGCTCCGCTACCTGCAACTCGCCGAGACCGCGTCCATCGCCTTCGCCGCGCCGTTCTTCATCGTCGGCCTCGCCGGCCCGGTGCTCGGTGAGTGGGCCGGCCCGCGGCGCTGGGCGGCGGCGATCGTCGGCTTCATCGGCGTCATCATCGTCGTCCAGCCCGGCCCGGACACCTTCCAGCCGGCAGCGCTGCTGTCGCTCTGCGCAGCCGGCTGTTACGCCGGCTACAACCTCACGACGCGGCTGCTGAGCGGCGTCGAATCGGCGGCGAGCATGCTGCTCTACCCGGCAGTGTTCGCGACCGCGCTCCTGACGCCGCCGCTGCCCTTCGTCGGCACGCCGCCGCCCGACTGGCTGATCGCCGGGCTGATGCTGGTGATGGGCGCGGCCGGCGGGCTCGGCCACTGGTTCCTGATCGTCGCGCACCGCCGTGCGCCCGCCTCGCTCCTGGCGCCGTTCCAGTATACGCAGATCCTGTGGATGCCGATGTTCGGCTATTTCGTGTTCAGGGACGTGCCGACCGGGAACACGGCGGTCGGCTCGGCGATCATCGTTGCGAGCGGTCTCTACATCCTATACCGCGAGCGGGTGCATCACGACCGGTGATCGGAGCCGGGATGGAAGGTAGGGAATGGAGAAGCTTGAGATCCTCGTGTCGGGCCTCCTGCCGGCAACCGCGGTGGAGACGCTGCAGGCGGAGTTCGCCTGTCACCGCGCCGACGGCGATGCCGAGATCGATGCGGTCGTCGGCACGCTCGGCAGCCGCATCCGCGGCATGGCGCGGGGCGGCCATTTCCCGGTCGGCCGCGACCTGATCGACCGTCTCCCGGCGCTCGAGATCATCGCCAATTTCGGCGTCGGCTACGACGGCATCGACCTCAAGCGTTGCGCCGAACGCGGCGTCGTGGTCACCAACACGCCGGACGTGCTGACCGAGGAGGTCGCCGACACCGCGCTCGGCCTCCTCCTGATGACTGTCCGCGAGCTGTCCGCCGCCGAGCGCCATCTCCGCGCCGGCAAATGGGAGCGCGAGGGCGACTATCGCCTGACACCGGCGACGATGCGGAACCGGACCGTGGGCATCGCAGGGCTCGGCCGGATCGGTCTCGCCATCGCCCGCCGCCTCGACGCGATGGGCGTACCGGTCGTCTACCATACGCGGCGCGAGCGGCCGGGCATCTCCTACCGGCACTACCCGGACCTGAAGGCGATGGCAGCGGCCGTCGACATCCTCCTCGTCGTCCTCCCCGGGACGCCGGAGACGCGTGGTGCGGTCGGCGCCGACGTGCTCCGCGCTCTCGGGCCCGACGGCATCCTGATCAACATCGGCCGCGGCAGCGTGGTCGACGAAGCGGCGCTGGTCGAGGCGCTCCGGAGCGGCACGATCCGGAGCGCCGGCCTCGACGTCTTCGCCCACGAGCCGCACGTTCCGGAGGCGCTGCTCGGGTTCGACAACGTCGTGCTCCTGCCCCATGTCGGCTCGGGCTCGGTGTTCACCCGGAACGCCATGGGCCAGCTGATGATCGACAATCTCAAGAGCTGGTTCGAAGACGGCAAGCCGCTCACCCCGGTGCCGGAGACCCCCTGGCC
>JBIQKL010000084.1:13600-16482 GCA_044506555.1 Hyphomicrobiales bacterium | reverse complement strand
TCGGGCCGGCCGTTCCGGATGATGCAGAACGCCACCGGACCGTATTCGCTGGACAGGTAGGAGACCTGGCCGAGCGGCTTGCCGTCGTAGTGGAAGAGGATCGCGCCCTTGAGGTCGAGGCCGGGGAGCGCGACAGCCTCAGGCGTCAGGTCGATGCCGAGCCCGTCGCCGACCACTTCGAGCCGCGGCACGTAGGCGGCGGGATCGGCCGGGGCGAGCGCGAAGGTCTCCGGCGTGTAGAGCGCGACGTAGTCGGCGACCACGGTGCGCCAGTTCGCGGTTTCGGCGACTTCGGTCGGCGCCGTGAAGCGGGCGACCGCGTAGCCGATGCCGATGCCGGCGAGCAGCATGATGCCTGCGGCGATCGCACGGAGCCCGCCGAAGCTGCTCCGCGGGCGCGCCGGAACCGTAGCGGCGTCCAGCATCGCCTCGAGCTGCTCGAGCGGCGCCATGTCGGTGATGAGCTCGAAGGGCTCTGCCGGCGGCCGGCCGCGACGCAGCACCTCGAGCCGCGCGCGCACCGCGTCGTCGTCGACCGTGGCCTCGATCGCGGCGCGGGCGTCGTCGTCGAGCTCGCCGTCGAGGTAGGCGGTCAGCGTCTCGTCGGAGTCAGGCTGGTGGTGGTCGGTCGTCACGCGTCACGATTCTCCGGCATCGGGGGCCAATGCGGCAAGCTTCGCCCGCGCTGCCGCCAGGCGGCTCATCACCGTGCCGATCGGCACGTCGAGGAGCGTGGCGGCCTCGCGGTAGGAGAAGCCCTCGACATAAACCAGGAAGACAGTCTCGCGCTGCGCTTCCGGAAGCGACTGTACCCGCTTCAACACCTGTGAAGCGGAGATATTCGTCTCGAGCGCGCCGGCCCCGTCGAAGACGAGGGCGCTCTCGGCGTCGACCAGGCCTTCGCCGCGGCGATAGCGCGCGGCGCGGATGTCGTTAAGCCAGATCGAGTGGAGGATCGTCATCAGCCAGCGGTCGACATGGGTGCCCGGCTGGAACTGATGCGCCCGCTCAAGCGCGCGAAGGCACGTCGCCTGGACCAGATCGTCGGCCGCATCCCGGCTGCCCGAGAGCACGAGGGCATAGCGCCAAAGGCGCCGGAGATGGCGGCGCAATGCGTCTTTCACGGTTTCGTGATCGTACGCCGGCATCGTGGAAGCGAATATGCTCCGCCTTCCTCGTGTTGGTAGGTCGCGACCTTAGCGGACTCCCGCTCGGTTCCGACAGTCAAATTTCGAAGGAGACGGCCATGACCAAGTACGCGCATGCCTCGAGGCTTCGGCTCCTGGCGCTGGGCCTCGCCACCGCCGGCGCGCTTGGCCTTGCGATGCCGGCGCTCGCGGCCTCGGAGGGAGGCGGCTCGGGCGGCGGCGGGGCGGCGACGACCTGCAAGGCGGGCATGGTCTGGAACCAGGACAAGGGGGTCTGCGAGAAGGCTCAATCCGGCCTGTTCGACGACGAGACCCTCTACGAGCAGGGCCGGGCGCTGGCACTGGCCGGCGACTACAAGGACGCGCTCGCGTTGTTCGAGGTTATCCGCGACAAGCAGGACTCCGACGTCCTCACCATGATCGGCTATGCCAAGCGGAAGTCGGGTTCGGTCGAGGAAGGGATCGCGTACTACCACCGGGCGCTCGCCATCGACCCCGACAACGTCAATACCCGCGAGTATCTCGGCGAGGGCTACGTGGCGATGGGCCGGCTCGACCTGGCGCAGGCGGAGCTCGACCGCATCGGGACGCTCTGCGGCGAATCCTGCGACCAGTACATCGACCTCGCGGCGGCGATGGCCGGAAACGAGGACTGGGTGCGAACCGACTGACTGAATAACCCGCCCGCCCACGTGTTGACCCGTCGGTGCGTGACCGAGTGCTGCGCACCGCATCAACCGGAGCCGGGAGGTCATCCCATGAAACAGGCTGCATTCCAGGTCGCCCGCGTGGCCCTGCTCGCCCTGTCCGTCGCGGCCATCGCGGTCGGCGGCATCGCCGTGCCCGCCCATGCCGTTAGCGGTGGTGGAGGCGGAGGGGGCGGCGGCGGAGGCGGAGGCGGAGGTGGTGGTAGCGGGGGAAGCGGCGGTTCGGGCGGCGGCAGCGGCAGTTCCGGCGGCAATGCCAGCAGCCTCAAGTGCAATCCCGGCTGGACGCCGCACCCGAGCGGACAGTACTGCGTCAAGGCGCAGTCCCATCTCGACCAGCAACGGTTATACGAGGGCGGCCGCGAATATGCTCTCGCCGGCGACTACCGTAGTGCGCTGGCACTCCTGTCCGTGGCGGATCAATCCGACTCGATGGTGCTCACCATGATCGGCTATGCCAAGCGGAAGTCGGGCTCGGTCGAGGAAGGGATTGCGTATTACCACCGCGCGCTCGCCATCGACCCCGACAACGTCAACACCCGCGAGTATCTCGGCGAGGGCTATGTCGCGACGGGCCGGCTCGACCTGGCGCAGGCGCAGCTCGACCGCATCGGCGTGCTCTGCGGCGAATCCTGCGATCAGTATCTCGACCTCGCCGCAGCGATGGCCGGTGACGAGGACTGGGTGCGTTCAGTGGAGTGAAGGAAGGGCCACCTGACGGGGAAGGCGAATCCGGGGGTCAACGGCTGCCCTCCCCGCCAGGTTGGTCGCCGGCTACGCAGTACCAAGTGCCGGCATGCCTAAACCTTCGCAAACGGCTTGCCATCAGAATCCGTCCCCGAGGGCCCAAGATGCTGTGTCTCGAAGCGCCGTGACCTACAAGATGCTGGCCACGTTCATATCCTGGTAACGAACCGCGCGTCGCATTCTGCGAAACGCCTCGCAGAATGCGAGGTCAGGCGGTGCGGCGGTCGCTGGCGAGCCAGAGATCGAGGAAGCGTTCGAGGAACTCGGCGGTCTTCCAGTC
>JBIQKL010000084.1:0-13500 GCA_044506555.1 Hyphomicrobiales bacterium | reverse complement strand
TGATGCACCCGGTCCGGCCAGCGCAGCAGGGCGCGGCCGGCCTCGGTCGCGCGGAGGGGATAATAGCCGACCTCGACCCGGCCCTCCGGGTCCGGCCGGATGTCGGCCCCGAGGTGGCGCGCGAGCATCTGCGCCCCGAGGCAGAGGCCGAGCAACGGCGCCTCCTCGGCGAGCGGCACCTTCACCCATTCGGTCTCGATGCGGATGTAGTCGTCCGGGTCGTTGGCGCTCATCGGGCCGCCGAAGATCACGGCGCCGGCGTGATCGTCCAGCGTGTCGGGCAGGGGATCGCCGAAGCGTGGCCGGCGTATGTCGAGGCGGTAGCCGCGCGAGGCCAGGCGGAGCCCGACCCGGCCGGGGGTCGAATGTTCCTGGTGGAGGATGATCAGGACGGGCTTGCGCTCAGGTGGCGCCATGGCTCCGGGCCGCCTGCTTCAGCCGGATCCGCACCGCGGAGGAAACGCCCAGCAGCTCGGCCGTACGCCAGATCAGGTTGTCCTCGAACTCGTGGACCTTCCCGTCGGCATAGACCAGGTCCCACATCATGCCCACGATCCGCTCGCGCTCGGCGATGTCCAGCCGGCTCTTCAGGACGCTGGTGAAGCCGTAGAGGTCGACCGCCTGCCGGTCGGCGACCTCGGCCGATTCGATCAGGTCGTCGAGTCCCTGGTCGTCGAGGTCGAAGCGGTCGCGGAGCAGGGCGCGCAGCCGTTCGCGCTCGGCTGGACCGGTCTCGCCGTCGATCGCGGTGACGTGGTAGAGCAGCGCCGCTGCGGCGAGACGGCCTTCGTCTGCGGTGAGCGGCTTGGGTTCGGGATTGCCGCCGAGGTCGGCCAGGAATCGCTTGAGCGCCGAGATCATCGCGCCACCTTGCGCGGAGCGCCGGCGCGGCGTCAAGTTTGTGACATCGCCAGGAGCGCGGCGTGGAGCATGGCTCCAAAAGCAGGAACGCCGGCCCGAGGGCCGGCGCATCGTCAACAAGGTTGTGAAAGCAGCCGTTCTGAAGGAACCATCGCCCGGAGCGAAAAAACCGGACCAATAAGCAGGCATTAGGATTGCAAATACAACTCCAAAATGAGGTTGACGGTCATCGACCTTCGGACACCCTCCGACCGATGTGCAGCCACTGGCAAAGCAGCTGCAAATCACCATCCACGCCCTGATATTTGCCGATGGGACGGGCGATTCGCAAGCAACCAGGACGTGTGTGGATAACGCAGGTTAAACAGGAGATAACGCCGGGGACCGGCGTTTCACATGGCCTCCGAGATGCAGAAGGTCCCGCCCTGATTGCGGTCGGCGCGCGGATCGCCGGTCTCGCCCGCCCCCGCCGGCACGGACGCGGCGAAACCGGCAGACCGGTCGAGCGGCCGGTATCCGAGCCGATGGGCGTTCGTGTTGTCCCACCATGCGGAGGCATTGTCCGACACGCCGTAGACGATCTCGTGGCGGATGTCGGGATGTTCGAGCCCGATCCGGACGAGTTGCACGAAGTCCCGCGGGCTCTGCCAGATGGCGAGCAGCCGCACGTTGTCGGGAGCCGGGACGATGTTGCCGATGCGGATGCTCATCACCTCTGCACCGTACTTGTAAGCGTAAAGGGCGCCGAGCGCCTCGCCGAACGCCTTCGACAGCCCGTAGCGCGTGTCGGGGCGGACGGGCGCGTCGATGCCGATCGTCTCGCTGCGCGGATAGAATCCGACGGCATGGTTGGACGAGGCGAAGACGATGCGCCGGACCCCTTCGAGCCGGGCGGCCTCGAACAGGTTGTGGCAGCCGACGATGTTGGCATCGTGGATCGTCTGCCAGTCGGCTTCGACGGAATAGCCGCCGAGGTGGACGATGCCGTCGACGCCGGCGACCGCCCTCCGGAGCGCCTCGAGGTCCCCGAGGTCCGCCGGCGTGTCCGTCTCGTCAGGCGCGATGTCGGGAATCGGCCTCCGGTCCGACAGCCGGAGCCGATAATGCTCGCGCAGCAGCGGCCGCACCTGTCGTGCGACGCCGCCGGCGGCGCCGGTCAGGAGAATCGTCTTCATGTCTTGAGATCACTCCGAGGGGCAGGATCGCCATCGTAGCAGACGCCGCCCCAAACGGCACAAGTCCCCGCCCTCAGCCCGGCTTCCGCGCGTCGATCGAGATGCTCAGCGGCAGGCGGGGATGGCCCGGGGGAAGCCGCCACATGCGGTCGGCACCCTTCACCATCATCGGGAACATCTGCCAGGGCAGCAATTCATGCTCGGCGACGCGCGTGACCGTGAGACCCGCACCGATCAGCGCCATCAGGATGTCCGAGATCGGATGGACCCACTCGAAGTTCTCGGTATTGAGGAACTGGCGCGTGTCGCCGGTGTAGGTCTGGTTGGCGGTGAAGGCGAGCGGCACGCCGGTCGGCGTGCGGTAGCCGAACGTCGGCACCAGTTGGCCTTTCACCTCCTCGAGTGGCTGGATCATCGGGTGGGTATCCGCGAAGTAGAGCCGGCCGCCGGGACGGAGCAGGGCGGCCACGGTCGTGCCCCAGCGGCGGATGTCGGGCAGCCAGCAGATCGTCCCCCACGTGGTGTAGACGACGTCGAAGGTGCCGCCCACCCGCTCGGCGGCCTGATAGACGTCGCCGAGCACGAAGCGCGCCTCGAGCCCGGCGCGAGCCGCGAGCGCACCGGCGTGGCGAAGAGCGTTCTCCGAGAAGTCGAGGCCGGTGACGCGGGCCCCGCGACGGGCGAGGCAAAGCGTATCGAGCCCGATATGGCACTGGAGGTGGACGAGGTCGAGACCGGCGACGTCGCCGATTTCCGCCGCCTCGACCGGGGACAGTACATCCTCGCCGGCGAGGAACGGCTCGATCGAGTAGCTGCCGGTGGTGTCCTCGATATGGACGTCGGCACGCTCGTCCCAGTTGGCACGGTTTGCGTCGAGATAGGTCGACATGAATCAATTCTCCCGGCGCGATCCAATCACGCCGGGAGAAAGGAACCAAACCTATTCAGGCCGGCGACCGGAGCTGCCCCGAAGCCTATTCTGCCGCGGTGGCTGCCGCATTCTCGCGCGAGCGGTCCTGCTTCTCCGCGATGCGGGCCGACTTGCCGCGGCGGCCGCGGAGATAATAGAGCTTGGCACGGCGGACCTTGCCGCGGCGGACGACTTCGACCGAGTCGATCGCCGGCGAGTAGACCGGGAACACGCGCTCCACCCCCTCGCCGTAGGAGATCTTGCGCACCGTGAAGCTCTCGTTGAGGCCGCCGCCGGCGCGAGCGATGCAGACGCCTTCATAGGCCTGCACCCGGCTGCGGGTGCCTTCGGTCACCTTCACGTTGACGCGGACCGTGTCGCCGGGCGCGAATTCCGGAATCGTCCGCTGGTTCGCGATGACCTCGGCCTGCTCCTTCTCGAGCTGCTCGATGATGTTCATTTCCTTGACCTTTCTGTCAGGGCGGGCGCCTGTCGGCGGCGAAGCCAACGGCTTGCCGCGCCTGCCCAGCGCGTCTGAGGCTGAAATTCGAGCGGTTCATTACTCCAAACGCTTGGCTTTGTCGATTCCTTCGCGACGTTTGCGTGACCGCGGCTCGGGCATCACGGCCTGTGTGGCGGCGAGCAGGTCGGGACGCCGCTCGCCGGTGAGGCGCAGCGCCTGCTCGTGCCGCCAGCGGGCGATGCGACCGTGGTCGCCGGAGACGAGGACGTCGGGTATCGGCTGGCCCTCGAACACCTGCGGCCGGGTATATTGCGGATATTCCAGGAGCCCCGCCGCGAAGCTCTCGCTGGCGGCGGACTCCGCATTCCCCATGACGCCGGGCAGCAGGCGGACGAGCGCATCGAGCACGATCATCGCCGCGATCTCACCGCCGGAAAGCACATAGTCGCCGACCGAGACCTCCTCGAGGCCGCGCGCGGCGATGACCCGCTCGTCGACGCCCTCGAAGCGGCCGGCGACGATCAGGATGCCATCGCCGGCGGCGAGCTCGCGGACCTGGGCCTGAGTGAGCGGCGTGCCGCGCGGGCTCATCAGGAGGCGCGGCCGGCCGTCGCCGGGCGGCGATGCGGCGTCGATCGCCCGCGCCAGCACGTCGGCGCGGAGCACCATGCCGGGGCCGCCGCCGGCCGGCGTGTCGTCGACGGGCCGGTGCCGCCCGGTCGCCGAATCGCGGATGTTGCGGGCCTCCAGCGACCACAGCCCCTCGGCGAGCGCGCGGCCGGCCAGGCTCGCGCCGAGCGGTCCGGGGAAGACCTCGGGAAAGAGAGTGAGCACCGTCGCACGGAAGGTCACGGCGGCTCGTCCTCGTGCGCGGAGAGGAGGCCCTCCGGCGGGTCCACTGTTAGCCGCCCGCCGGCGAGGTCGATCGCCGGCACCACGGCATGGGTGAAGGGGACCAGCAGCGTCTCGCCGCGCCGCGGCGCGATCTCGAGGAGGTCGCCGGCGCCGTAATTGTGAACGGCGATGACGGTGCCGAGATCGTCGCCGGCGACGGTGACGGCGGCGAGCCCGACGAGATCGGCGTGGTAGAACTCGTCGTCGTCCGCCGGGGGCAGGCGGTCGCGGGCGACCGACAATTCGAGCCCGTTGAGTGCCTCGGCCGCGTTGCGGTCGGCAATGTCCGCGAAGCGGACGACGAGCATGTCGGCGGCGTTGCCGGCGGCGGGGCGCAGCGACTTCACCGTGAAGCGGCGGCCGTCCGGCGCGTCCAGCGGCCCGTAGGCCCCGATGTCGGCGGGGTTCGCGGTGAACGCCTTGACCCGCACCTCGCCTCTGATGCCGTGCGCCGCCCCGATCCGGGCGACGACGACTCGGTCGGGGGAGGGCGCGATCACTGTCAGCCGCCGGCCGGCGTGACTACGCCGAAGCCTCCTCGGCAGCCTTGGCGTCCTTCTCGGCGGCTGCGGCAGCACGCTCCTGCGCCTTCTTGCCCGGCTCCGCCTTCTGCGGGTTGTTGCGCGGGTCGCGCTTGGCGAGACCGGCGGCGTCGAGGAAGCGGAGCACGCGGTCGGTCGGCTGGGCGCCGACGCCCTGCCAGTGCTTGATGCGCTCGACGTTGAGCACCACGCGCTTCTCGTCCCCCTTCGGCAGGATCGGGTTCCAGGTGCCGACCACCTCGATGAAGCGGCCGTCGCGCGGGCTGCGCGAGTCGGCGACGACGATGCGATAGAACGGGCGCTTCTTGGCGCCGGCACGGGCAAGGCGGAGTTTCAGGGACATCTCGGGTACTCTCCTGGGGTGGGATGTTTTCTCTGTCTGGTGGGTGATTCCCGCGCGTCAGGCCGACGGGGCGATCAGGTCGGCGGACTTGTCGCCCGCCGCCACCGCCTCGTGGTGGCGGATGACGTGCGCGATGATGAAGTTCAGGTACACTTCGGTGAAGTCGGGGTTGAAGCGGGCGTCCTGGGCGAGCCGGCGAAGCCGCGTCACCTGCTCGGCCTCCCGGGTCGGGTCGCCCGGCGGCAGCTTGTGCGTGGCCTTGAGGCGGCTCACCTCCTCGGTGCAGCGGAAGCGTTCGGCGAGCATGTAGACGATCGCCGCATCGATGTTGTCGATCGAGGCGCGGAGCTCGCTGAGCAGCACCCGGGCGCGTTCGACGTCGTCATTGGCCGTGGTCATCCTGATTCCCCCCCTCACTTCTTCTTCGGAAAGCCGGGTAGCCCGGGCAGGCCGCTGCCGAGACCGGGAGGCAGGCCCGGCATGCCGCCCGGAAGGCCGGGAAGACCGCCCGGCATGCCGCCGCCGCGGGCGAGCTGCTGCAGCGCCGCCGGGTCCATCGGCGGCATCCCGCCGCCCATGCCCGCCATAGCGCCCATCTTGCCGAACACGCCCTTGCCCTTGCCCATGGCCTTCATCATGTCGGCCATCTGGCGATGCATCTTGAGAAGCTTGTTGATCTCCTCGACCCTGGTCCCGGAGCCGGCGGCGATACGCTTCTTCCGCGATGCCTTGAGGATGTCGGGGTTCTTCCGCTCGACCCTGGTCATCGAGGAGATGATCGCCTGCTGGCGGCGGAAGACTCCGTCGTCGATGCCGAGGGCATCGATCTGGCGCTTCATCTTGCCGACGCCGGGGAGGAGCCCCATCACGCCCGACATGCCGCCGATCTTCGCCATCTGGCCGAGCTGCTCGGCGAGGTCGTCGAGGTCGAAGACGCCCTTGCGCATCCGCTCGGCGGCCTTGGCGGCTTTCTCCGCGTCGAGATTGGCCGCGGCCTTCTCGACCAGGCCGACGATGTCGCCCATGCCGAGGATGCGGCCGGCGATGCGTTCGGGGTCGAAGTCCTCGAGCCCGTCCAGCCGCTCGCCGGTGCCGAGCAGCTTGATCGGCTTGCCGGTAACGGCGCGCATCGAGAGCGCCGCGCCGCCGCGCCCGTCGCCGTCGACACGGGTCAGTACGATGCCGGTGACGCCGACCCGCTCGTCGAAGGACTTCGCGAGGTTGACCGCGTCCTGGCCGGTGAGGGAATCGGCGACGAGCAGGATCTCGTGCGGATCGGTGTCCCGCTTGATCTCGGCCATCTCGGCCATCAGGGACTCGTCGATATGGGTCCGGCCGGCGGTGTCGAGGATCACCACGTCGTAGCCGCCGAGGCGCGCCGCGGTCAGCGCGCGGCGGCCGATCTCGACCGGGAGCTGGCCGGCGACGATCGGCAGCGTGTCGATGCCGGCCTGCTGGCCGAGCACGCGGAGCTGCTCCTGCGCCGCCGGACGCCGCGTGTCGAGCGAGGCCATCAGGACCTTCCGCTTGTCGCGCTCGGTGAGGCGTTTGGCGAGCTTGGCCGCGGTCGTCGTCTTGCCCGAGCCCTGGAGGCCGACCAGCATCACCGGCACCGGGGCGGGGGCGTTGAGGTCCACGGGCTTCGCCTCGGTGCCCAGCATCTCCACGAGCTCGTCGTGGACGATCTTGACCACCATCTGGCCCGGCGTGACCGAACGGATGACGTCCTGGCCGACTGCCTTGGTCCGGACCTTGTCGGTGAAGGAGCGCACCACGTCGAGCGCGACATCGGCCTCGATCAGGGCACGGCGCACCTCGCGCATCGCCTCCCCGACATCGGTCTCGGTGAGCGAGCCGCGCCGCGTCAGCCGGTCGAGGACCGATCCGATCCGTTCCGAGAGGGTGTCAAACATCGCGTTCCGCTTGCCTTTCCGTCATCCCGGCCGAGGCCGGAATCCACCGCCGACATGGCCATCGCAACGGTTTTGCGATGGACCCCGGCGAAGCCGGGTTGACGAAGATGTAGTTCATTCGGCCGCCATCACCAGCCAAGCGCCGATCGCGCCCGCGGGCGCATCGCGCTGGCGGACGGTGACCTCCGGGATCAGCGTCCCGGTCGGCGGCTCGAAGGATCAAGCGCGTCGAATTCGGCGGCGAAATAAGCGTCTCGCCGGCCGGAAGTCAAGGAAAAGGAACAGGTGCCGTCTGTCAGCCGTCGGCGAAGGCGCTCGTCGTTCGAAGGAGTCGCGCCATGCGGCCCTGGTCGCCGCCGCCGTGCTCACAGCGATTGCCGGGGCTGCCGACATCCGAAAGGGCCTGCCGTCAGCGGGCCTCTAAAGCACGCGATGTCCGTCATCCGGCAACGGAACCGGCCGGCGCACGCAAAACCGCAGCGCCGGCCGGGACGATTACAACTTGGGTGACGCTACTCTTAACGACTCTCAACGCGATCGACCCTAGCCGCGCTCCATGACGGGCGTGCGACGGCCGGATGACCGATCCGAGTCCCTAGAACCGGCCGCCGGTGCGGAATCCGCCGCTCGGGCGGGACGGCCGCGAGGGAGCAGAAGGCCGCGAGGGCCGGGAGGGCCGCGACCACGACGAGCCGCCGCTGGGGAAGCGGATGCCGCCGCCGAAGGTCGAGCCGGAGCCGCGTGACGGATTCGACCAGCCGCGGCCGAAGGCATCGTCGAGGTTCCGCGACGACAGCATCCCGCCGAGCATGCCGCCGATGACGCTGCCGATGTCGGGACCGTTGGAGAACCGGCCGCGCGGGTCGTCGTAGCCCTGCCGGTAGTAGTTCTGGCGCGACGCCTCGAGCTCGGTGCGCTTGCGGGCCAGCTCGACGGACGTCTTCCGCACTTCCTCCTGCTCCGCCTCGCGGCGGCGGAGCGCCGGCTCGATCTCGCGGAGCGTGGCGACGATCCGCTCGTCCTCCGGCGTCGGCGTCTTGAGCGCCTCCCGGTGGAGGGTTGCGAGGTCGGTGCGGGCGAGGGCGGCCGCGAGCGCCTCGATCGGCTTCGACAGCGACTGCGATCCGGCCGGGTCGAGCAGTTCCGCCTGCTCCTTGTCGAGCGCGGTGAGCTCGTTCTTCAGGCCGTCGAGCTCGGCGGCGAACGATGTCCGCGCCTCGTCGGCCGCGGCGGCTTCCGCCTCGAGCGCGGCGACGCCGTCGGCCTCGAGCCCGCGGCGTTCCAGCGCGACCAGCGCGCTCTTGGCCTCGGCGATGGCCTCGTCGAGCCGGGTCGCATGCTCGCGGAGCCGGACCGGGATCTCGGTGAGCATGTAGAAGTCGCGCCGCGCCTTGTCGTAGCCGACGAGTTTCGCGACCTTCGCGTCGAAGAAGCGGGCGATGAAGCCGGCGCGATAGGCCGAGGTGCCGTAGCCGCGCTGCCAGAGGTAGGTGAAGAGCGGATCGGCATCGTAGGGCTTGCGCTTCTCGGCGAGATCCTTTTCCGCCTGCGCCGCCTTCTCGGCAGAAGCTGCCGCCTTCGCCTCGGCGTCCCTGACCCTGTCGCGGGCAGCGGTCCAGGCGGGGTCGGTGGCGAGCCGGGCCTTGGTCCGGTCGCTGAGCGCATCGATGGCGTCGATCGCTTTCTCGAGACGGTCGGAGCGCTCGTCGAGCGTCTTCTCGCCGGCGGAAATCTTCTCCACCAGGGCGCTGCGCCTGGTGGCGATGTCGGCCAGCGCCGCCTTGCCGCGTTCGATCGCCGCGAGCGCGTCGCGTTCGGCGGCGTCGAGGTCGCGGGTCACCTTGCTGGCCTGCAACTCGTCCAGACGGAGCCGGGCGAGCGCCTTGTAGGCGTCGGCCTGGCGGGCTCGGAGGCGCGTGGTCTCCTCGGTCGCCGACTTGAGCATGGCGACGAGCCGGTCCTCGTCGCGGCGGACGCCGAGGATCGCCTGCTCGAGCTGGGACAGCGCCTGTCGGGACGAGATCATCGGCCTACCATTCGGTGATCGCGCCGGCCTCGACCGGCATCAGGTACGTGACCTTGAGCGTGCCCTGCGGCTTCTCGCCGAGGATGTTGTCCTGGACGATGCCGTCGTCGCTCTTGTCCTCGCCGACCGCAGCGTAGGTGGCCTCCGGCACGCGCACGCCCCACTTCGATACGGTGTAGGTGCGGCCGTCCTCCTGGTTGACCACGGGCAGCGACAGCACTTCGCCGGCCGGCGTCACCGGCTCGACGATGATGTAGTAGTTCCGTGCATCCTCGTTGACGTCGGGGATGCGGAACACGCCGGTGTCCTCGCCCGGCCGCGAGACGATCCGGAGCTGGTAGGTCTGGACGAGCCTGGCGCGGAGCGCGTCGAGGTCCGAGATGGCCTGCCGCATCGCATCGGCGTCGCCTGCCTTCTGCGCGGCCTCGCCCGAGGCGACCAGCGTATCGATTTGCGCGATTGCATCGGGGTCGGTCGCCGCGGCGCGCGCCGCATCGGCGCTCGTGGCGAGCGCTGTCGGCAGCGTCTCGGTGATCTCGACCCGGATCTGCTCGGCGATCCGTGCAGCCTCGCCAGCGCGATAGATCTGCCAGCCGACGACGATGACGATGAGCGCGACGAGGATCGCGAAGAGCGGCCCGAAGAATCTCCGGCGGATCCAGATCTTCGCCATGGTCGTGGCGAAGCTCGGCGGCGGCGGCGTATAGGCGAAGCGGCTCTCCTTGAGCGCCTCGATGCCCTCGTCGAGGATCCGGTCGGTGACCGTCAGCCCCTGGCTCTCGTAGATCTCGCGGAGGCGCTTCTTCAGCGCCTCGTCGCGCATGTCCTGGCTCAGCTCCTTCTCGACCAGGGTCTCCTCGTGACGGAGCGTGTCGACCACGTCCATCGCGAGCATGAGGTCGTCGAGCTTTGCCTCCGGCGCGCGGGGCGCCGGCGCGGTCGCCGTGTCAGCCATTTACGGTGAGTGCGTTGCCTTCCGCCGCGAGCCGGGCCATCCGCTTCTTGCCTTCCTCGACGGCGTCGCGGATCTCCTCGGAGTTCTTGGTCGCGAGCGTCCGCATCTCGGCGATGATCTCGCCGGAGCGCTCTTGAAAGGTGACGACGGAGTCGACCAGCTTCTTGACCGCGTCGGCGCGGATGGTCGGGCCGTAGCCGGCCTTCAGCGCCTCCTCCTGGATCTTGCCGCCGATCTCGGAGAGCACCTCGATCGACTTCGACACGCCCTCCTTCATGCGGTTGAGCGTCTCGGTCGATTCATGGAGGCCGAACATGCCGGTGAACGACGCCTTGAGCGCGGTCAGCACCGATTCGTTGGTGGTGAAGAACGATACCGCCTGCTGGTAGACGCGTTCCTTGGCGCTGGTGGTCTGGGTCAGCCGCGCCATGATCACCTCGGACGTGTTGTAGCCGATGGTGAGATTGTCGGCGAGGTCCTTGGCCACCTGGTAGCGGCCGTCCTCGCTCTGCATGGCGCGGAGCTTCTCGTCGCGGAACAGCTCGAGCTTCGCCCGCTCCGCCGGGTCCTCGCCGGCGTAGTTCTTGACCGCATCCGCCGCTTTGCCGAGCTCGTTCTTCGCCTCGTTCAGCCGGGCTTCGGCCACCTTCAGCACCTCGAGGGCGGCGACCTCCGACTGCTTCAGGGCGCCGCGAAAGTCGAGATAGGCCTCGAGGATTATGTGCTCGCGCTCGATGTTGTCCTTGGTATCCTTGGCGACGGAGATGTAGGTGTCGCGGATCTTGTCGAAGCGGTTGGCGATATCGCCCCGCGAGATCTTCATCCAGGCATTGGTCGCCCGCTCCCACACGTCGAGCTTGCCGTCGGAGATCTGGTCGACCATCGCCTTGGCGTCGTCGCGGATCGAGTTGAACTGGTTGGTGATCTCCTCGTAACGCTGGCCGATCGACATCTCCGAGATCTGCTCGCGCACCACCTCGTTGAACACCGACATCTGGCCGAGGGTGCGCGAGATGACCGCGATCTTGTCCGGCTCAAGGTCGGAGATCTTCTCGAGGAGGCCGGTGATCGGGGCGTCCTGCGTCGAGGCGCCGTCCTTGACCAGCCCCAGGTCACGGAGACTGTTCATCGCCTTGTCGAGATATTGGAGCGGCGTCTTGACGACCGATGTGGTCGCGGTGGCGTCAACCATGGCAGTTCCCCTCGCTTCTCGTGCCGGTTCCCCAATATGGCATTCCGGACCGGATTCGAAAGCCCTTCATGCCTCTCTGCGCGCCCGAAGCGACCGGATTGTGACGCGGTTCACTGCCGGTCCGCACTGGTCATGCAATGGCCATAAGCGGCCAGTAGCTCATGCGCCGAAACGGAAAGGCCGAGAGCGATGCGTATCATCACCGACCCGGAATCCTGGATGGGCCTCCGCGCGGCAGATGCCGTGGCGGATGAGCTCGCGCCGCAGGCGGAGCGGAAGACGCCGCCGCGCCGCCATGGCAAGGCCGGCATCGGCGGCTTCTTTCGCCGCGTGCTCCGGCTGTTCCGCTGACGCTCAGCCGATCCAGTAGCGCGGACCCGGCCCGGAGCGCGCCGCCCGGTCGTCGGGGTTGGCGAGACGGCAGCGGTCGAGCGACAGGCAGCCGCAGCCGATGCACTCGGTAAGCCCCGCCTTCAGCCGCTCGAGCTCGGCGATGCGTCGGTCGATCCGCTCCGACCAGCCGCGGGAGAGTCGGGCCCAGTCGCTCCGGCCGGGGACATGGTCGGCCGGCAGCTTGGCGAGTTCGGCGCCGATCTCGTCCAGCGTCAATCCCACCTTCTGCGCGAAGACGACGAAGGCGATCCGCCGGAGCACGGCGCGCGGATAGCGGCGGTGTCCGGCGCCGTGGCGCTCCGACGCGATCAGGCCGCGCTCCTCGTAGAAGCGGAGCGCCGAGGCGGCGACCCCGCTCCGCCGCGCCACCTCGCCGATGGTGATCGTCCTCTCCATTTCGCCAGTCCAGCATATTCCGGACTTGATCTCAAGTTAACTTGAACTTGTATCTGTCATGGCGATGGCGGCTCGCGTCGAAGGCGCGGACCCGCGACAGACGGAGGATCACGATGAATCGAATCGCCCTGATCACCGGTGCGAGCCGCGGCCTGGGGGCGGTGCTCGCCCGCTTCCTCGCCGGCCAGCGCTACGACCTCGTGCTGACGGCGCGCGACGCGGACGTGCTCGAGACGACCGCCCGCGGCCTTGACGCGAGCGGCGGGCGCATCGCGGCGATTGCGGGCGACGTCGCCGATCCCGCGCACCGCGAGCGGCTCGTCGCGGCCGCGGCGTCGCTCGGCGGCCTCGACCTGCTCGTCAACAACGCCTCGACGCTGGGACCGACGCCGCTGCCGCCGTTGTCCGAGCTGCCGCTGCTCGCCCTCGAGGATATCTTCGGCGTCAACGTCCTGGCTCCGCTCGGGCTGGTCCAGCTTGCGCTGCCGCTCCTCGAAAAACGTGGCGGGCTGGTGGTCGACATCTCGAGCGACGCGGCGACCGGCGGCTATCCGGGCTGGGGCGGCTACGGCGCCAGCAAGGCCGCGCTCGACCTCCTGTCGCTCACCCTCGCCAACGAGCTCGCCGAGCGCGGCGTCGGCGTGGTCGCGGTCGATCCGGGCGACATGCGGACCGCCATGCATCAGGCCGCCTATCCGGGCGAGGATATCTCCGACAGGCCGCTGCCCGACGACACGCTGCCGTTCTTCGCCTGGCTCCTGGCGCAGGAGCCGTCTCGCATCTCCGGCCGGCGCTTCGCGGCGCAGGGCGAGGCGTGGGAGCTCGCGGCATGAGGATCGACGATGCATTCACCGCCGCCGGCCGTATCGGTCCGGCCGCGGTCGCTCCGCCCGAGGCGCGGGGCGTACCGCGCGACGGCGTCCGGCTGCTCGTGAGCCGCGGCGCCCGCCACGAGCATGCCGTCTTCCGCGATCTGCCCGACATCCTGCCGCCGGGCACGGTGCTGGTCGTCAACACCAGCGCGACGCTGCCGGCGAGCCTGCCCGCCTCCGCGCGCTCCGGCCGCTTCACGCTCAACCTCGCCACCCGCTACGGCGAGCGGCTGTGGCTGGCCGAGCCGCGCCGGAGCCCGGCGATCGAAGGGCCGGTCCGGCTCGCGATCGGCGAGCGCTTCGAGGCGGCCGGCATTCCCGCCCGTCTGCTGGCGCCGTTCCCTGGCGTGCCGCGCCTCGCCTTCGTCGCTTTCGACGGCAGCGTCGAGCGGGCGATGACCGACGAGGGCGAGCCGATCCGCTACGAGTACCTGACGCCGCCTTATCCGCCGCTCTCGGCCTACCAGACCGTGTTCGCCGACGTGCCGGGCAGCGCCGAGATGCCGTCGGCGGGCCGGCCGTTCACGCCGGCGCTCCTTGAGCGTCTGCGCCGCCGGCCGGTCGA
>JBIQKL010000083.1:1554-16918 GCA_044506555.1 Hyphomicrobiales bacterium | reverse complement strand
GCCCACGAGACCGTCCGCAAGCGTGGGCAGGGCCGTCGCGGCTGACCTGGAGTTCCCTCGTTTCGCGGACGGTCGAGGGCCTGCGTGTCCGATCGGACGGCGCAACAAAGCCGTGAGCTCCATGTTATGCATGGGTCTCGCTAAAGTCGGGAGACTTCCCATGACCACGCACAAAGTCGGATATTTCATCGGCAGTCTCGCCCGGGAATCGATCAACCGAAAGCTTGCGAAAGCGCTGGTGCGGCTGGCGCCGCCCGAACTCGCGATGTCGGAGATCGCCTTCAAGGACCTGCCTCTCTACAGCTATGACTATGATCCGGACTATCCGCCGGCCGGCCGGGCCTTCAAGGACGCCATTGCCGCCGTCGACGCCGTGCTGTTCGTCACGCCCGAATACAACCGTTCCATCCCGGGCGGACTGAAGAATGCGATCGACTGGGCGAGCCGCCCCTACGGCAAGAACTCGTTCGCCCGAAAACCGTCCGCCGTGATCGGCGCGTCGCCGGGCGCGATCGGCACGGCCGTCGCCCAGCAGAGCCTTCGCAGCGTCCTCAGCTTCTGCAACTCGCCGCAGATGAATGCGCCGGAAGCATATATCCAGTTCACGCCCGGGCTGATCGCCGACGACGGCGAAGTGACCAACGAAGGCACCGCCGAGTTCCTTCGCACCTTCATGCAGGAGTTCCATATCTTCATCGCGAGAGTCCGCTCGGTCCTGCCGAAGGACGCATAGCGGGGACCTCGCGGAGCCGTCCGAAGCTTCCGGCATTTTGGACGGATTGTCCGCCGACGATGCGATAGGGCACGGAAATGGCGCTGCTGCCTGCAGATCTCGATCGCGCCCTTCACGCCGTCGCCGCGAGCGTCGCCGAGCGCGAGGAGGATGCCGCTGCCCTGGCCGACATTCGAGAGCGGATGGGGGCGCCGCCTGCGAGCCGGGAGGTCAGGCAATGGCTCGCCGAACTGGTCGCGATGGGCCTCCTCGAACGGAGCGGGAAGGACCGCTGGACGGTAACCGAAGACGGCTGGCGCGCCATCAACCTGATTTCACCGCCGGAGGAGCTCGAGTAGTCGAACACCGGCAACGAGTTCGCACGGCCGCCCATAGGCGCTGTGGTCATGACGATCCCAGACCTCAGGCCTCAATCCGACGCACCGCAGCCGCGCCGTCACGATCCTGCAAGCTCCCGCATCGCGACTCCGTCGTCGTCGCCGTTGTCGGCCGCGTGCGAGACGGCTTGAGTGTCCGGAAGGTCTGGAATAAGCCGCCTTGCCCGGAAGTTCGAGCGCGCGGGGCCGGTAGCCGACACCGAAGAACGGGCGGCCGGAAGCCAAAGGGGTTGACGTGAGAGTACTGGTCACCGGCAATGCCGGCTTCATCGGCTTCCACGTGGCGCGGGCGCTGCTTGCCCGCGGCGACGAGGTCGTCGGCTTGGACAACCTCAACGCGTATTACGATCCGCGGCTGAAGGAGGCCCGGCTCGCGATCCTGGACGAGGCCGGCGGCGCCGCGTATCGCTTCATCCGCGGGGACCTCACCGACCGCGCCGCGGTCGAGGCCTGTTTCGCCGACACGAAATTCGATCGGGTGATCAACCTCGCGGCGCAGGCCGGCGTCCGATACAGCCTCGACCACCCGCGGAGCTACGTCGAAAGCAACGTCGTCGGCTTCCTCAACATCCTCGAGGCGTGCCGGCACTCGCAGGTCCCGCACCTCACCTATGCTTCGAGCTCGAGCGTCTACGGCGCCAACACCGCGATGCCGCTCAGCGAACACGCGATCGCCGATCATCCGCTCCAGCTCTATGCCGCGACGAAGCGGGCGAACGAGCTGATGGCGCACGCCTATTCGTCGCTGTTCGCGCTGCCGACCACCGGCCTCCGCTTCTTCACCGTCTACGGGCCATGGGGCCGGCCGGACATGGCGTTCTTCAAGTTCACCCGCGCCATCCTCGCCGACGAGCCGATCACGGTCTTCAACCACGGCAAGCACAGCCGCGACTTCACCTATATCGACGACATCGTCGAGGGCGTCGTCCGGGCGAGCGACGCGATCGCCCGTGCCGACCCCGACTGGAACGGGGACCGACCCGACCCCGCGACCAGCCGCGCGCCGTTCCGCATCTACAATCTCGGGAACGGCACGCCGGTCCGCCTCGACGACTACATCGCGGCCCTCGAGCGCCAGCTCGGCCGAACCGCGAAGCGGGAACTGCTGCCGATGCAGGCGGGAGACGTTCCGGACACCCATGCCGACACCGGCGATCTGGTCGAAGAGCTGGGCTACCGCCCGAAGGTCTCCGTCGAGGAGGGTATCCGGCGCTTCACCGACTGGTATCTGGACTATTACGGGGTGTCGAAGGCGTAACGGGATCCCGGGCGAAGCCGCCGCCCGCTTCCACGAAGCGCACAGCTCCGTCAGGCGAAAGCGGCGGCCGGTCCTGCCGGCGCCCGGCGTAGCGTCCGTGACGGCCTTACTCCGCGTCGTCGGCGCTTTCGGCCTGGAGGAGGCCGTAGCGCTCGGCGCCGATCTCGCCCAGGAGGCGGAGCTGCGTCTCGAGGAAATTGATGTGGCCCTCCTCGTCCTTGAGCAGGTCCTCGAACAGGTCCATCGAAACGAAGTCGTTGGCGACGCGGCACACCTCGCGCGCCTCGGTATAGAGGCGGCGCGCGTCGTACTCGCCTTCGAGGTCGGCCTCCAGCACCTCCTTGAGGTTCTGCCCGATGCGCAGCGGATTGAGCTGCTGCATGTTGGGGAAGCCCTCGAGGAAAACGATGCGGTCCACCAGCTTGTCGGCGTGCTGCATCTCCTCGATCGATTCCTTCCGCTCTTTCTTGGCGAGCTTCTGGTAGCCCCAGTCCTCGAGCAGCCGGTAGTGCAGCCAGTACTGGTTGACCGCGGTCAGTTCGTGACGGAGGGACTGGTTGAGATAGTCGATGACCTTGACGTCACCCTTCATGGCGGTCTTCCTCAGTTTTGAACTTTTCTAAGGTTAGGCCACCTTGGCGGTGGGGTCAAACGTGATCTCGACCGTCGTCACCTCGACTTCGACGATCTCCACGACCTCGACGAGTTCCACGTCCGCCACGGTCGCGATCGGTTCGGGACAGGTGAAGGCGATGCCCGCATCGGCAATGATGCGGCGGATCATGCCGAAGCAGGTACCGCATTGCGGGCGCGCCCCGAGCGCGCGGAAGATCCGGCCGGGCGTCACCGGCAGCCCGGGCCTCTCCCGCGCCACCGCGTCGGCGGCGGCCAGGATGCGCGCCTTGGTGATGACGTTGCAGGAACAGATGATCATGTCGCAGATGACATGGCATCGTTGGCCGGCGGACGCAACGGCCGGCCGCAGCGGCTTTTTGTGTGCCCGTCACGATTCGCTCCTCCGGCGGGCGGCCGTGATTCCGAACCGGAAAGGCACCATGGCGCGACTTGCATGCATGGGCACCAATGTGTGGGGATGTGTGTGGAGATTCACGCATGGCGACCAATCTTTCCCTGGACCCGGAGCTGATCCGGCGCGCCCTGGAGGTGAGCGGCGAGCGCACCAAGAAGGCGGCCGTCACCAAGGCGTTGGAGGAGTTCATCGCCCGCCGGCAGCAGAAGCGGCTGGTCGAGCTGTTCGGCAAGCTCGATTGGGATGAGGCGTACGACTACAGGGCCGAGCGGGATCGCGGTTGAGCCTCTGCGTCGACACCGGCGTGTGGTCGCTCGCGTTCCGGCGTGACAGGCCGGAAATTGTCCCGGAAGTGGCGACGCTCGCTGCGGCACTCGAGCGCGGTGATGTCGTCGTCTCGACCGGCCTCGTCCTGCAGGAACTGCTGCAGGGTTTCTCTGGGCCACGAGCGCGCGAGGCGATCCTCGACCGCTTCACGGCGCTCGCTTTCCTCATGCCGAGCCGGGAGGATCATGTCCTCGCCGCAGTGCTGCGCACCACCTGCCGGCAGCGCGGCGCGCAAGTCGGAACGGTGGACGCGATCCTGGCGCAGCTCTGCATCGGCAACGACCTGACGATGCTCACCACGGATCGCGATTTCATGCATATGGCGGAGCACGTGCCGTTGCGGGTGTGGGGCGCGCGCGGCCGGTAGAGGTGCGCGCCCGACGCCATTCTTACGACGTCGACGACGCCTTCCAGATGTTGATGCCGCCATCCTGCGCGAAGCGGTCGATCTCGGCGAGCTCTTCCGCGGTGAAGGTCGGATTGGCCACGGCGCCGACGGCGTCGACGATCTGTTCCGGCCGGCTTGCGCCGATCAGCGCCGTGGTCACCCGCGGGTCGCGGAGCGCCCAGGCGAGCGCCATCTGGGCCAGCGTCTGGCCACGCCGCCTGGCCACGCCGGCGAGGCCGCGGATCGCGGCGAGGTTCTCCTCGGTGAGGAAGCCCTCCCGCCAGGCCGGGGTGCCGCTCGCGGCGCGGCTGTCGGTCGGCACGCCGTCGAGGTACTTGTCGGTCAGCATGCCCTGGGCGAGCGGCGAGAAGACGATGCAGCCCGCGCCGGCCTGCTCCAGCGTGTCGAGGAGCCGGTCCTCCTCGATCCAGCGGTTGAGCATCGAGTAGCTCGGCTGGTGGATGAGCAGCGGCGTGCCGAGCTCGCGGAGGATCCGCGCCGCTTCCGCGGTGCGCTGCGAATTGTAGGACGAGATGCCGACGTACAGCGCCTTGCCCTGGCGGACGGCGGTGTCGAGCGCTCCCATCGTCTCCTCGAGCGGCGTGTTCGGGTCGACGCGGTGGGAATAGAAGATGTCGACATAGTCGAGCCCCATCCGCTTGAGGCTCTGGTCGAGGCTCGAGAGCAGGTACTTGCGGCTGCCCCACTCGCCGTAGGGGCCGGGCCACATCCGGTAGCCGGCCTTGGTCGAGATCACCAGCTCGTCGCGAAGCCCCCGGAAATCGGTGCGGAGCACGTCGCCGAAGAAGGTCTCGGCGGCGCCCGGCGGCGGGCCGTAATTGTTGGCGAGGTCGAAATGGGTGATGCCGTTGTCGAAGGCGGTGTGGAGCATCGTCCGCGCCCGCGCGGCGGTCGCGTTCTCACCGAAATTGTGCCACAGCCCGA
Source organism: Hyphomicrobiales bacterium (assembly GCA_044506555.1). GTDB lineage: Bacteria > Pseudomonadota > Alphaproteobacteria > Rhizobiales > Kaistiaceae > Bauldia. The sequence continues at coordinate 11,860 of JBIQKL010000083.1, read as the reverse complement.
ATGAGATCGGCGGCAGCCTGAGGCCGCTCCGGCCGGTGTGACGGTAGGCGAGCTTTTCGTAGCGGTCGGCCGCCGGAATGTAGGTCATGGCGTTTCTCTCCCGAGGGGATGCTTCAGGCTGCGGCGCGACGGAGGTGGCGCGCGTTGTCTTCGTGGAGGGCCTGCGCGGCCGCGCCAACCGCGGCGACCGTGTCGGGCACCAGACTGGCGAGGTAGGGCTGGAGCGGGCCGGTGTCGGCGATGCCGGCGAGGCGGACGCCCTCGTGGAGCACGACGATCTGCGAATGGGCGTCGCGCTCGTCCTCGAAAGCGAGGAATTTCTGGCGAATCGCCTCGGCGGCGGCGTAGTCGCGTGCCTTCAGCGCGGCGTGCATGGCGCTCGACAGGTGCGGCGCGATGGTGACCGACCCGGAGGTGAAGCCGACGAGACCGAAGGTGCGGAGATGCGCCAGGGCCGGACGCTCGCCCATGCCGGAGACGATTCGCTCGGGCCCGGCGGCCGCGACGATCGCGGCGAGGAAGGGGTCGTCGGCAGGGTCCTCGCGGCCTTCGACGGCGTACTTGACCGAGGCGAGGACGCCATCGGCGATCAGCGCGGCGATGTCGCGGACGGCGAGATAGCCCTCGTTACGGACATAGGCAACCAGCGGCCTGCCATAGGCATCAGCGAGGCGGCGGAGCCCGGTCGCGACGCCTTCGGGACGCGTTGCCGCCGGCATCGGCAGCGCCATCGCGGTGGGGAACCCGAACGACTTCAGCACCGCGACCTGGTCGAGCGCCTTGCCGAAGTCCGGCCCGATGGAGGGGATGATCCAGGCGCCGGCGGGGGCGATCCCGGCGATCACCTCCAGCGCCACCGGGTATTCGAGCAGGCCGAGATTGTAGAAGTTGGCGTTGCCGCCATAGAGGAATGTCGAGATGCCGCCCGACGCCATCCATTGGACGATCTTCTGGTTCTCGGCGATCGAAACGGCGCCGTTGGCGGCCCGCGCAAGCGGCGGCACGGCGATCACGGACCGGGCAAGGTCCGCTGGCGTGACGGCGTCCGTCTTCATGTCGGGAGACCCCATGCGCGAGGGAAGAGCTGAGCCCCGAGGTTAGCGCGGCAGCGTCGACGATGCCAGCCGTGGTCCGATGCCGGCCCTCAGCCGCCTTCGCCGAAATAGTCGGCGATCAGCGCCGCGATCGCCTCCAGCGCCGCATTGGCTTCGGGTCCCTCGGCCGCGACCTGGATCACCGAGCCGGGTCCGGCGGCGAGCATCATCAGGCCCATGATCGAGGTGCCGCCGACGGTGGTGGCATCCTTGGTCACCGTGATCTCGGCGTCGAAGCGCTCCGCGGTCTGCACGAAGCGGGCGGAGGCGCGGGCGTGCAGGCCGCGCTTGTTGACGATGGTCAGGTCACGGTGAAGCAGGCTGCTTTGATGCATGCCGGCGATCATTTTCCGCTGAGCACCTGGCTGGCGACATTGATGTATTTCCGCCCGGCCTCCTGCGCCGCCGTCACCGCATCGGCGAGCGGCATCTCGGCGCGCACGCGGGCAAGCTTGATCAGCATCGGCAGGTTGACGCCGGCGATCACCTCGACCCGCTCGGCCTCCATCACCGAGATGGCGAGGTTGGACGGCGTACCCCCGAACATGTCGGTGAGGAGGATCACTCCGGAGCCGTCGTCGACCTGCGCAACGGCGTCGAGGATGTCCTGCCGCCGCCGCTCGACGTCATCCTCCGGTCCGATCGACACGGTTTCGATCTGCGTCTGCGGGCCGACCACGTGCTCGAGCGCCGCACGGAACTCCACGGCCAGCCTGCCGTGGGTCACGAGAACTAGTCCGATCATCTCGACCTGGTTCTTCCCGCCTCGGTCCTGTTGCGTCGGTCACCGGTGGACGGTGCCCCGGCCGGCGGTCCGTGCCGGGCGGCTATCTTCACCAATCGATTCCGCAACGCAAGAGGCTTGCGTGGGCCGCATGCGTCAGGCGGCATGCTCCGCCACCGCCCGGGCGAGGGCAAAACGTACCCTCGCGACCCCGTCCGCCGATCCCGCGGGCAGCATCAGACGCGGCAGCCGCACGCCGTTTATGGCGACCGTGCGGTCGCGCTCGTCGGGGAAGCGGGGACACGCCGCGGCCGGGAGCAGATCGACCACGAGGTCCATGCTGCATGGCGAAAGATAGGGCATTTCGAAGATGCCCTGGCCGCGAACCTCGAGTTTCCCCGCGATCGCCGGCGGCGCGGTCGCGACCAGGCGTCCCCGCTCCGCCACAAGCGACAAGCGGTCGTCGGCGACAAGGCGCGTGGTGTCGGGGTCGCGGTCGATCAGGCCGAGCACCAGCGACGACTTGCCGCTGCCGGACGGGCCGCGGATCAAGATGCCGCGATCGCCGACGGCGACGGCGGACGCGTGCACGGTGTCGTTCCCGGTCATTCCGGGAGCCGGACGACGAAGCGGGCGCCGAGCACCTCCGGCGGCTCGCCGGCAGCCGCGGCCGGGCGGGTGCGGTTCTCGGCGATAATCGTGCCGTGATAGGCGTCGACGATCTGCTTCGAGATCGAGAGGCCGAGGCCGGAATTCTGACCGAAGGATTCCTGGTCGGATCGGTCGGTGTAGAAGCGCTCGAAGATGCGCTCGAACTGGTCGTCGCGGATGCCGGGACCGTCGTCCTCGACGCTGACCTCGACGCCGCCCGCCTTGAGCGGCCGGAGCCGGACGCGGACCGTGCCGTCCTTCCGGCAGAACGAGCGCGCATTGTCGATGAGGTTGCTGAACACCTGGCCGAGCCGGATGTCGTGACCGCCGACGAAGTAGGCTTCCGGCTCCGCCTTGGCGATGTCGAGCTGGAACTTCGGACCGTCGGCGGGCGTGGTGTCGCGCATCATACCGACCACCGTCTCGAGCACGGTCCGGATGTTCACCGGCGTGGCGTCCTGGCGCGCCAGTTCGGCGTCGAGACGCGAGGCGTTGGAGATGTCGCTGATCAGGCGGTCGAGACGCCGCACGTCGTGCTGGATGATCGCGGCGAGCCGCGCCTTGGCCTCCTCGGTGCGGGCGAGCGGCAGCGTCTCGACGGCGCTCCGGAGCGAGGTCAGCGGGTTCTTGAGCTCGTGCGCCACGTCCGCGGCGAAGCTCTCGATCGCCTCGATGCGGTTGTAGAGGGCACCGGTCATGTCGCGGACCGCCTGGCTGAGATGGCCGATCTCGTCGCCGCGGTGACTGTAGTCGGGGATCTCCGGCCGCGATGTCATGCCGCCGTGGCGGACCCGGTCGGCCGCATCGGCGAGGCGGCGGAGCGGCGCCGCGATGGTGCCGGCGAGCAGGATCGAGAGCAGCACGGTCACCGACGCCGCGACCACGAAGACGCGGACGATGGCGAGCCGCTCGGCATGGACGATGGCATCGATGTCGCCGGCCTCGGTCGAGAGGAGAAGCGAGCCGTAGATCGTTCCGTAGCGCTGGATCGGTACCGCGACCGAGACGATCAGCTCGCCCCGCTCGGTGACCCGGACGATGCTCCGCGAGCTGCCGTCGAGCGCGCTCGACACCTCGGAATAGCCCTTGCCGTTGGACGAGCCGAGCTCCTTGTAGAGCGGCAGGTCGCTGCGCTGGAGCCACAGGTTGATGGTCTGCCACACATTGTCGACCAGCGACTTGTCCGTCGCCAGCGGCTCCGGCAGCTCCATGCCGAGGATCTGGCCGCGGGCGAAGAGGTGGCGCGAGTCGATGACCAGCGCGCCGTCGCGGTCGTAGATCCGCGCCCGCGTCCGGGTCGGGGAGACCAGGCGGCGGAGGATGGGGGCGGCGCGCTCGGGATTGATGCCGAACTCGTAGGCGTCGAAGACGTCGTCGGTCGGGGTCGCGCCCTGGCCGATCGCGAGCTCGAGCAGCCGGTCGGGATCGATCGCCATCGGGCTCGGCGCCATGGTCGAGGAGGCGGCGAGGGCGCCGGCGATGATCTCGCCCTGGACCAGGAGGCTCGCCACCCGCGCGTCGGTGAGGCCGGCGCGGAACTGGTTGACGTAGAGGATGCCGGAGACCAGCACGATCAGCGCCGCGAGGTTCACGACGATGATGCGGCGGGTCAGGCTCGAGAAGACGTGGAAGCCGACGAACCGGCTCAGGCCGCCGAGCAGGCTCCGGGACCGCGTCTCGACGGCGTCGTCGGCCTGCGTATCGCGCTCGGTCTGGTCTTCGGTCGTTGCCGTCATCGGTTCCGTCGACGGCATCCTATCCGCCGTCAGACTTCCTTGAATCGATAGCCCACGCCATAGAGGGTCTCGATCATGTCGAATTCGGGATCGACGACCTTGAACTTCTTGCGGAGCCGCTTGATGTGGCTGTCGATCGTCCGGTCGTCAACATAGACCTGATCGTCGTAGGCCGCATCCATCAGCGCGTTCCGGCTCTTCACCACGCCGGGCCGGTGGGCCAGCGCGTAGAGGATCAGGAACTCGGTGACGGTGAGCGTCACCGGCTGGGTGTTCCACGTGCAGGTGTGCCGCTCCTGGTCCATCGAGAGGGCGCCGCGGTCGAGGACCTTCGCCGCCTCGGTCTGCTTCGGCGCGGAAGCGTCGCGCGGCTGGAAGCGACGCAGCACGGCCTTGACCCGCTCGACCAGGAGCCGCTGCGAGAACGGCTTCTTGATGAAGTCGTCGGCGCCCATCTTGAGGCCGAACAGCTCGTCGATCTCGTCGTCCTTGGAGGTGAGGAAGATCACCGGGAGGTCGGTCTTCTGGCGGAGCCGGCGAAGCAGCTCCATGCCGTCCATGCGCGGCATCTTGATGTCGAGGATGGCGAGGTCCGGCATCGCGGTCTGGAAGCCGTCGAGGGCGGACGAGCCGTCGGTATAGGTCTGGACGCGATAGCCCTCGGATTCGAGAGCGATGGAGACAGAAGCAAGGATGTTGCGATCGTCGTCGACCAGAGCGATCGTCGGCATGGTCTTGAGCTCCGTCTAAGGCGGGCAGGCGAACCCTCAGCCCAGGGTTAGGATGCCGGGAGCCTTGTCACCATCATTACGCGGAAAATATGGCGCAAGCTTACAGGATTGGCGGACTCCCGCCAACCCTGCTCCGGCACGGGCCGCGTTCCGGCCCCGGATTCGCCCCTTGCCGGCCCGCGAGGGGCCGGCGCCGCGTCAGACCACGAGTCCGTTCGCGGCGAACACGTGGCAGCGCGAGGGGTCGAAGATCACCCCGACATTCTCGCCGGCGCTCGCCCGCGAATTGCCCTCCTCCTGGACCACGATCTGACCGGCCGGCGTGTCGACATACATGATGGTCGCGTTGCCCAGATGCTCGACGATCTGGATCTTGCCGGGGAGGTTGACGTTGGCCGCGCCGGCCTCGCCGAGGTCGATGTGCTCGGGCCGGATGCCGACCTCGAAGCCGCCATTGGGCTTGGCCGGCCCCTTGCGGGTGGTGAGCTTGATGTGGCCGCCGCCCTTGAGGTCGAGCTCGGCGGTCGAGCCCTCCGCCTGCTTCACCTCGGCCGGCACGAAATTCATGGTCGGCGAGCCGATGAACGAGGCGACGAACTTGTTCTCGGGCTGGAGGTAGAGGTCCATCGGGGCGCCGATCTGCGAGATGACGCCGTGGTCGAGCACGACGATCTTGTCGGCGAGCGTCATCGCCTCGACCTGGTCGTGGGTGACGTAGATCATCGTCGACTTGAGGTCGTTGTGGAGCTTGGCGATCTCGATCCGCATCTGGACGCGGAGCATGGCGTCGAGGTTCGACAGCGGTTCGTCGAACAGGAACACCTCCGGCTCGCGGACCAGGGCGCGGCCGATGGCGACGCGCTGGCGCTGGCCGCCGGAGAGCTGGGCGGGCTTCCTGTCGAGCAGCTGCTCGAGCTGGAGCATCTTCGCCACCTCGTTGGTCCGCCGTTCGATCAGGTCCTTCGGCGCCTTCGCGACGCGGAGCGAGAACGAGATGTTCTGGCGCACCGTCATGTGCGGATAGAGCGCGTAGGACTGGAAGACCATGGCGATCCGGCGCTTGGCCGGCGGCACGTGGGTGACGTCGACGCCGCCGATCAGGATCGTGCCCTCGGTGACCGCCTCGAGCCCCGCGATCATCCGAAGCAGGGTGGACTTGCCGCATCCCGAGGGGCCGAGCAGCGCGCAGAACTCGCCCTTCGCGACGGACAGGTCGAGGTTCTGGATCGCCGTTACCGGACCATAGTTCTTCTTCACGCCCCTGAGTTCGACATCCACCACTCGGTCTCCCTTCTTCTGCGCGGCGCAAGGCCGCCCTTTCCCGGCGCAGGACCCGCGGACCTGCCGCGCATCGTGATCAGGGCGGCGATAATAGGGGATAGGACAGCGTTGTGCATCCCTGCTTTTAAGGCAGCCGCAACGCCCTTTTCCGCCCGGCCGAGCCCCAGAGCGGGCGCGGGACTAGTAGGCGGTGGCGAAGGCGCGCTCGAGCATCTTGAGGCAGTCGACGGCCTGGCGCCGCGAGGCTTCCTCCTCCCAGCGGGCTGAAATCTCCCTCAGGTCACGGATCGCCGCGTCGACCGCGGTCAGCAGGTCGATGCCGTCCTCGTCGCATTCGAGTTCCTCCCGACGCCGGAAAGGAATGACGTTCCCCATATGCCCCCCTGTGTGACGCCAATCAGAATCGCTATGTGCGTCATGTGCCATTGGGCATCGGAGTGGTTAACCAGCGGTGACTTTCATCCGACGGAACTGACGGATGGCAGGCCGCGTTGCGGTTCCACCGGAACAGGAGGCAACATGAGTCTCAAGCTGAAGCAAGGCGCCTGGGTCGTGGTCTGCGACGGGCGGAAGACGATCGTGCTCGAGAACGTCGGCGACGCCGAATATCCGGATCTGCGAACCCGGTCGGCGCTCGAGGTCGAGGACGCATCGACCGCCACGCTCGGCACCGACCGTCCCGGCCGCACGCAGCACAGCGTCGGCACCGCGCGGAGCGCGATGGATCAGACCGACTGGCACGACCAGGAGGAGCAGGAATTCCTCAAGGCGCTCGCGACGCGGCTCGACAGGGCCGTCCAGGCGAAGGAGGTGTCGCATCTCGTGATCGTCGCGCCGCCCCGGGCCCTCGGCGTGCTGCGCAAGGCCTTCAGCCAGCACGTCAAGGATGCGATGGTGGCCGAGATCGACAAGGATCTCGCCTCCCATCCCGTCCCCGATATCGAGAAGCACCTGTTCGGCGACGCCGCCCTCACCGAGCGGTAGGCTCAGCCCGTGCCGTCCGGGTCTCCCGAAGCCAGGCGCCGCCCGGCGAAGAGATAGACGGCGATCAAGATCGCCGGACCCAGCGTCAGCGCCGTATCGGCGAGGTTGAAGACGAACAGGGTCCGGTCGCCCACATGGAGGAGCAGGAAGTCGACCACGTGGCCGTAGAGCACGCGGTCGACGAGGTTGCCGAGCGCGCCGCCGATGATCAGCGCGTAGCCGGCGGCGGCCCAGCGCCCGCCGTCCCGGGCGGTCGCCCAGAAGACCAGCACGATCGCCATCACGGCGACGGTGATGACGATCAGCGGCAGGCCGCCGAAGTCGGCGAGGAAGCTGAAGGCGATGCCGGGATTGTGGACGCGGTAGAGCGTCAGGACCGGCAGGACGTCGATCGCGTCGCCGGCGGCGAGGTTGGCCTCGGCCCACTGCTTCGAGACCTGGTCGATCGCGACCGTCGCGGCGATCACCGCGAGGCCGAGCCAGGAAAGCGGCCCCGGCGGGCGGTGCGTCTCAGCCATCGATCCTCAGCCGCTCGCGCATGACCTCGAACAGCATGATTCCGGCGGCGATGGCGAGGTTGAGCGAATCGGCCCGCCCCGCCATCGGGATCTTGACCAGCGTCGTGCAGGCCGCCGCCATCGCCGGGGTGAGCCCGGCCTGCTCGCCGCCCATCACCACCATCACCGGCCCTTGGTAGGCCGCAGTGCGATAATCCGTCGTCGCGGCGAGGTGGGTGCCCGCCACGGTGCCGGGCCAGCGGGCGCGGAGCGCCTGGAACTCGCCGAGATTCATGCGGGCGAGCGGCACGTGGAAGATTGACCCCATCGTCGCCCGGACCGCCTCCACCGAGAAGGGATCGACCGTATCGCCGACCAGGATGACCCCCGCTCCGCCGACGGCATCGACGGTGCGGATGATGGTGCCGAGATTGCCGGGGTCTCTCACCGCCTCCAGCGCCACCCAGACGTCGCTGTCGCGGAGCCGGATCTCGGGCGCAGGGACGAGCCGCTGCTCGAACACGCCGATGACGGTCTGGGGGTTCTCGCGCCGGGCGATTTTCACCAGCACCGGCTCGTTGACCGAGACGATGTCGGCGCCGCGAGTCCGCGCCGTGGCGCTGAGCCGCTCGACCAGCGCCTCGTTGCCGACGCGCGCGGCATGGATCAGGGTCCGGATCCGCCAGCCTGCGTCGATTGCATCGGCGACGAGCTTCAGGCCCTCGGCGACGAACAGCCGACTCGCCTTGCGGTTCTTGGCGAGCGCCAGGCCGCGCACCTCCTTGACGATCGGATTGGCGAGGCTGGTGACGTGCACCACACGTCCGGGCGGGACGGTCGTAGCCTTTTCCGTCATGGGGCGCCCCCCGCCGAAGGCAGTCGCGCCGTGTGCGCTTCGAGGCTTCGCGTCCCGCGAAGAACCTCAGCATGGCGACGGCGGTATCCAGTCCATAGCAGGACGGACTTCCACCTCGCCGTGCTGAGGTGCGAGGGCGACAGCCCGAGCCTCGAAGCACGCACCGTCGCGAGGGCGCCGCTCACGGCGCCCACCGGGAGAACAGCGACGTCGAGAGGCCGCGACCGTTTTGCCCCCCTTCGCGGATCACCAGTTCCCCCGATTCGAGCGTGCCGCGCCGCCCGGCGAGGCACTCGGCGGAGAGCTCGTGGATCGAGAGGAACGAGGAGCGGATCGAGTAGGCGGTGAGGGTCAGGAACAGCGGATCGTCAGCGAGCAGCGAGACGCAGGCCCGGAGCAGCGGCGGCAGGCCGGCGAACAGGTCCCAGACTTCGCCCTTGGGCCCGCGGCCGAACTTCGGCGGATCGAGCACGATGCCGTCGTAGCGGCTGCCGCGGCGCTGCTCGCGCTCGACGAAGCGGACGGCGTCCTCGCAGATCCAGCGGATCGGAAGGTCGTTGAGCCCGGCCACCGCCTGGTTCTCGCGGGCCCAGCCGATCGCCTTCTTCGATGCGTCGATATGCACCACATCGGCGCCGGCCTTGGCCGCGACCAGCGAGGCGATGCCGGTATAGGCGAAAAGGTTGAGCACACGCGGACGGCGGCGCGCCGCGGCGATGCGGTCGCGCATCCATTCCCAGTGCGCCGCCTGCTCGGGGAAGACCCCGACGTGGCGGAACGACGTGAACCGCCCGAGGAAACCGATGCCGTCGTAGGACAGCGGCCAGGTCTCGGGAATCGGCTTCCGGTAGCGCCAGCGGCCGTCGGCCTCCTCGTCGCCGATTCCGACGAAGGTCGCGTCGGCCGAATCCCACTCCCCGGCGGCGAGGCGAGGGGTCCAGATCGCCTGCTCCTCCGGGCGGACGATGCGGTACTTGCCGTAGCGCTCGAGTTTCCGGCCATGGCCCGAATCGAGGAGCGCGTAGTCGCCCCAGCCCGCCGTCTCGAGCATCACCGGAGCACGGGCCGCGAGCCGAGCCCCGCGCTCCATCGCCATCGGCGGCTTGCCCGCCGTCCCGGCCTCCCCCTTCGTCATCTGGTCCGCCGCGACCCCTTGCCGTCCCCGTCCGCGCCTATGTAGCGGTGCGCCGGTGGCAAATCCAACCCTTGCCGACGCCGTCGCGGGCATGCGACAAACAGTTCTGGAACACTTCAAAGGACGGCCGCCGGCCGGCCTCCGCCCGCAACCCACGTTCGACAAGCCGCCGCCCGTCGACCATCCCGGACACTGCCCATTATGGAAATGTCAGGAGAGAACCGGATCCCGGCAAGCCAGGAGAAGGTCTGGGCCGCCCTAAACGATCCGGCCATCCTCAAGGCCTCGATTCCGGGCTGCCAGTCGCTGGAGAAGACGTCGGATACCGAGATGACCGCGACGGTGCTGGCCAAGGTCGGCCCGGTCAAGGCGACCTTCAAGGGCAACGTCACGCTGTCCAACATCGACCCGCCCAACGGCTACACCATCTCCGGCGAGGGGAAGGGCGGCGTCGCCGGCTTCGCCAAGGGCGGCGCCGACGTGGCGCTTCGTCCCGACGGTGACGGCACGGTCCTCGCCTACAAGGTCAACGCCCAGGTCGGCGGCAAGCTCGCCCAGATCGGCGCCCGCCTGATCGACGCCACCGCAAAGCAGATGGCGGACCAGTTCTTCGCCGC
>JBIQKL010000083.1:0-1454 GCA_044506555.1 Hyphomicrobiales bacterium | reverse complement strand
CCGGTGGCCGAGGCGCCGCCGCTCGCGCCGACCCTGGACGACAACGGCGAGACCGCCGTCGTCGCCGACGTGATCGGCGACCCGGAGGTGACCGCCGAGGCGGTCGAGGAGCGCCTCGAGGAAGCCGCCGCCAAGGGCGTGCTCGGCGGCCCCTACATGTGGGGCCTCCTAGCGCTGATCGTGGTCATCGTGCTGATCCTGATCTTCAGGTGAGGCGCAGAGGGAACCGAATTGCCGGCGGCAACGCCGGCGACACGTGAAGGAGGAAGACACTCATGACTTCGGTGTCCATGACGGTGAACGGGAAATCGGTCTCGGCGGATGTCGAGGACCGCACCCTGCTCGTTCAATTGCTGCGCGAGAAGCTGGGGCTCACCGGCACCCATGTCGGCTGCGACACGTCGCAGTGCGGCGCCTGCGTCGTGCATGTCGACGGCAAGGCGGTGAAGTCCTGCACGATGCTGGCGGCCCAGGCCGACGGCGTCGCCATCACCACCATCGAAGGGCTCGCCACCAACGGCACGCTGCATCCGATGCAGCAGGCTTTCCACGAGAACCACGGCCTCCAGTGCGGCTTCTGCACGCCGGGCATGATCATGACCGCGGTCGACATGGTGAACCGGCTCGGCAAGAGCCTCGACGAGGACACGGTCCGCCACGAGCTCGAGGGCAACATCTGCCGCTGCACCGGCTACCACAACATCGTGAAGTCGATCCAGGCGGGCGCCGCCGGAATGTAGCTGGGGACTACGGCGCGCCGGGTCGGAGGAATCCCGCGCCGACGGCAGAACGATTGATGGTTGTGGGGAGGTTATGATTATGGCCAACGACGGAATTGGCGCCCGCGTCCTTCGCAAGGAAGACAAGCGGTTCATCACCGGCAAGGGCCGGTACACGGACGACATCGCGCTCCAGGGGATGACGCACGCGCAGTTCGTCCGCTCGCCGCACGCCCATGCCCGCATCGTGTCGATCGATACGGCGGAAGCGGCCGCCTCGCCCGGCGTCGTCGCCGTGCTGACCGGCGCCGACCTTGCCGACGACCGCATCGGCGGCCTGATCTGCGGCTGGATGATCCACTCCAAGGACGGCTCGCCGATGAACGCCGGAGCCCATCCGGCGGTCGCCCGCGACGTCGCCCGCTATGTCGGCGACATCGTCGCCGTGGTGGTGGCCGAGACCCGCAACCTCGCCCGCGACGCAGCCGACAAGGTGCAGGTCGAATACGAGGCGCTGCCGGCTGTCGTGAACCCGGCCAAGGCGCAGGATCCTGCCTCGCCGCAGATCCACCCCGAGGCGCCGAACAACCTCATCTTCCGCTGGGGCCTCGGCAACGAGGATGAGACCAGGGCGGCGCTCGGCAAGGCCAAGCACATCACCAGGCTCGAGATCGTCAACAACCGCGTCGTCCCCTTCGCCATCGAGCCGCGCGCGGCGATCGGCAGCTACGATCC
>JBIQKL010000082.1:0-16991 GCA_044506555.1 Hyphomicrobiales bacterium | reverse complement strand
CCCCCATTCCGCAAACTCTTTTCCGAAACCGTCCCGATCGCGCCAAACCAGCGCGCCGCGGAGCCGAATGCCGCGCTTTCGATGCTTGAGCCGGCAACGAGAAAGTGGTTAGGGTCCGCCCGCGTAAATCTCCAGGGATCAGCAACCGATGAACCAGCCTCTGCCGCACCTCCAGCGGCTTGAAGCGGAAGCCATCTTCATCATGCGCGAGGTGGTGGCCAATTTCGAGCGGCCGGTGATGCTCTATTCCATCGGCAAGGACTCGTCGGTGATGCTGCATCTGGCGCGGAAGGCGTTCTTCCCGGCGCCGCCGCCGTTCCCGCTGCTTCACGTCGACACCACGTGGAAGTTCCGCGAGATGATCCGGTTCCGCGACGAGACGGCGCGGAAGTACGGGCTGAACCTCGTCGTCCATACCAACCAGGACGGCAAGGCGCGCAATATCAATCCGTTCGACCACGGTTCCTCCTATTATACGCAGGTGATGAAGACCGAGGCGCTCAAGCAGGCGCTCGATCTCGGCAAGTACGATGCGGCCTTCGGCGGCGCCCGCCGCGACGAGGAGAAGAGCCGCGCCAAGGAGCGCGTCTTCTCGTTCCGCTCGGCGAGCCATGCCTGGGACCCCAAGAACCAGCGGCCGGAACTCTGGTCGCTCTACAATACGCGGGTGAGGCCGGGCGAATCGATCCGCGTCTTCCCGATCTCCAACTGGACCGAGCTCGACATCTGGCAGTACATCCTCGCCGAGGGCATCGACATCGTGCCGCTCTACTTCGCCGCCGAGCGGCCGGTGGTCACCCGGAGCGGGCAGCTCCTGATGGTCGACGACGAGCGGATGAAGCTCCTGCCCGGCGAGAAGCCGGAGATGCGGCTGGTGCGGTTCCGCACGCTCGGCTGCTATCCGCTCACCGCGGCGATCGAATCGGACGCGACGACACTGTCGGCGATCGTCGGCGAGATGTTCGTGGCCCGGACATCCGAGCGGCAGGGCCGCCTGATCGATCATGACGAGGCCGGCGCGATGGAAATGAAGAAGCGCGAGGGCTACTTCTGATGGCGCACACCATGCCGGAGACGGATGCCTTCGCCGCCTTCCTTGCCGAGAACGAGAGCAAGGACCTGCTCCGATTCCTGACCTGCGGCTCGGTGGACGACGGCAAGTCGACGCTGATCGGGCGGCTGCTCTACGATTCGAAGAAGCTGTTCGAGGACCAACTCGCCACTCTCCAGTCGGACTCGGCGAAGTTCGGCACGACCGAGGGCGACATCGACTTCGCGCTGCTGGTCGACGGCCTCGTCGCCGAGCGCGAGCAGGGCATCACCATCGACGTCGCCTACCGCTACTTCGCCACCGAGCGCCGGCGCTTCATCGTCGCCGACACGCCCGGCCACGAGCAGTACACCCGCAACATGGCGACCGGAGCGTCCAATTCCGACCTGGCGGTGCTGCTGGTCGACGCCCAGGCCGGCATCCTGACCCAGACCAAGCGGCATGCCTTCATCGTCTCGCTGCTCGGCATCCGCCACGTCGTGCTCGCGGTCAACAAGATCGACCTCACCGGCTTCGACGAGGCGCGTTTCAACGAGATCCGCGACGTCTTCGCCGAGTTCGCCGGGCAGTTCGACTTCGAGTCGATCGTCACGATCCCGCTCTCGGCCCGCTACGGCGACAACGTCATCGAGAAGAGCGCGCAGACGCCCTGGTATGCGGGGCCGACCCTCCTCGGCCACCTCGAGACCGTGACGGTCGAGGACGGCAGCCGCGACAAGCCGCTCCGTCTCCCCGTCCAGTGGGTGAACCGGCCGAACGCCACGTTCCGCGGCTATGCCGGCATGCTGGCCGGCGGCCGGGTCCGGCCCGGCGACCGGATCGTGGTGGCGCGGACCGGCCAGACGGCATCGGTGGCCCGCATCGTCACCCTCGACGGAGACCGCGACGAGGCCGGCTCGGGGATGAGCGTGACGCTCACCCTCGACACCGAGCTCGACGCCTCGCGCGGCGACATCCTCGCCGCGCCGACGCATCGCCCTGAGGTGTCGGACCAGCTCGCCGCGCATCTGATCTGGATGAGCGAGGAGCCGCTCCTGCCCGGCCGGCCCTATGTGCTGAAATCGGCGGCGCGGACGGTGGGCGCGGCGGTCAGCGACCTCAAGCATCAGGTCGACATCGAGTCGTTCAAGCCGCTCGCGGCGAAGACCCTCGGCCTCAACGACATCGGGCTGGTCAATCTCTCGCTGTCGGAGCCGATCGCCTTCGACCTCTACGACGACAACAAGACCACCGGTTCGTTCATCCTGATCGACCGCTTCACCAACGCGACGGTGGCGGCCGGGATGATCCGCTTCGGGCTCCGGCGCGCCACCAACATCCACTGGCAGGCGCTGAACGTCGACCGTGCCGCGCGCGCCCATCTCAAGGCGCAGAAGCCGGTGATCCTGTGGTTCACGGGCCTTTCCGGCGCGGGCAAGTCGACCATCGCGAACCTGATCGAATCGAAGCTCCACCTGATGGGGCGGCACACCTACATGCTCGACGGCGACAATATCCGCCACGGGCTCAATCGCGACCTCGGCTTCACCGACGCCGACCGGGTCGAGAACATCCGCCGCGTCGCCGAGACGGCGAAGCTGTTCGTCGACGCCGGCATCATCGTGCTGGTGTCGTTCATCTCGCCGTTCCGCTCCGAGCGCCAGATGGCGCGCGACCTGGTGGGCGAAGGCGAGTTCCTCGAGGTCTTCGTCGATGCGCCGCTGGCGGTGGTCGAGGAGCGCGATCCGAAGGGCCTCTACAAGAAAGCGCGGGCGGGCGAGATCAAGCATTTCACCGGCATCGACTCGCCCTACGAGGCGCCGGTCTCCCCCGACCTCCGGCTCGACACGACGACGGCCACGGCGGAGGAGCTCGCCGACCGCATCGTCGAGGCGCTGCGGACCGGCGGATACCTCGGCAACGGCGGCTAGGCGGCGCTCAGGCCGCCTTCGCTGGCAACGCCTCCACGCCGACGACCAGTCGCCGGCCAAGCGCCTGGAGAGCCTGGTCGAGCGCGCCGATCTTGGTGGGATGCATCGGGTCGAGGATGCGACGCACCTCGCGCTCGTCCTTGACCAGCCTTCGGGCGAGTTCGCTTTGGCTGATGCCAGCATCGGCAAAGGCGATCAGGACAGCGAGCTTGGCGGCGACCTCCGGCTCGACGGCGACCATCTCGAGATCCTTGCCGGCCCGGCGCGCCTGGGGCAGGGGGCGCCCGGCGCGGACATAGATCAAGAGGGCGGTGCCGAGCGAGTCGACGGCCATTCGCCGCGCACCATCCATGCCATCACCTTCGGTGATCGCTTCCGGCACGTCGGGAAACGAGACCACGACGACACTATCGCTCTCGCCCGGCTCGAAAACGGCGGGATAGGCAAAGGTTCTCATCGCGAGCAACTCCTGGTGATGGGCCGGGTCAATCGATGTCCAGCGCCTTCCTGATCTTGCGGGCGGTCTTGGGATCGATCTCACGGCTCGGAAGAGTCGTGAACCGTTCACCAACCCAGAGGATCGCATGGCCGCCCTTGCCGCGCCCGGTGTCGATGCGGAAGGGCAGGCCACGAGCCTTCGCCTCCTGCCTGATCTCCGCGACGAAGCGGCTTCGCTTGTCCATTCCGCCCCCGTCGTTGCAAGATCGGACAAAAATGTCCGAGTTTCAAGAGCGGACGGAGGCAAAAATGTCCGGGCCGTCCGAGATGGGCGAAACCGCCAGCGTGCGCAGCGGGGACCACGATGGCTTGGGGATATCGGGCATGGCCTTCCGCGCCGGCGCCGCAATAGCCCCGAAGGCAAGTTCTCGTTAACCGTGCCCGCCGACCATCGCGCCCCTGAAATCGAGGCGCATGGCGGGAGCGACGGATGAACTGGCTGACCTACCTCGTCGGAGCAGCCGTGGTGATGCTGTCGCCGCCCGCCGCTGCCGAACAGCGCGTCGTCTGCACCATGGCGGTCGAGATCGGCACGGCCGAGCCGCTGGTGCGGGAGGGAAGCTGCGACGAGCGCATGTCGCCCGCCTCGACCTTCAAGATCGCGATCAGCCTGATGGGCTTCGACGCCGGCATCCTCGAGGACGGAGACCATCCGGAATGGCCGTTCCGGGAAAGCTATGCCGACTGGATCCCAACCTGGCGGCAGGCGACCACGCCGGAAACCTGGCTGCGTGACTCGGTCGTCTGGTTCTCGCAACAGGTGACCGAGCGGCTCGGCGCGGAGCGCTTCGCCGACTATGTCGGCCGCTTCGACTACGGCAACCGCGACGTATCGGGCGATGCCGGCAAGGCGAACGGGCTGACGAACGCATGGCTCAGTTCTTCTCTGCAGATCGCGCCGGCCGAGCAGGTCGGGTTCCTGACCCGGATGCTCGAAGGCGAGCTTCCGGTCAGCGACGATGCGGTCGCGCATACGGTCGAGCTTCTGGATCAAGGCATCCGCTCGGGATCCTGGCGTGTCTACGGCAAGACAGGCGCCGGAATCCAGCGCGGGGCGGACGGCCGGCTTCTTCAAGGGCAGCCGTTCGGATGGTACGTCGGATGGGCCACGCGCGACGATCGGACCATCGTCTTCGCCCGGCTCGTCCGGTTCAGCGAGCGGCCGGAGGGCTCGCCGGGACGGCTCGCCCGGGACGGCGTGGTCGATCATCTGTTCGGCCCCGACGGGGCGATCGACTGACCGTTGCCCGGCCCCGAACCTCACACCGGCCAGACCAGGAGCAGCATCGGCACCGCGACCAGGATGACGATGATCGACAACGGCGCGCCGAGCCGCGGGTAATCCGAGAAGCGGTAGCCGCCGGGGCTCATCACCAGGGTGTTGCACTGGTGGCCGATGGGGGTGAGGAAGTCGCAGCCGGCGCCGATGGCCACCGCCATCAGGAACGCTTCGGGCCGGAGATGCAGGTTGGTAGCGTAGGTCGCCGCGATCGGCGCCATCACCAGCACCGTCGCCGCATTGTTGAGGAACGGCGTCACCGCCATCGCCACCACGAGAATGAGCGCGATCGCCCCGTAGGGCGGCAGCATCATGCCGACCTCGGCCAGGAAGCTGGCGATGGCGTCGGTTGCGCCGGTCTGCTGGAGCGATTCGCTGACCGGGATCAGGGCGGCGAGCATGACCAGGATCGGGCCGTCCAGGGACGAATAGGCCTCGCGGACCGGCACCACGCCCAGCAGCACCATGGCGAAGGCGGCGGCGAAGAAGGCGACGGCGACCGAGACGAGGCCGGTGGCGGTCGCGGTGACCGCGGCGGCGAGGATCGCCACCGGCACGATGCCCCGGCGGACGCTGCCGAGGCGGATCGGCCGTTCGGCCAGAGGCAGGCAGCCGAGGTCGCGGAGAAGGCTCGGCAGCGATTCGCGGTCGCCCTGGACGATGATGATGTCGCCGAGCTCGAGCGGGATCGTGCTCGGCGGCGCGCTCAGGCGCTGGCTCTTCCGGCTGATCGCGAGCAGGTTGATGTCGAGATGGTCGAACAGGTCGAGCGATTCGGCCGACCAGCCGATCAGGCTCGATCCGGCGCCGACCACCGCCTCGACCGCATCGACGCTCCTGCCCTCCGGCGTCCGGCGCTGGCTCGCGACGCTGAGCTTGGCCTGAGCGATGAGGCTGTCGAGGGCGGCCGGGTCGCCCTCGATCAGCAGCCGGTCGCCGTCCTTGAGCGTGGCGTCGGGAAGGAGGGTGAGGCTCACCCCGCCGCGAAGGATCGATGTGACGGTGACGCTGCCCTTGGCCAGCTTGAGGAGGTCGGCGACGGTCTTGCCGCGGATCGCCGATTCCGGCTCGACCTTGGCTTCCGACAGGTAGGTATGGGCGGCGAGCGCCTCGTGCATGCCGCCGCCCTCCCGCTTGCGTTGGGGCACCAGCCAATAGAACAGGATCAGGAAGACAAAGCCGACGGCGGCGACCGCGACGCCGACCGGGGCGAAGTCGAACATGCCGAAGGGCGCCTCGCCCAGTTCGCGTTGCACGCTCGAGACGATGATGTTCGGCGAGGTGCCGATCAGCGTGGTGATGCCTCCGAGGAGTGACGCAAAGGCCATCGGCATCAGGAAGACCGAAGGCGAGACCTTTGAGCGTTCGGCGAACTGGAAGGCGATCGGGATCATGATCGCCAGCGCGCCGATGTTCTTGATGAAGGCGGACATGACGCCGACGGCGACGACGAGCAAAGCGAGCTGGCCATGGACGGCGGTGAGGTTCGGCGCCAGGCGCTTGATCGCGAATTCGGTGATGCCGGAACGCGACACGCCGGCGCTGACGAGCAGCGCGGCGCCGACGATGATGACGATGTCGTTGCTGAAGCCTGAGAACGCGGCTTCGAGGGGCACGATGCCGATAAGCAGCGAGACGAGCAGCGCACCGACCGCGACGATATCGTAGCGGACCCGTCCCCAGATCAGGACCGCCATCATCACGACGATGACCGAGACCGACAGGAGTTGGTCGAACGGCACGGAATCCCCTTCGCTACGCCGATGCACCGCGCCGGCGGTCGCCGGCCGAGGGAAACGTCAACGAACCCGGAAGGCGCGCTGTGGTTCCGGCCGCCATGTCCCGACCCTCAGAGCGGAAGGTCACGATAGCGGGCGATGATCGCATCGCCGAGACCCTCGACCGCAAGCGCGCCGTCGACGGTGCGCTGGACATGCACGTTCCGCCGATCGGCCTCGTCGCGCTTCCGGCCGACGAGGCGAAGCCGGCTCATCGAATCGAGTGCCCGCGTGATCACCGGCTTGGCGACGCCGAGCTTCTCGGCGAGGCTCTTGACCGTATGCGGCGGCGGCTCGAGATAGACGGTGAGCAGCACCGCCATCTGCCGCGTGGACAGGTCGGGCCGGCCGTCGCGAACGAGGTCGAAGGTCACGTCGTGCCAGAGACGGAGCGCCTGGCTCGGCCTGAAATCCAGCGGCATCCTCCGCCCCCGGGCGAAATTGGTTCGGAATGGGCCGCATTAAAGCCTCTCGGCCGCCACCGGTTCAAGCGCCGTATCGCGATTCGAGGAGAGCGTAGAGGGCGCGGATGGCCTGCGCCTCGCCGCCTTCCGGCCGGCCGGGGCCGTCCTTCGGGTTCCAGGCATAGATGTCGGCGTGAAGCCAGGGCTGATCCTCCGGCACGAAGCGCGACAGGAACAGCGCCGCGGTGACCGATCCCGCGAACGGCGTCGAACCGGCATTGTTGATGTCGGCGATCCGCGAATCGAGCATGGCGAGATAGGGCTGCCACAGCGGCATCCGCCAGACCGGATCCGCTTCAGTGCCGCCGTGACCGGTCAGTCTCGCGGCGAGCTCGTCGTCCCGCGTGTAGAACGGCACGATCTCGGGGCCGAGGGCGACGCGGGCGGCGCCGGTCAGCGTCGCCATGTCGACCAGGATCTCCGGGCGTTCCTCGGCGGCGAGCGACAGCGCATCGGCGAGGACGAGGCGGCCCTCGGCGTCGGTGTTGCCGATCTCGACGGTGAGTCCCTTCCGGCTGCGGAAGATGTCGCCGGGGCGGAAAGCGGCGCCCGAGATCGCGTTCTCGACCGCCGGGATCAGCACGCGGAGGCGCAGCTTCAGGCCTGCGTCCATGATCATGTGGGCGAGGCCGAGCACGTTGGCGGCGCCGCCCATGTCCTTCTTCATGAGGAGCATGGCCGCCGACGGCTTGATGTCGAGGCCGCCGGTGTCGAAGCAGACGCCCTTGCCGACCAGCGTGACCTTCGGCGCATCGGCATCGCCCCACGTCATGTCGATGAGCCGTGGCGCACGCGCCGCGGTCGCGGCGGCGCCGACCGCGTGGATCAGCGGAAAGCCGTCGGCGAGCGCGTCGCCGGCGGTGATCTCGACCGAGGCGCCGTGGCGGGCAGCGAGGTCCTCGGCGGCGAGCGCCAATTCGCCCGGGCCCATCGCATTCGCCGGCGTGTTGATGAGGTCGCGGACGAGGTAGACGGCATCGGCAATGCGGACGACCTTGCCTGCGTCGGCACCGGACGGCAACACAAGTCGCGGGCCGCGATCCCGCTCGCGGTAGCGGGTGAAGCGGTAGGCGCCGAGCGCGAAGGCGAGGGCGGCATTGTCGGCGAAGCCGGAGGCGAGGGCATAATCGCCGGGCGGCAGCCCGGTGGCGAGCCGTCCGGACAGGAGCGGCGGCCGGCGCGCGTCGTTGCCGAGGCCGAACAGGAAGCAGCCGACGCCGCCGCCGTCAGGTACCGCCAACAGCGCGCCGGCACCTGCCTTCCAGCCCGCGGCGCGGACGAATCCGGCGAACCCGGCGCCCTCGCCCGTCAGGAAGGGCTCGAGCGTGTCGGGCGAGACGGCATGGACGGAAACGGCGTCTGGAGCGGCGTCCGCTCCGATGAGACACTCCGGCATCGATCCTCCAGCAGGCACTCAAGGCGCGGGATCATGCCTGCCGGAAGCGGCCGGGACAACGGGAGAAATCGACGCTGGGGCGGGCCGGGGCGGCCCGCACCGACCTCCCGGGTTCAGCCGCCGCTCCGGGAATCGACCAGCACGTCGCCGGTCAGTGGCTGATGCGTGGAGGCACTGTTGAGGGCGGCGTTGATCTTGCCGCCGAGCGTGGCCGCGCCGAGCACGATGGCGACGCCGATCAGGGACGCGATGAGGCCGTATTCGATGGCCGTCGCGCCGGAGCGGTTGGGCCGGGAAAACGGGGTTCTCATGTCCGCAACTCCTGTTCGACGGTGTCGGCGCCGCGCTTCTTGTTTGCGGCTTGGACCCGTTCACAGATACGGACAATTTGCTGCAGGCGAGTTAATGCAGATTCCCGTCAACCTGGACCAAACATTACCATCCGTTAAGCATGAATATTTCGTAAGTATTGAATAGACTTGGAAACAACGCTCTCGTGGTCGTCACGGTGCCCGGTGTTGGCGGTTCCTTTACCATTCCCGGAAAGCATTCGTTGAGGATGCCGCGAGGACGTCGACGTCTCAGTTGCTTTCGGGCGGGGAGACCAGGGCGACGACCGACGCATAGAGGCTGGCGTCGGGCGAGGCGAAGCCGCCGCCGCCGAAGCCCAGCCGGTCGACCGCATCGAGCGCTTCGGGGTCTTCGCGGGCCATGGCGAGCAGCGCGCCGGAGAGAATCCTCTTCAATTCCGCCGGCAGGGTCGTACGGATCGCGTGCGGGCCGAAGGGAATCAGGGACGATTGCCAGACGATGCGGACGCGGTCCATCGACAGCGTCCCGTCCTCCACCATGCGGTTGAACGTACCGAAGTCGTAGCCGGTCGCGGCCGGTCCGGTCAGGCTCGTCCAGGCGGCGGCGAGATCGACCTCGCCGCGGAGCAGGGCGGTGATCGCGGCCTCAGGGCTCGGATATTCGGTGACCGAGAGGAAGAACGTCGCCGGATCGATCTCGTCGGCGGCGAAGGCATGGCGCGGGACGAGGCTGCCGGCGACCGAGTCGGCGGGACCGAGTCCGAGGCGCTTGCCGCCGGCAGCCGCGAGGTCGGCGATGTCGTCGCCGGAGCGGGCGGCGAGCACCGCGTAGAAGCCCAGCGCCCCGTCGGCGGCGAGCGGCGCGGCGAACGCCTCGACGCAGTCGCATTTGACCACCGCCGTGGCGTAGGCTGTGGCGCTGTAGATGGCGTAGTCGAGTTCGCCCGCCACCTGCGCATCGATCAGCGTGTCGTAGGTGGCAACCGGGACGATCTCGACCGGCACGCCGGTCCTGTCCTGGAGATAGACCCGGAACGGCTCCAGGGTCGCGACGCGATAGGCGGCGTCGTCGCCGCCGAGGATGCCGACCCGGAGCGTGGTGAGGTCGTCGCGCCATGCGGCGCCGGCCATGAGCGTCAGAGCCAGGTACACCGCGGCTGCGATCGCGCCGAGACGGGAAGTGAGAGACATGCGGGACCGTCGAGACTGGTGAAAGGACCTTTGCGATATCCTGCCCGAAGCGGGACCACGGGGGAAGATGCGGCGGTCGGCCAGCGGCTCGGTTTGAATTGCCGCCAAGCGGGGAAGGCGGACTTCAGACGATGCCGTGCTCCCTCAAGAGCGCCTGTTCGTCACCCGACACCCAGCCGAAGACCTTCGGCTCTTCATCCAGCACCTGGACGAAGTAGTGAACGTCGAAATCTATCGCCACGTCCGGTTGATCCTTCCGGGCATAGGTCGCTGTCCAGGCAACATGGGCGACGCAATGGCGGTCATCGATGGCGGAGATGCGAACATCGCGTACCCGCATTTCCTTCGTCCCGATCGCCCGGTAATGGGCATAGCCCTGCGCCATGACTTCCGTGAACTGGTCGTCGTTCTTTCCGGCCATGACCCCGGCAGGTGAAGCCGCTATGAACTCTGAAGCATAGAGCGCCGCGACCTCGTCCAGGTGCATGTCGCCGCCGAGCGCGCGATTGAAGAAGCTCTCGTATCGCTTGAAGAATTCCCTTACGGCAGCTTCCATCATGGCATGTGTTCTCGGAGCCGGGCGCTGCGGGACGGTCAGAGACGCGAAAAGGCGAAGCGTGTCGTCTGGCGGTAGGTCTCGCCCGGACGAAGCACCGCGCTCGGGAAATCCGGGTGGTTCGGGGCGTCGGGGTAGAGCTGCGGCTCGAAGCAGCAGCCGGCGTTCGTGCCGCAGCGCCGGCCGTCGAGGCCCGGCACCGCGACGTCGACATAGCTGCCGTCGTAGAACTGGAGGCCGGGCTCGGTCGACCAGACGTCGAGCGCAATGCTGCTCGTGGCGCCTTCCAGACGCGCGCCGAGCCGAGGCTCCCGAGCCCGCGTCGTGCCGACCACGTAGTTGATGTCGTAGACGAAGCGACCGCCGTCGACCTCGCGGCGAATCGGCGCGAGGGCCCGCCGGTCGTAGGGCGTGCCGTCGACGGACCTGATCTCGCCGGTGGGGACGAGGTACTCGTCGGTCGGCGTATAGGTGCCGGCGTCGATCCGGACGCGATGGTCGAGGATATCGGCAGTGCCGTCGAGGTTGAAGTAGCTGTGCTGGGCGAGGTTGACGATGGTCGGCGCGTCGGTCGTCGCCTCGGCCTCGAAAAGGAGCGTCGACGGCGTTTCGACGGCGTAGCGGCAGGTCGCCTCGACCGTGCCCGGATAGCCCTGATCGCCGTCGGGGCTGGTGAGCGTCAGGGTGACGCTCGACCCGTCATGGGCCGCGATCCGCCAGTTGCGCCGGCCGAAGCCGTCCGGACCGCCGTGGAGCTGGGTGCGGCTGTTCTCGTTGGCGACGAGCGGATACTCGCGGCCGTCGAGCGCGAAGCGCGCATTGCCGATCCGGTTGGCGCAGCGCCCCGTGACCGCGCCGAAGAACGGCGAGTGGTGGAGGTAGCCGTCGAGGTCGTCGAAGCCGAGGACCAGCGGATGAGCGACGCCGGCGAGGCGCACGTCGCAGATCACAGCGCCGAGGGTGATGATCTTCGCGGTGAGATCGCCGGCGGCGATCGTCACCTCGTCGACGGCGCCGCCGTCAGGCATGCGGCCGAACAGGTGGACCCCGGCCATGGCTCAGATCGTCTGGTTGTAGTCGCCGACTTCCTTATGCTCGCGGAGCGCGGAATCGACCACCTTGAACATCTCGCGCATGCGCGCTTCCGACACCGGGCTCTCGACCACGACGACGAGCTCGGGCTTGTTGGACGAGGCGCGGACCAGCCCCCAGCTTCCGTCGTCGGCGACGACGCGGACGCCGTTGACCGTGACGAGATCGGCGATGGCGTGGCCGCCCTCGATCTTCTCGTCCTTCTCCTTCATGGCTATGAAGCGGTCGCGAACCGCGTCGGCGACGCCGTACTTGGTCTCGTCGGCGCAATGGGCCGCCATGGTCGGCGAGCCCCAGGTCTTGGGCAGCGCGTTCCTGAGCTCGGCCATCGACTTGTCGGGGTTGCGGTCGAGCATGTCGAGGACGGCGATCGCCGAGACGACGCCGTCGTCGTAGCCGCGCCCGATCGGCGCGTTGAAGAAGAAGTGACCGGACTTCTCGAAGCCAGCGAGGGCATTGAGCTCGTTGACCCGCCGCTTGATGTAGGAATGGCCGGTCTTCCAGTAGTCCGGGTGGACCTCGTTCGCCTTCAGCACCGGATCGGTGGCGTAGAGGCCGGTCGACTTGACGTCGACGACGAAGGTCGCGCCCTTGTGGAGGGCCGAGAGGTCGCGGGCGAGCATCACGCCGACCTTGTCGGCGAAGATCTCCTCCCCGGTATTGTCGATGACGCCGCAGCGGTCGCCGTCGCCGTCGAAGCCGAGGCCGATATCGGCACCGGTCTCCTTCACCCGTGCCGCCATGGCATGGAGCATCTCCATGTCCTCGGGGTTCGGATTGTAGCGCGGGAAGTTGTAGTCGAGCGTGACGTCCATGGGGATCACTTCGACCCCGAGCCGCTCGAGCACGGTCGGGGCGAAGGCGCCCGCGGTGCCGTTGCCGCAGGCGACCACCGCCTTGATCTTCCTCTTGAATTTCGGCCGGGCGGTGAGGTCGGCGATGTAGCGCTCCGCAAAGCCCTCGACGAAGACGTAGGAACCGCCGCCCTTGAGGTCGTAGGCGCTATTGAGGACGATGTCCTTGACCCGGCCGATCTCGTCCGGGCCGAAGGTGATCGGCCGGCGGGCGCCCATCTTGACGCCGGTCCAACCGTTCTCGTTGTGCGAGGCGGTGACCATGGCGACGGCCGGGACGTCGAGGTTGAACTGGGCGAAATAGGCCATCGGCGTCATCGCGAGGCCGATATCGTAGACCCGGCAGCCCGATGCGAGGAGGCCGGTGATCAGGGCGGTCTTGATGGCGCCCGAATAGGCCCGGTAGTCGTGGCCGGTGACCACCTCGCGGAGCGCGCCGATCTCGCCCAGGTAGGTGCCGATGCCCATCCCGAGGGCGGTGACGCCCATCAGGTTCAGCTCGGGCGTCTTGTCGGAAGAGGGCACGCCGTACCACCAGCGCGCGTCGTATTCACGAAACCCGGTCGGCTTGATCAGCGGATTGACCTCGAAGGCATAGGTGTTCGGCTTGAGGTCGGCGAGCGGTTTCGGGAACGACGTCATGAGCTGCCTCCACGGGGACTGTGGCGAAGGCTTAGCAGAGGGGCCGGCGGGGCGGAAGGCGCGGGGCTGTCGTCCCGGTCACACCAGGAGCGACTGGCCGCCGTCGATGAAGACGGGCGTGCCGGTGACGTGGCGCGATCGGTCCGAGGCGAGGAAGAGGACGAGATCGGCGACCTCGGCAGCGGTTCCGGGCGTGCCGCCGGTCAACGGTATGTTGCCCTCGGGGTAGACCGCGGCGACCTTCGCCGCTTCGGTGTTCCGCGGCTCGGTGTTCTCGTCGATCCGGGTGTCGATCGCGCCCGGGCAGATGACGTTGACGCGGATGCCGTGACGGGCGAGCTCGAGCGCGGCCATCTGGGCCAGCGCCACCTGACCTGCCTTCGTCACCGCGTAGGCGGTGGCGCCGGCGCTGGTGAAGGTGCGGGTGCCGTTGATCGAGGCGGTGATCACGATCGAGCCGCCGGCCTGCTCCATGAGCGGTATGGCGTGGTGGAGGGTGAGGAAGGATCCGCCGAGATTGATCGCGATGGTCTCGTTCCACTCGGCATAGCGAAGGTCGCGGAGCGGCGCCCAGACGCCGTTGATGCCGGCATTGGCGAAGACCACGTCGAGCCGGCCGAACGCATCGCTTATCTCGGCGAAGGCGGCGGCCATCGCATCGGCGTCGGCGACATCGGCGACGAGCCGGAGCGCGCGGCGGCCCAGCGCCTCGATCCGTGCCGCCGTGGCCTCGACCTCGTCAGCCGTGCGGCTGAGGACGGCGATATTCGCGCCGGCCTCGGCGAGGCGGATCGCGCTCGCCTTGCCGATGCCGGAGCCGGCACCGGTGACCAGTGCCATCCTGCCCTCGAGCTCCATGTGCGACCTCCGGTTCGACCGGACGCGAAACGCCGCAGCCCGACGAAGGTTGCGGGCGTCAGCGGGCGGGAAACGCGACCGTCGCCTCGCGGACGAAGAGCGCCCTGATCTTGTCCCAGAACCGGCCGCCGAGGACGAACAGGCTGGCGACGAGGATGACGTCGGTGATCGCCGCCTTCTCGATCGTGTGCCGGCCGAGGATCGGCATCAGTTCGGTGACGTACGGAGCCTTCCAGGCGAAGACCAGCGGCAGCACGAACATCACCAGGCCGATCCGGTAGCGCCAGGGGCCGACCTCGTCGGGCATGGCGTAGTCCCGGAACGTGCCGAACACCTGGGCCTTGAGACGGTTGAAACCGGCCCGGCCGAGGATGATGACGCTGCCGAGCAGGAAGACCTTGTTGAGAATGAAGTTGATCGCCATCACTATGGCAAGGGTGCGCGGCCCGGCGCCGACGAAGATGAAGGCCCCGGTCACCGGGTAGGTGAGGAACGCTGCGACGAAGGAGGCGATGCCGAGCCCGAAGCGCCGGGCGGAAAGCGTCGCCGAAGCATCCTCGGCCATTTCGCGCCTCCGGTCGGCCGTTGTGAGGCGCAGTGTTCCGGCAATGTGGGCCGGCGTCAACGGCCGGATTCGCGGGCGCTCAGGCGAAACCGCAGGTGTCGATGATGGTGTTGACGGCGTGGCGCACGTCCCGGCCGAAGCTGTCCATGCCGAGCTCGAAATAGGGGACGCCGGCCTCGGCCGCGACCCGGCGGGCGGTCACGCTGAGGGCGACGATCTGCTCGGCGCGGGCGCGGAGGCCGTCGTCGTCGAGGTCCTCGGTCCAGCTCCGCTTGATCCGGTGGTGGGCGAGCAGTGCCGCGATCTTCTCCTCGACCGAGGCCTCGGCGCTGCCGACCAGCACGGTACGGATGTCGTCCGCGGCGAATTGCCGGATCATCTCGACCGCGGTGCAGGTACCGTTGAAGATCAGCGACGTGCTCTCGATCAGCGCGCCGCGCCGGTACTTGCGGCGGAGATTCTCGAGAAGGAGCGCTAGGATCTCCTCGTCCTGCACCTTGTCCTCGCCGACCCATAGCCGGCCGAAGAGATCGAACTGGACGTAGAGCGCCGAGGACTGGAGGCAGACCAGTTTGGCGACAGTCGATTTCCCCGAGCGGACCGGGCCGCTCAGGATGACGCTCGCCGGGGAATCCCGCGGCGGATCGGGGAGCTGGTCGAAGAACTCCGCGAGGATCGTGCCGGCCGACGGGCGGGTGGACCGATCCAGCGCCTTCGCGGTGCGCCGGATCAGCCTGAGGATGCCGCGGTCGGACGGATAGAGCTGAAGGAGGCTGTTCTTCGCCTTCAGCGCCTTCACCTGACGGCGCAGCCGCTTCAACTCGTCCGCGCGGGAGCCCATTGCCGTGGGTCGCGATTCCCTCAGAGCCAGCCGCCGTCGAACACGACGCTCTGGTTGGTGCAGGCCGACGCCTCGTCCGAGGCATAGAACAGCACCGCCCGCGCGATGTCGGCCGGCTCGAGCGTCCGCTGCAGGCACTGATCCTTCATCAACTGCTCGATCGATCCCGGCTTGACCCACAGCGTCTTCTGGCGCTGGGTCATGATCCAGCCCGGGGCGATCGAGTTGACCCGGATGTTGAATGCGCCGAGCTCGTGGGCGAGGCCGCGGGTGAGGCCGAGCACGGCCGCCTTGGCCGCGGTGTAGACCGGCATGCCGGGGGCGGCGAGCATCCACGACGTCGAGCCCATGTTGACGATCGCGCCGCCCTTCGCCTTCTTCATGTCCGGTACGACGGACTGGATGGCGAAGAACTGGTGGCGGAGGTTCACCCGGATCCGGTCGTCGAAATATTCCGGCGTTACGTCCTCGAGCCGGTGGCGCTCGTCGTGGGCGGCGTTGTTGACGAGGATGGTGATCGGGCCGAGCGCCTTCCGCACCGCCTTGATCGCCTTCCGGAGCGATTCGATGTCGGTGAGGTCGCAGGGCTCGAAATGGACCGTCTGGCGCTTCCGCTTGAGGCGCGCGGCGAGCGCCTTCGATTCCGTCTCCTTGATGTCGAGGAAGCCGACCTTCGAGCCCTGGGCGGCAAAATGCTCGACGATCGATTCACCGATGCCGCTGCCCCCGCCGGTGATCAGCACCGTCCGGCCCTTGAGGCTCGGATAGGTTGCCCCGTATTTCATTTCGTCCCCTCCGATCTGTGCCCTTGTCCCCACACCGGGCGGGAACCATGCCCGTGGCCCGCATTTTCGTGAGCGAGTCGGCGAAAAGTCGCGTATAGCATTTCCTAACGGACGTCGCCCTATAGGGACGTATGGGGCTCTTTGGGGGGATCGGTATGTTCCGGCCGTTTCGTTGGTTTGCGTCGCTTCTGACCGTCCTCGCCGTTGGTGCCGGGACGGCGATGGCGGCCGAAGACGGCCCCCAGTATCTCCTCAATCTCGGCGCCGGCGGGCTGGTGAAGCCGCGCTATCCGGGCGCCGACACCTACATGCTGGTGCCGTATCCGATCATCGAGGCGGGCCGTTTCTTCATCCCCGGGATCGGCCAGACCGAGCAGAAGCTCAAGGGCTTCTACGTCTATCCCTCGCTCAATCTCAACGGCAACCGCGAGGCGTCGGACGACAACAGCCTCAAGGGCACCAAGGAGATCGACTGGGCGTTCGAGGCCGGCGTCGGCGCCGGCTTCCGCTACGAGTGGCTCCGCGGCTTCGCCACCATCCGCCAGGGCTTCAACGGCTATAGCGGACAGACCGGCGAAATCGGCATGGATGTCATCATTCCGATGGGCAACCGCTTCGAGGTGGCCTTCGGGCCGCGGACGAGCTGGGGCTCGGACGGCTACATGGAGACCTATTTCGGCGTCACCCAGAAGGAAGCGTCGCGGAGCAAGGTGCTGACCGCTTATGACGCCGGCGCCGGCTTCAAGACCGCCGGTCTTGCCGCGCAGGTCAACTACTGGATCGACGACAAGACGCGCTTCCAGGTGCGCGGCTCGTGGGACCGCCTGATCGGCGATGCCGGCGACAGCCCGATCGTCAAGTACGGCGCCCGGGACCAGTGGACCGTCGGCGTCGGCATCAGCCGCAAGTTCTCCTTCGAC
>JBIQKL010000208.1:0-2563 GCA_044506555.1 Hyphomicrobiales bacterium | reverse complement strand
GCTGACGCCGGCATCGCGGACGGCCTGCTTCAGCGCCGGGATCGCATCGTCCTCCGAGCCGCGGGCCGTGTAGACGAGCGGGCTCCTGCCCGAGGCGAGCGACGCCCGCGCGGCGGCGATGGCTGTCGTCAGCGCGTCCGCCCAACGGTCGGCATCGACGGCGCTGGGGGCATCGAGGCGGATGACGGCGAAGCCGTTCGCCTCCGCCCAGTCGATCTGCCGTGCCGTCACCGGCGAGCACGAGCCCGACACCGCAGCGATGCGCTGCGGTGACGCGGCGCACGGCGGCGGAGCGTCGCCGAGCAAACCCGCCGCGCGCCAGTAGGCGACCAGCGCGTACTCGACGCCCTGGCTGCCGATCACGAACAGGCGGTCGCCGCGGTTCTCCCAGATCAGCCGTCCCGCCGCGATGAGGCTCGCATCGTCGACCACGTCGATGGCGACGATCTCGGCGCCCGCGTCGCGAGCGCGCGCCAAGGCAGCGTCACCGTCGCCGGCGATGAGCGCGAGGTAGTCGACGAGCCCGATCGCCTTTTCCGTCTGCCGGCCGAGATGCACCCGGACGTCCGCCTCGTCCATCGGCGTCGTCGGATGGCGCGAGACGGTGGGGTGCCGGTCGAGGCGGAAGCCCGCGCCGTCGACGGTGGCAAAGAGATTGCCGAAGAGCTGGTAGCGGTGGATGGCCGGCGCCGCCACGAGCAGCGGATGCCAGTCGCCGCCGAGCATCGGCGCGGCGATGTCGATGGCCTTGCCGATCGAGCCGACATGCGGGGCGGAATCGAAGGTCGAGCAGACCTTGTAGTGCGCGATCGGCGCGTCGAGCTTCGCCAGCGCCGCGAACGCCGCCGGGAGGTTCTCCTCCATCCACGCCGGGCTGCGGGCGCGGGCGACGCCGGCGATGCCGATGCCGCGATAGCCGGCGAAGCGCGCCACCTGCGCCTCGGTCGGCACGTCGAGGAACAGCACGGTCGGGAGCCCGGCGAAGGTGAGCACCTCCATCGTCGCGGCTGAGCCGGTGAAGTCGTCGCCGTAGAAGGCGACCAGGCGGCCGTCGGGCAGGCTCATCGCGCCAGGGCCTCCAGCGCCACGGCCAGCTCGCGATGGGTGCGGGCATACTCGGCCGGCGCAACGCCGGCGATCGCCGCGTCCCACGCCTGACGGAGGGCCGCGACCCCGGCCGCGACGCCGTCGGGGTGGGCCATGATGCCGCCGCCGGCGGCATAGATCAGGTCGGCGCTGCCGAGTGCGGCATAGGTATCGGAGGCCTGGGCCGCGGTCTGTCCGGAGGAGAAGACCGGCATTGCGATGCACGGCTTCTCCGGGAACATCGGCGTGAGCAGGTCCCGCGCGGAGCGGATGACGCTGTCGTCCGGCTCGCTGAACTTGTTGCGGAGCCCGTTGACGTGCATGTGGTCGGCGCCGGCGAGCCGCCACAGCTTCGACCACGCCGGGTAGGACCAGCCGAGCATCGGCGCCCGCGACAGGTAGCCCCAGCCGTTGCGGTGGGCGTGGATCGGCAGGCGCGCGTGGCGGCGAAGCTCGACCATGCCGACGAGCCCGACCGAATTGAGGCTGGCCATGATGCAGGTACCGCCGGCCGCCTCCACGAGATCGTGCCGACGGCGCATCTCGTCCAGGTCGCCGGTGACGTTGAAGGCGTACATCACCTTCTTGCCGGTCCGGTCGGCGTGACGGTCGATTACGGCCATCACCGCCTGCACGCGCGCCTCGAACGGACAGCCGGGACCGTCGGCCTGCAGTTCATCGTCCTTGACGAAGTCGATGCCACCCTCGGCCAGCACGTCCACCAGTTCCGCCGTCCCCTCGGGAGACAGGCCGACGCTCGGCTTGACGATGGTGCCGATCAGCGGACCGGATTCGATGCCGGACAGCCGGCGCGTGCCGGGGATACCGAATTGCGGCCCGGCGTAGCGCGCACCGAAGGACGGCGGCAGGTCGATGTCGAGGATGCGGAGCCCGGAAAACTGCTGCAGCTCGAACAGATTGCCGGCGACGGTGGCGACGAGGTTGGGCAGCGACGGGCCGAGATTGCCGATCGGCCAGGAAAGCTCCGCCTCGCAGCGGTGATAGACCGGCCCCGTCTTCGCGCCGGGCAGGCTCGGCGAGGCGACGTCCTCGACAAGGCTCAGGCTCTCGATCCGCGCGCCGGCCCGCTCCTTCAGCTCCGGCGTCTCACCCGGCAGGGTGACGAATGTCCCCGACGATTGCTCGCCCGCCATCACCTCGACGGCCCGGCGCGGATCGTCGGCCGTCTCGATCAGGTAGCGGGCGCGGATTCGCTCGCTCATCCGGCGCTCTCGGGGCCGGCAAAGCAGGCGGAAACGGCCGAACGGACGCCGTTCGCGGTCACGATCCTCCCTTTCGGCACGTCGTTATCGTTGCTCTAATCATTATACCAGTTGCTATGATCCGGCAAGCCGACGCGAGGCATTTCGGCCCTCAGTCGCGGGCGAACAGCACCGCGTAGGGGCCGAGCGGCACGTCTTTGCCGAGGGCCTCGCCGCCGGTCTCGGACCAGGCCGGGTCTCTGGCGGCGGCATCG
>JBIQKL010000081.1:13542-17353 GCA_044506555.1 Hyphomicrobiales bacterium | reverse complement strand
TCGCCGCGGAAGACGGCGGCGTCCTCCTCGGGCCGCTGCCAGTAACCGAGCATCAGGCCGGGATCGGAGCGGTGCACCGCGAGCAGCCCGTGCTCGCCCGGGGGTAGGGGCTCGGCGCCGCCGTCGAGCGGCAGCGCCGCGATCCGCCGCCCCGCCTGCGGCCTGCCCGGGCTGCCGGGCCGCACCGCCATGCCGGGCCGATTCGAGACGAAGGTCGAGCACTCGCTCATTCCGAAGGCCTCGTAGAGCGCGAGGCCGGTGGTCGCCTGCCACTCCGTGAGCAGCGGCGGCGGAAGCGCCTCGCCGGCGACGAGCCCGTGGCGGAGCCGGCCGGTGCCGCCGGCGGTGCCCCCTTCCCGCAGCATCTGGCGGTAGATACCGGGCACGGCGGCGAAGAGAGTCGCGCCGGTTCCGGCGATCAGCTTCGCCCAGACGTCCGCCGTGCGCTCGCCGTGGAAGAGGACGGCGGTGGCGCCGTTGGCCCAGGGGTCGGCAAGGCCGGCGCTGAGTGTGTAGCTCCAGTTGAAGGCGCCGGCATGGAGGATGACGTCGTCCGGCCCGATACCCGACCAGCCGGCATAGGTCGGCCGGCGCCCCCAGGCGTTCCGGTGCGCATGCAGCACGCCCTTCGGCTGCCGCGTGGTGCCGGAGGTGTAGATCAGGAAGGCGGGATCCTCCGCGGCGGTGTCCGCATAGGCGGGGGCCGGCGGCGCGGCACCGATCGCAGCGATCTCGGCCGACCGGAGCACCTTGGCGTCGGCGACCGCGACGTCGGCGCCGTCCGGCAGCGCCACCGCGCGCGCCCCGCAATCGGCGACCAGGAAGGCGACCTCCGCCGGCGTGAGCAGCGAGGAGGCCGGCAGCGGCACGATGCCGGCGGCGATCGCGCCGTAGAACAGGAGCAGGTAGTCGGGCGTGTTCGGCAGCGCGATCACCAGCCGCTCGCCGCGCCGGAAGCCTGCGGCCGCGAGGCCGGCGGCGACGCGCCGCACCGCCACGTCGAGTTCGGCGAAGGTGAAGCGGGCGGCTTCATCGACCGCATTCGCATCGCCGATCAGGACCAGCCCGGTCTTTTCGGCCTGTCTCGCATCGCCGGCCGCAAGGCAATAGGCCGCCATGTTGAAGCGGGCCGGCGCCGGCTCCGGTCCGCCCGCGCCGTCGATGGCGGTCACGCGTCGCTCTTGTCGGCGTCGAGCCAGTCGGGCACGCGATGCACCCCCTGCACCGCCCAGCCGCCGTCGACGACCAGCGTCTGGCCGGTGATGTAGCTCGCCTTGTCGCTGGCGAGATAGATCACGGCATCGGCGATCTCGCGCGGGTCGGCGAGCCGGTCCATCGGGATCCGCTCGCGCTGCCATTCCTCGCGGATCGATCCGTCGAGCAGCGCCTGCTCGACGATCTTGGTTCGGGTATAGCCCGGCGCCACAGCGTTGACGCGAATGTCGGCGGTGGCGTTCTCGAGCGCGAGCACCCGGGTGAGGCTCATGATCCCGGCCTTGGCGGCCGAATAGGGCCCGCGGCCCGGGATGCCGGTGACGCCCGCGACCGAGGCGATCGAGACGATCGCGCCCTTCCGCCGCGGCCGCATCCGCCGGATCGCCTCGGCGGAGCAGAGGAACATGCCGTTGAGGTGGATGGCGACCACCGCGTTCCAGTCGGCGAAATCCATCTTGTGGCCGAGCCCGACGCGCTGGATGCCGGCGTTGTTGACCAGCACGTCGAGCCGGTCGCTCTCCTGGTCCATCGCCGCGAAGGCGGCGGCGACGCTGGCCTGGTCCGTCACGTCGCCCTCAAGGTAGCGGATGCCGTCGTGGCGCGTCTCGGGCTCGCTGAGGTCGAGCGAGAAGACCGTCGCCCCCTCGTCGCGGAGCCCCACCGCGATCGCCTCGCCGATGCCGCGCGCCGCTCCCGTGACGAATGCGGTCCTGCCCGCGAATGCTCCATTGGCAGCCATGTTCGATCCTTTCGAAGGCGCGGCCGGCGACACGCCCGCCGCTCAGTACATCAGCCAGCCGCCGCTGACGTTGATCGTCGCACCGGTGATGTAGCCGGCATGATCGGAGGCGAGGAACACGACGGTGCCGGCGAGCTCGCTCGGCGCGGCCATGTAGCCGAGCGGGATCTGCGCGGCGACCGCCTGCAGGCCCTCCTCGGTCATGCCGCTCCGCATCATCGCGGTGTCGGCGGCCCCGGGCGATACGGCGTTGACGGTGATCCTGTCCTTGGCGAGGCTCCGCGCCAGGCCCCGGGTCATCGAGACGATGCCGCCCTTGGTCGCGGCGTAGACTACCGAGCCGCCGTAGCCGCCGCTCCAGAAGCCCTGCGAGGTGAAGTTGATGATGCGGCCGCCGCGTCCCTCGCGGCGCATCACACGCGCCGCGGCGCGGTTGAGGAAGAACGCCGCCTTGAGGTTGACGTCGTGCTGGAAGTCCCAGTCCTCCTCCGTCACCTCGTCGATGCTGTTGCGCCGGACCAGCACCGCCGCGGCCTCGACCAGCACGTCGAAGCGGCCGAAGGCTTCCGCCACCCGCTCGATCATCGGCTCGAGCGCGTCGATCTTGCGGAGATCCATGCCGATCGCGAGATGCGGCCCGCCGGGCAGGTCCGCCACTACCGCGTCGACCGCCTCCTGGCTCACGTCGACGGCAGCGACCCGCGCGCCGGCTCCGGCGAAGGCGGCCACCACCTCGCGGCCGATCCCCCCGGCGGCGCCGGCGACGACGACGCCCTTGCCCTCGAGCCCCGCTCCGACCGACCACGTCATCGTCGTCCCCTTCCTATGCCGGCGGCCGCACCGCCGTATGCTCATCGACGAAGCACCATTGCGCTTCCCCGAGAAAGAGCTTCCGGTCCTCGATCAGCCGGCCGATATGCGGCTCGGCGCGAAACGCGGCCTCGGCTGCCTCGGTGCTGTCGAACCAGATCTCGCCGACCCCGTCCCACGCCGCTTCCTCCGGGTGCCAGCGGGTGACGGCGCCGAAGCGGAGGCCGCGGAGCCCCGGCAGGTTGCGGACGATGTCGGCATGCGGTCCCATCCAGTGGGCGAGGAACGCCTCGCGGCTCATGCCGGGCTTCCGCCGGACCAGGCTGATGCGCTTGATCATGCTGCCCCCGGCGGCCGCTGGAGCACCTCGAGGGTGACCCCGTCGTGGATACGGAGATAGGCGCCGCGCGCCCCGGTGTTCGGCCCGTGGGTGATGTCGACCGGCCCGTCCGGCGTGATCGGCCGGGCGCCGTTGTCGACCGCGCGCTGCCAGGCCTTGGCGCCGTCCGCGACCTGGAGGCAGATATGGACGTTGCCGGGATTGGCGGTGGCATCGGGATTGGCCGCCTTGTCCGCGGTCCGGTACTGCAGCAACTCGATCACCAGGCCGCCCGGCAGGTCGACGAAGGCGCCGTCCATCACCATGCCCGGATAGCCGACGATCCGGCCGAGATAAGGTTTGTCGAGGACCGTGCGCCAGCGCGCCGGACGGCCGAGGAAGCCCTCCCAGAACTTGAGCGCGGCGTCGATGTCGGCGACGCTGATGCCGACATGGTGCGCGCCGATGATCGTCGCGCCGGAGTCGTCCGTCATGGTTCCATCCCTCGTCGGTTCGTGAATTCAGATCCGGAACAGGGCCTCGGCGTTCCGCGAGAACATCGCCGTCTGCTCGTCCTGCGAGAAGCCGGCGATGATCTCGGCATAGGCGTCGATCACGTCCGGATAGGACGAGAACATCCGGTCGACCGGCCAGTTGGTCCCGAACACGATGCGCTCCGGCCCGAAGATCTCGATCGAGGACATGACCCACGGGCGGATGCTCTCGAC
>JBIQKL010000081.1:5033-13442 GCA_044506555.1 Hyphomicrobiales bacterium | reverse complement strand
TAGTCGCCCGGCCCGAAGTCGCGGACGCCGCGGACGTTCTTGTACTGGAGGTGCCGCTCGATCACCGCCTCCGCGTCGCGGCGCTCGAGGTGGACCTCGGCGACGATGCCGTGCGGATAGCCGTGCTTGTCGGCCATCTCCTGGAGCCATGCCGTCTCGTCGACCGGGTCAGGCGTGCCGACGGCCGCCTCGACGTGGATCGCCTTCGGGACGTTGGCGAAACGGATCTCCGCGATGTAGTCCTCGATGTCGTATTGCGGCGGCTTGATCGAATAGATCGCGCCAAGCAGCGGGTGCATCGCATCGCGCTCCAGCCAGCCGTAGCGGAGCGTCGGATGCATCATCGTGTGAAGATGAAAATGGGTGTCGATGAACGGGATCGCCGCCACGTCTTCCTCCCTGGCTTCTCCGCGCCCCCTCCCGGGCGCCGTTGGCCATCCTAGTCCTTCTCAGAGCGCCGACGCGACCGCCTCGCCCACGCTCTGCGTCGATGCGGTGCCCCCCATGTCCGGTGTCAGCACCGAGCGGCTCGCGAGCACCCGCTCGATGGCACCGACGATGCCGTCGGCGGCGTCCTTGTGGCCAAGATGCTCGAGCATCATCGCCCCCGACCAGATCTGGCCGATCGGATTGGCGATGTTCTTGCCGGCGATGTCCGGCGCCGAGCCGTGGACCGGCTCGAACATCGAGGGAAAACGCCGCTCCGGGTTGATGTTGCCCGACGGCGCGATGCCGATTGTGCCGGCGACCGCCGGGCCCAGGTCGGACAGGATGTCGCCGAAGAGGTTGCTCGCCACCACCACGTCGAAACGCTCGGGACGGAGCACGAAATGGGCCGTCAGGATGTCGATGTGGTACTGCGACGTGGCGATGCCGGGGTTCTCGGCCGCGATCACCTTGAACCGCTCGTCCCAGAACGGCAGCGTGTGGATGATACCGTTCGACTTGGTGGCGGCCGTCACCGACTTCCGCGGCCGCTCGGCGGCGCGGGCGAAGGCATAGCGCATGATCCGGTCGACCCCGAAGCGGGTGAAGACCGATTCCTGGAGCGCCATCTCGTAGTCGGTGTCCTTGTAGAGCCGGCCGCCGATCTCCGAATATTCGCCCTCGTTGTTCTCGCGGACGATCAGCATGTCGATGCTGCCGGGCGCCTTGCCGGCGAGCGGCGACGGCACACCCTCGAACAGGCGGACCGGCCGGACATTGGCATATTGCTGGAAATCGCGGCGGATCGGCATCAGGAGCGTCCACAGCGATACCGGGTCCGGCACGTTCGGCCAGCCGATGGCACCGAGGAAGATCGCATCGTGGCCCGCGATCCGGGCCAGCCCGTCCTCGGGCATCATCCGGCCGTGGCGCTCGTAGTGCTCGCAGTTCCAGTCGTAGGTTTCCCAGGCGACCGAGAAGCCCCACTTGCGGCCCGCCGCGTCGACCACGCGGATGCCCTCGGGGACCACTTCCTTGCCGATTCCGTCGCCGGGAATGACGGCAATCCGCGGATTTGCCATTGCAGAAGACCGGATCTATCGGCGGGTGAAAGGCGCCGGGTGGGATAATATCGTTTCCATGAATAGCCGTCGTGCCGCGCCGTGGCAAGGGCGATCGACGACCGGGCGGCTGGCTTCCCGATGGCCGCGGCGCATGCCGTGCGCCGCACCGATGCCGCGCGCGGCTTGGCTGCCGGCCGGCCATCGCGGCCCGGTCGCGAAGCCGGCATGGCGCGACGAATTGGCATGCTCCTCCGCTTGCCATGTGATAACGTTTCAATATAGTCGTGCGGCGCGTGGAGGCGCGGCAGGCGGGAGGGAGTGGGTTGACGGGTTCGGAGCAGCCACGCGGCATCGTGACCGGGGCAGCGCGCGGCATCGGAAAGGCCGCGGCGCTGCGGCTCGGTGCCGAGGGCGTTGCCGTGCTCGCCGTCGACCGCGACGCGGCGGGCCTGGAGGAGCTCGCCGCCGCCGGCTGCGAGACGATGGTCGCCGACCTTGCCGACCTCGATGATCGCGACAAGGTCGCCGCCCGCGGCGAAGGCGCCGACTACCTGGTCAATTCCGCCGGCATGATCCTCATCAAGCCGATCACCGAGGTCACCGTCGAGGAATGGCGGCGGGTGCAGACCGTCAACGCCGAGGCGATCTTCTTCCTCTGCCAGAAGATCGGGCCGCGGATGAAGCCGGGCGGCGCCATCGTCAACCTTTCGTCCTCGTCGGCGAAACTCGCCTCGACGATCGAGGTCGCGACCTATGCCGCATCGAAGACGACGATCCTGTCGATCACGCGGTCCTTCGCCTATGCGCTCGCCTCGCGGCCGGTGCGGGTCAACGCGATCTGCCCCGGCATCGTCGACACGCCGATGCAGGAGGCGGTGCTCGACGCCGTCGGCCCGCTCCGCGGCATGACGGCGGCCGAGCTCAGCGCGGCGCGCAACAAGACCGTGCCGCTCGGCCGCGGCGCCTCGCCCGAGGAATGCGCCGGGCTGATCTGGTTCCTGCTGTCGAAGGAGTCCGGCTACATGACCGGACAGGCGATCAACTATACCGGCGGCATGGTCACGTGGTGACGCCGAGGCAAGGGAGGAAAACGCCGTGAAGAAGCCGATGACGATCTGCACCACCGGCCTCGGCCACCCGGAGGGCCCCTACGAGCTCGACGACGGCCGGGTCATCTACGCCAACACCTATGCCAGCGAGATCGGCATCTGGGACCCGAAGACCGGCAAGGCCGGCACCTACGCCCATGTCGGCGGCGGCCCCAATGCCTGCATGCTCGGCACCGACGGCTGCGTCTACTCGACCCAGACCCCCAATGTCGGGGCATGGGTGGCGCCGGAGCACCGACCGCCGTCGATCCAGAAGACCCACCCCAACGGCACCGTCGAGGTCCTCGTCACCGAGGCCGACGGCAAGGTCTTCGACGGCCCCAACGACCTCACCTTCGCGCCCGACGGACGCCTCTGGTTCACCGATTCGGGCGACTGGGCGCCGGACACCAAGCACCATCCCGGCCGGATCGTCTGCATCGAGAAGGACGGCACCGCGCACATCGTCGAGGAGCTCGACTACGTCTATCCGAACGGCATCGTCGCCGAACCGGACGGATCGATCGTCTGGGTCGAATCCTACACGCGCCGCGTCGTCCGCCGGAAGCCGGACGGAACCAAGGCCGTGGTCCACACGCTCCCCGACGGCCACATCCCGGACGGGCTCAAGATCGACGCGGACGGCAACTTCTGGATCACCGCGGTGGCCGCCGGCGGCGTCGACGTGGTCAGCCGCGACGGCAAGGCCATCGACTTCCTCGAATCGGGCGGCACCATCCTCAACTGCTGCTTCGGCAAGGGCGGCATCCTCTATCTCTGCGACATGGGTCCCTTCGACGTCACCGGCTCGGCGATGACCGGACGGCTGCTCCGGGTCGAGGTCGGGGTCGAGGGCATGCCGCTCTTCCGCGGCGCGATCGGCTAGGAGTTTCGCAGCCATGAAGATTGCCAAGGTCGAGGCGATTCCGGTCAGCTATCCGGAACCGAACGACTTCAACGCGCTGCGCCACCTGTGCCTCGCCAAGATCACGGCGGA
This sequence comes from Hyphomicrobiales bacterium, assembly GCA_044506555.1. GTDB lineage: Bacteria > Pseudomonadota > Alphaproteobacteria > Rhizobiales > Kaistiaceae > Bauldia. The sequence goes on along the minus strand of JBIQKL010000081.1, from coordinate 9,867 downwards.
CGACGGGCAGGTCGGCTGGGGCGAGTCGATCACCCAGTTCCCCGAGGCCAATTTCGCCACCAAGGCGATCATCGAGGGCATGGCGCCGAACCTGATCGGCAAGAATCCGGTCGAGACCGAAGCGCTGTGGCGGCAGAACAAGCAGCAGGCGTGGTGGTACGGCTACCACGGCGGCATCGCCTCCTATGCCACGGCGGCGATCGACATCGCGCTGTGGGACCTCAAGGGCAAGGCGCTGAACGCCAGCGTCCTCGAGCTCCTGGGCGGCTGCGTCCATGAGAGGCTGCCGGTGATCGCTTCCTGCCACGCCCACTACGAATCGATCCCGGAGATGGCCGACGAGACGGCGGAGTGGATGGAAGCCGGCTACCAGGGCCTCAAGACCGGCTTCGGCAAGCGCGGCGACGCCCGCCTCGGCTACGAGCACGACCGCGACGTCGCCTATGTCAAGGCGATGCGCGAGGTGCTCGGCCCCGACCGCATGCTGATGATCGACAACGGCATCGCGATCAAATGGGACGTGACCGACGCGGTGCGCCGGGCGAGGGCGATGGAGGAGTACGACCTCGCCTGGATCGAGGAGCCGCTCGGCGCCTGGGATCCGGAGGGCTACGCCAACCTCCGCGCCAAGACCACGACCCGCATCGCCTACGGCGAGCGCGAATGGACGCTCGAACAGTTCGAGCGCGTGCTCGCCACCGGCACCGTCGACGTGGTCGGAGTCGATCCCGGCCGGGCCGAAGGCATCACCGGCTTCAAGAAGGTCACGGAGCGCTGCGAGTTCTACCGGCGGCAGGCCAATGCGCATGCCTGGTCGTCGGCGATCGTCACCGCGGCGAGCCTGGCGATCTCGTTCAACTCGCCGTCGTGCAAGCTCTTCGAGTTCAAGCCGATCCGCAACCCGATGCAGCACGATCTCGTCACCAGGCCGTTCGAGCAGAAGGACGGCTGGGTCTATCCGCCGACCGGCCCCGGGCTCGGCATCGAGGTCATCGAGGACGTGATCGAGGGCTACCGTAGCGAGAAGGTGCTCGGGAAAGCCTGAGCGCCCGGATCTCCGGCGGCGACGGCGCCGCCGGCAACGTCATCAGTGGAGGAAAAACCAATGCGCCAATCCCGTACCGTCATGCTGCTCGGAGCCGTCGCGGCGATCGCGCTCGCGATGCCCGTGTCGGCCCAGGAATTCGAGGACACCCAGATTCCGCTCACCGGCGAGAAGGTCGAAGGGGCGCCCTTCACCGTCGAGCGCGACTGGGGCACCTTCACGCTTGCCGACAGCATCGCCGAGAAGGTGAAGAACGGCGAGAAGATCAACTACGTCTTCTCCTACCAGGCCTCGGGCATCCCGCTGTTCTCGCCGCAATATGCCGCCGGCTTCGACATGGGCTGCAAGATGGCGCAGCAGCTCTACCCGATGGACTGCGCCGCGATCGCCCCGGTCCAGAACGACGCCAACCAGCAAGTCGCCCAGATCGAGGCGAAGCTCGCCGCCGGCGAGATCGACTGCATCGGCATCGAGCCGGTCGACTCCAATTCGCTCACCGCCATCACCAACCGGCTGATGGACCAGGGCATCCCGGTCTTCACCTCGGGCGTGCCGTCCAAAGGCCACGAGTTCACCCGCTTCACCCAGGTGCCGCTCGAGGAAGGCAAGTACGCGGCCGAGGCGGTGCTCAACTGGATGAAAGAGAACGACAAGGACCTCAAGGTCTTCGCGGTGTCCGGCGGCGATCCCACCCAGGAATGGGCACAAGGGCGCATGAAGAGCTTCGTCGACACGATCAAGGCGGCGATCCCCGACGCCGAGTTCGTCACCACCGAGGCCAACGGCCTCAACACCAGCTACGAGCCCGGCCAGGCCTACGAGGTCTACCGCTCGTTCCTCACGGCCAATCCGAACGTCCAGGTGATCGAGAACGTCGACATCGGTGCGGAGCATGCCGCGCGCGCCATCGAGAGCCTCGGCATGGTCGGCCAGGTGTTCACGATCGGCTGGAACTCGTCACACGGCCAGCTCGACGCCATCGAGAAGGGCATCCAGATCGCCCAGTTCGACCAGCGCTGGCCCGATCAGGCCGGCTTCGGCGCGGTCGCCTGCGCCGCCTTCTTCAAGAACGGCGAGATCCTGCCCAACACGCAGACGCTGAAGGCGGTGTTCCTCAAGGACGTGCCCCAGGCGCGCGAGGAGCTGAACAACACCATGGGCCAGCAGTAGTCCCGGCATCACGAGAGGCGGCGTCCCTTTGCAGGACGCCGCTTCCTTTTTCTCAAGGCAAACGGAACTGACGGTGGGAACGAGATGACCAGCGACGTCGGCCAGGCGGCCCAGCGGGGCTCCACTGCCAATGCGGGCATCGACCTCGCCCTCCGGATGGGCGGGCTGCTCGCGGCGATCATCGTCGTCGCCGTCGTCTTCATCGTCATCAATCCCAACGTCGCCAGCCTCAACATGGGCGCCTCGGTGCTCCGCTCGATGAGCTCCATGGCGATCATGGCGCTCGGCCTGACGCTGGTCATCGTCGTCGGCGAGATCGACCTTTCCTTCGGCGCCACCTACGGCCTCGCGGTCAACGCCCTCGCGGTGATGTGGATCTTCGGCGGCATCCCCGTCTACGTGGCGATCCCGCTCGCCATCCTGATCGGCACCGTCGTCGGCCTGTTCAACGGCCTCCTCGTCACCAGCCTCAGGATACCGTCCTTCATCGTCACCCTGGGCAGCTACAACCTCCTCTACGGCATCAGCCTGTGGGTCTCGAACACCGCGACCTTCAACCCGGTCTATCCGCCGCCCGGCACGACCATCCCCAAGGACCAGATCGATTTCTTCATCGGCCTGACCCAGAGCGTCGGCTCGTTCCGGCTGTCGCTGGAGGTGGTGTGGATGATCGTCATCGCGCTGGTCGTCGCCTTCCTCCTCCACCGCTCGCTGTTCGGCTTCCGGCTGATCGCGATCGGCGGCAACCCACGCGCGGCCGAGCTCGCCCGCCTGCCGGTCCGGAAGTACAAGATCCTCGCCTTCGTGCTCTGCGGCACGCTCGCCGCGATCGCCGGCATCCTCGACTTCTCGTTCATCCAGACCAGCCAGCCCAATACCGGCCTCAGCTTCACCTTCCCGGTCTTCGCCGCGGTGATCATCGGCGGCGCCAGCCTCTCGGGCGGCAAGGGCACGGTGATCGGTACGCTCGGCGGCGCCCTCCTCCTTGCCGAGCTCCAACTCGGCCTGTCGATCCTGTCGCCCGGGCCGCACGTCCAGCAGATCTTCCTGGGCGCGGTCACCATCGGTGCCGTCGCCCTCGACCTCGGGCTCACCCATATCCGCAAGCGGAGGGCGGCGTGAACGAAGCGGTCGGCGAAGGCATCCGCATCCGGAACGTCGCCAAGCGCTACGGCTCGACGGTCGCCCTCGACGGCATAGACCTCGACCTCGAGCCCGGCGAGGTGATCGGCATCGCCGGGCCGAACGGCGCCGGCAAGTCGACGCTGATCCGGATGATCGCCGGCGAGGAAAGGCCGGATTCCGGGTCGCTCACGTTCGACGGCCGGCCGTGGTTTCCCGCCGTCGACTGGCTCGACGTCGCGGTCGTCCACCAGGAGCCGCAGCTCTTCCCGAATCTCACCGTCGCCGAGAACGTGCTGGTCGGCCGGGAAGGCACGCGCACCCTCAGGCCGCGCCTCGGCCTCGAAGATGCCGGCGTCATGCAGGCGCTCGGCATCGGCCGGCTCAAGGACGCTCTGCTCGAAGACTGTTCGCTCGCCACCCAGCAGCGCACCGAGATCGCCCGGGCGGTTGCGCGCGAGGCGCGCGTGTTCCTGTTCGACGAGCCGAACTCGGCGCTGACCGACGAGGAATCGGACGAGCTTTTCCGCGAGATGCACAAGCTCGCGGCCGAGGGCCGCATCGTCCTCCTCGTCACCCATCGCCTCGGCGACCTGGTCGAGCACGGCGGACGGGTCGCGATCATCCGCGACGGCAAGGTCCGGAAGATCATCGAGAAGCCGGAGCTGACCGAGGAGGCGATCGCCGCCGAGCTCGTCGTCGGCACCGCCGACCAGCAGGTGGCGGTGCTGCGGACCGCGTCGCCGCCGGAGGCCGGACAGGAGGTCTTCCGCGTCGCCGGCTGGACCCATGGCGCCGCCTTCCGGAGCGTCGACTTCGCCGCCGCGCATGGCGAGCTCGTCGCGCTGATGGGCGTCGAAGGGTCCGGCGCGCGCGAGCTGCTCCGCTCGTTCTCCGGGCTCGAATCGTGCAGCGGCACGATCCGGCTCGACGGCGCCGAGGGCGCGTCCGTCTACCGCCGCACCGCTTTCGTGCCGGCGACCCGGGCCGAGAGCCTCTATTCCAATCTCTCGGTCGCCGAGAACCTGATCGCGCGCCTCGGTACGCCGCGGATCGCGGGACCGCTGCTCGCGCTGAAGAAGCGCCGGATGCGCGACATCGCCGAGGAATCGGTCAAGCGCTTCTTCGTCAAGACCCGGACGCTGACGCAAGGCATCCGCTCGCTCTCGGGCGGCAACCAGCAGAAGGTGGCGATCGCCCAGGCGTTGACGCTCGAGCCGCGGCTGGTGCTGCTCGAGGAACCGACCCGCGGCGTCGATATCCAGAGCCGGCGCGAGATCTACCGCCTGCTCCGCGACTTCGCCGCGAGCGGCAACGCGGTGGTGATGTTCTGCACTGAGGTGCTGGAGATATTCGAGGCCGCCGACAAGGTCATCGTCGTTTCCGACGGACGGCTGTCGGAGCCGCTCCGGGTCTCCGACTTCGCCCAGGTCGAGGACCTCGCCGCGGCGATCACCCGGCTCGAACGCCACAGCAAGCAGCGCGCCGCCGCCTGAG
>JBIQKL010000081.1:0-4933 GCA_044506555.1 Hyphomicrobiales bacterium | reverse complement strand
CTCACGAAGCGACATTAATGCCTTGACTCGGATGACTGGTATCATCACGTTACCAATCGAGGCGGTACCACCATGGCCCGCCCGTGGCGAGGGCTCGGAGGGGTCTGCCGCCGCGCAACCGAGGGAGGAAACCATGCGCATTCCGCAGACCGTCGCCGCGTGCGCGGCGCTGGGCCTTGTCGGCATCTTCGCTGCAGCGCCGGCCAGTGCTGCCACGATCTGCTGGGCGTTCCAGGACCTGGAGACCGAGTTCTGGGTCGCCGGGCACAAGGCCGTCATTCAGTCGCTCGAGGAAGGCGGTCACACCGTCATCGAGCGCAACGCCAACGAGAGCGCCAACAAGCAGCTCGAGCAGATCCGCGACTGCATCGCCCAGGGCGTCGACGGCATCATCTTCATCCCGCAGGACGGCCAGAGCGCGGTGACCATCGTCAAGGAGGCGCAGGCTGCTGACGTGCCGATCGTCGTCTTCAACCGTCCGCCGACCGACACCAGCCGGGGCGTCGTCGTGGTCGCCGACAACGAGAAGATCGCCGAGCAGGCGGTCGGATTCATGGCCGACGAGGCCCGCGAGCGGATGGCGGCCACCGGCAAGAAGGCGGTGCCGCTGATCATGGTCGGCGACCTCGGCGACCCCAACGCGGTCGGGCGGAAGGCCGGCTTCTACAAGGTGATCGAGGCCAATCCCGACCTGTTCGAGACGCCGATCGAGGTGGCGACCAAGTGGGACGCCGCCACCGCGCTCGCCAACCTCGAGGCGGCGATCACCGCCAACCCCAACGTCGACTTCCTGTTCACCTCGTCGGACTTCCTGTTCCCGACCATCCGCTCGGTGCTCGAGCCGCGCGGCATGTGGGTGAAGACCGGTGATCCCAAGCACGTGATCATGGGCGGCCTCGACGGCGACGTCACCGCCTGCGGCCTGATCAAGGACGGCTTCGTCGACGCCACCGGCGTCCAGGACCTGTTCTACGAGGCCGACGCCTCGGTGAACGCGATCCTCAAGGCGATCGAGGCCGGCGACACCACGCCGAACGAGGTGATCGAGGATCCCGGCTTCGCGCTGACCACCGCCAATCTCGGCGAGCGCGAGATGGACATGTGGGGCTGCGCGCTCCTCGCCGAGAAGCAGTAGGCTCCGGCAACGTCCCTACGGTCCGCTCCGCCATGGCTGACAGCCTCGGCGGGGCGGGTCCGGTCCTGCTCATGCGACGGGAACGACATGGTTGACGCGGCGACGCACGATTCCGGCATCGCGCCCGGGCCCGTCCTGCCGGGAGCGGGGTCGGATGCCGGTCCGCGGGCAGCTGCCCGGAAAGCGGGGCCGCTGGCCCGGCTCGGGCGACGGCTGCTCCTGTCGGAGTACTTCGTGCTCTGGCTGATGATCGTCTACTTCCTGGCGCTCCTGCCCTTCCTGCCGACGCTCTCCAATCCCGCCAACCTCGCGAACATCCTGTCCAATGTCTGGCCGCTTCTCGCCGTGGCGGTCGGCCAGACCTTCGTGCTCACCATCGCCGGCATCGACCTCTCGCAGGGCGCGGTGGTCGGCCTGACCAGCGTGGTGCTCGGCATGCTGGTCGCCACCCACGCCGCGCCGGAGATCCTCTCCAACGCCTCGGTATGGGGCACGATCCTCACCGAGGATGGCGGCCTCTTCAACGGCCTCGCCCTCGCCGTTCCGCTCGCCATCGCCGCCATGCTCGCGACCGGCGCGCTGGTCGGCCTCCTCAATGGCATCGCCGTCGCCTATTTCCGGATGCCGGCCTTCATGGTGACCCTGGTCGCGATGATCGTCTTCGGCGCCTTCGCGCTGTGGCTCACGCAGTCGGAGAACATCAGCGACTTCCCGCCGGGCCTGGTCGACCTCGGCAAGAGCCGGCTGGTCTCGATCTACCTCGGCGTCGCCGCCGAGAGCCGGGTGCTTCGGCGCGAGCTCTACCCGATCGTCACCTATCCGATGCTGATCTCGCTCGCCCTCGCGGTCGCCGCCCACTTCCTGCTCAGCCGCACCACCTTCGGCCGCCATGTCTTCGCCATCGGCCTCAACCGCAAGGCCGCGGAGATCTCCGGGGTCCCGGCGTCGCGGGTGATCGTCCTGGTCTTCGTCATCTCCGGCTTCTGCGCGGCGGTCGGGAGCCTCCTCTACTCGACCCGGCTCGAGACCGGCATGCCGAGCCTCGGCCAGGGCGCGTTCCTGCTCGACGTCATCGGCGCCACCGTGATCGGCGGCATCAGCCTGTTCGGCGGCAAGGCCAAGATCGTCTGGACCTTCCTCGGCGTCCTGTTCTTCGCGCTCCTCTCCAACACCCTCAACCTGATGAACCTGTCCTCGTTCCACATCGACATGATGAAGGGCGCGGTGATCCTGTCGGCGGCGCTGCTCGATGCGGCGCGGCGGCGGATCGCGGCGCGGGAGGCGTGACCATGGCGACGCCGCCGCTCCTCGCCCTCCGCGGCCTCGGCAAGTCGTTCTTCGGCGTCCCCGCGCTTGCCGACGTGACGCTGGAGGTCGCCGCCGGCAGCGTGCTCGGGCTCGTGGGCGAGAACGGCGCGGGCAAGTCGACGCTGATGAACATCATCGGCGGCGTGCTCCGCCCCGATTCCGGCCGGATGGAGCTCGGCGGCGCGCCCTACGAGCCGCACGGCCCGGGTGACGCGACCCGCGCCGGCGTCGCCTTCATCCACCAGGAGCTCAACCTCTTCGGCAATCTCACCGTCGCCGAGAACATCTTCATCGAGGATTTCCCGCGACGCGCCTTCGGCTTCGTCGACCGGGCGGCGATGCGGCGGCGCACCCGCGAGCTGATCGAGCCGCTGGACATCAGCGTCTCGCCTGACACGCTGATCGAGGATCTCGCCCCCGGCGAGCGCCAGCTCATCGAGATCGCCAAGGCGCTCCACGGCGACGCCCGGCTGATCATCTTCGACGAGCCGACCACGTCGCTGACCGCACGCGAGACCGACCGTCTGTTCGCGATCATCGAGCGGCTCCGCGGCGAGGGGCGGACTCTGGTCTACATCTCCCACATCCTTGCCGACGTGATGCGCCTCGCCGATGCGATCGCGGTGCTCCGCGACGGGCGGCTGGTTGCGGACGGTCCGGCGCGCGACTTCGACATCCCGCTCCTGATCCGCTCGATGATCGGCCGCGAGCTCAAGCAGCTCTACCCGCCGCGGAGTGCGCCGCCGCAAGCCGAGCCGATCCTGTCGGTCGAGGGGCTGACGCAGCCGGGGATCATCAAGGACGTCAGCCTCACCATGCGCCGGGGCGAGATCCTCGGCCTGTTCGGCCTGATGGGCTCGGGACGCACCGAGCTGGCCCGGATCCTGTTCGGGCTCGACGACGTCGCAAGCGGGACGGTCACCGTCGACGGCCGGCGCCGCGACGCCAGGCAGAGCCTCGGCCCGGAGGGCAGCATCCGCGACGGTCTCGCCTTCGTCACCGAGAACCGGCGCGAGGAAGGCCTGATGATGGAGGCGCCGATCGCCGACAACGTCGCCCTCGTCTCGCTCGACGCCTATGCCCGGACGCCGCTCGGCATCGTCGACCGCACAGCGCTCGGCGCCGCCGTCCGCGAGGCCACGGCGAGCATGCGGGTCAAGGCCGCGAACTTCGACCGCCAGCCGGTCAGGAGCCTCTCCGGCGGCAACCAGCAGAAGGTCGTCCTCGCCAAGTGGCTGCTCAACCGGCCGACCGTGTTCATCCTCGACGAGCCGACCCGCGGCGTCGATGTCGGTGCGAAATACGAGATCTACGCGATCGCCGACGCCCTCGCCGCGGCCGGCAACGGCGTCCTCTTCATCTCGTCCGAGCTCGATGAGCTGGTCGCCATGTGCGACCGGATCCTGGTGATGAGCCGCGGCGAGATCTGGGGCGAATTCGTCGACAAGCCGTTCGCCTACGAGGCGATCATGCGGAGCGCCTTCCGCGAGGGAAGCCCCGCGGAGCCTCCCGGGCAACGCGAAGGAGCGACGCCATGAATGCGCCGCCGCGGATCGGGAACCGCCTCGCCGCATTCCTCCTGGGGAGGGCGACGCTGATCATGTTCGTCCTGATCATCGCCTATTTCAGCGTCGCCGCGCCCGGTTATCTCAGCCTCGAGAACGCCGGCAACATCGTCAAGCAGTCGTCCTTCGTCGGCATCGCCGCGGTGGGCATGACGTTCGTGCTGCTCACCGCGGGCATCGACCTCTCGGTGGGGTCGATCATGTACCTCGCCCCGGTGATCGCCGGCTACGCGATGCGCAATTACGGACTCGGCGTGCCGGAAGCGCTTCTCGTCGCCTTGGCCGCGGGTGCCGCGATGGGTGTCCTCAATGCCACGCTGATCGTCGCGCTCGGCATCACGCCTTTCATCGTGACTCTGTCGACCCTGTTCCTGTTCCGCGGCGCCGGCACCTTCCTGACCCAGTCGACGGCGCTCGACTTCCCGCGCGAGATGGTCGACTTCGGCCTCGCGACGGTGCTCGGCATCCCGCTGCCGATCGTCATCTTCGCCGCGGTGGCGGTCGCCGCCCATGTCGTGCTCTCGGAGACCGCCTTCGGGCGCCGGCTCTATGCGGTCGGGAACGACCCCGCGGCCAGCCGCAAGGCAGGGCTCAAGACCGACCGCATCATCGGCACGGTCTACGTGATCTCGGGGATGGCGGCGGCGCTCGCCGGCTTCGTGCTGATCGCTCAGATCGGCCGGCTCGACCAGTCGTTCGGCGAGGGCCGCGAGTTCGACGTCATCGCCGCCGCGGTGCTCGGCGGCACCAGCCTGTTCGGCGGCATCGGCACCGCCTTCGGAGCGGTCTTCGGAGCGCTGTTCGTCCAGGTGGTGACCACCGGCATGGTCTTCATCCGGGTCAACCTCTACATGCAGCCGATCGTCCTCGGCGGGCTGATCTTCGCCGCCGTCCTCGCCGACAGCCTCCGTCGCGGCTATCTCAC
>JBIQKL010000080.1:7603-17705 GCA_044506555.1 Hyphomicrobiales bacterium | reverse complement strand
AGCAATCGCCGAAATTCAGCCGCGCCGGGTGGCCGCTGCCCTTGCCGAAATCGCGGTACGCCTCGCGCGCGATGCGAGCCTGCTCCGGGGTCACGGGCTCGATGACGATGCCGACACGCACGATGAAGTCGTCAAGCGCGCGCATCAGGACCGGATCCCGACCCTTGTCGATGACGATGCCGATCTCAAGATAGCTCGCTGCCGAGAGACGCGGCGAGGACGCACCGCCTATGAGGCCTTGAAACGTTTCCGCGTCCGGTTCGCTCCTGAGGATGCTGACGATCGCCGATGTATCGACAATCACTTCGGCAACCCGGTCTCGCGGTCATAGAGACCGTTCTCGCCGTACATCTCCTCGTCCATGTCGAAGTCCTTGAGCAAAGGAGCCGTCTGTCTTGCGATCTCCATCATTGCTTCGACGCGCAAGCGCTTCGTGCGCGCCGCATTCAGTCGCTCGATTCGCTCACGGACGGCCTCCACGACAGCTTCGGTCTGGCCCTCCCCCGCGAGTTCCGCTAGTTCGCGGATCAATCGGACGGCCTCCGGATTCTTAATGTTGATGCCCATGACAGGCTCCTTTCTACCCAATATAGGTAGAAATATACCCCTGACCCGCCGCTTTCAACCGGCCATGCCAAGGAACGGCTCGACGGTGGCGCCGTCGGCGAAACGGCCGACCCGCCGGATCTCCCATTCGAGCCGGACGCCGCTGGTCGCGAGCACCCGCGACCGGATTGTCTCGCCGAGCAGCTCGAGGTCGTGGCCGGTAGCGTTGTCGGCGTTGATCAGAAAGTTGCAGTGCATCTCCGAGACCATCGCCCCGCCGATACGGAGGCCCCGGCAGCCGGCGGTATCGACGAGCTGCCACGCCTTGCCGCCCGGCGGATTGGTGAAGGTCGAGCCGCCGGTCTTCTCGCGGATCGGCTGGGCGGTCTCGCGATGGTGGTCCACCGCATTCATCTCGGCCTGGATCACGGCGCGCTCTGCCGGCGGGCCGGCGAAGACGCCCTCGGTGAAGATCAGGTCCTCCGGCGCCGCCGAATGACGGTAGGTGTAACCCATGTCGGCAAGCGACAGCACGTGCCGCTGCCCGCGACGATCCACGGCGTGGGCCGCGACCAGCCGCTCGCCGGTCTCGGTGCCGTTGGCGCCGGCGTTCATGCGAATCGCGCCGCCCACCGTGCCGGGTATGCCATGGTAGAAGGCGAAGCCGCCGATCCCCTCGTCGCGGGCGAAGGCCGCGAGGCGCTTGTCGGGCAGCGCCGTGCCCGCCCGGATGCGCTCGCCGTCGCGCACCGCGTGACCGAAGCCCTTCGCCGACAGGCGGATCACCACGCCCGGCACGCCGCCGTCGCGGACGAGCAGGTTCGAGCCGACGCCGATGACCTGCACCGGCACGTCTAGATCGAGCTGCGCGAGGAACGCGGCGAGGTCCTCTGAATCCGCCGGCTGGAACAGAAGCTCCGCCCGCCCCCCGACCCGGAACCAGGTGAACGGCGCGATCTCGGCGTCCGGCGTCAGGCGGCCGCGGATGGCGGAGAACTGGGAGGGGTCGAGGGGATTCACGACGCCTCCTTCCCCCTTGCGTATTCCGCCACCATCTCCTGAAGCGCCGCGGCCATCGGCTCAACCTGCGCCACGTACACGTCCCAGAGGTAGCGATGATCAAGCCGGTCGTAGTCCGTCGTGATCATGTCGCCGAGGTCGGCAACCTCCTGCCATCCGATATCGGCGCGCCGCGTCTTCCATTCTTCCGGCACTCCGCGCAAGGCATCGCTCACCCGTTGCAGCAACCGCTCGAACGCCGCTCGCGCAACAATGTCGCCTTCAACGTCCGCAAGCCCGCGTTCCCGCGCCGGTTCGCGAAGGTGCGTCGCGTTCTCCCCGACAGCGCGTGCGCTCCACTTCGCTCCGTCGAATCCACCCGGCATGGCCGTCTCCAAGTTTCCGCAGCCGACCGACACGATGCCCGTCCTACTTCGCCAGTTCCCCCGGCAGCGCGTAGGCCCACTGGCTGATCGAACCCGCCCCGAGGCAGACGACCGTATCGCCCGGCCGGACGACGTCGCGGACCATGCCGGCGAGCGACTCGCGGTCCGGCAGGGCGCGCGCGTCGCGGTGGCCGCGGAGCCGAAGTCCCTCGACCAGCGCATCGCGGTCTACGCCCTCGATCGGCGCCTCGCCGGCCGGATAGACCGGGGCGACGATCACCGTGTCGGCGTCGTTGAAGCAGGCGCAGAAGCCGTCGAACAGGTCGCGGAGGCGGGTATAGCGATGCGGCTGGACCACGGCGACGACCCGGCCGCCGCCGGCCACCGAGCGGGCGGCGTTCAGGACCGCGGCGATCTCCACGGGGTGATGGCCGTAATCGTCGAAGACGTCGACGCCGCTCCACGAGCCGGTATGGGTGAAGCGGCGCTTGACCCCGCCGAAGCCGGCAAGCCCGGTGCGGATCGCGTCGTCGCCGATGCCGAGATGATGGGCGATGGCGACGGCGCCGGTCGCGTTCTGGACGTTGTGCGCGCCGGGGATCGAGACCGTGAGGTCCTCGATGACATGGGTGCCGGCGTGGCGATTGCGGATATGGATCGCGAACTTGGTCAGCCGGTTCTCGACCCGGAGGTCGACCGCCCGGACCGCGGCCTGCGGGCTCATGCCGTAGGTGATGATCCGGCGGTCCTCGATCCGGCCGATCAGCGACTGCACCTCGGGATGGTCCATGCACATCACGGCGAAGCCGTAGAACGGGACGTTCTCGACGAACTGGCGGAACGCCTCGCGGACCTTCTCGAAGCTGCCATAATGGTCGAGGTGCTCGGGGTCGATGTTGGTGACGAGGGCCACGTCGATCGGCAGCTTGACGAAGGTGCCGTCGGATTCGTCCGCCTCGACCACCATCCAGTCGGACGCGCCCATACGGGCGTTGGTGCCGTAGGCGTTGATGATGCCGCCGTTGATCACGGTCGGGTCGAACCCGCCGGCGTCGAGGAGCGCAGCGACCATCGAGGTCGTGGTGGTCTTGCCGTGGGTGCCGGCGATGGCGATCGCCTGCTTGAGGCGCATCAGCTCGCCCAGCATCTCGGCGCGGCGGACCACCGGCAGCAGCCGCTCGCGGGCGACGCGAAGCTCGGGATTGTCGCGCCGGATGGCAGATGACACCACGACCACCTGCGCGTCGCCGACATTGCCGGCATCGTGGCCCACATGGACCGTCACGCCCTGCTCGCGGAGGCGCTGGACGTTGGCATTTTCGGCCACGTCCGAGCCCTGCACCCGGTAGCCGAGATTGACCAGCACCTCGGCGATGCCGCTCATGCCGATGCCGCCGATGCCGACGAAATGCACCGGTCCGATATCCCGCGACATCTTCATGCGGCGGCTGCCTCCTTGAAAGGTCTCTTGTCGGCGACCGCCTCGACCACATCGGCGAGCTTCTCGGCCGCATAGGGACGGCCGATCAGCACCGCCGCCATCGCGGCGTCGAGCAGCCGCTTCGGATGCGCCGCCAGCTCGGCGAGGTCCTGCGCCAGGCGCGCCGGATTCATGTCACGCTGCTCGACCATCCAGCCACCGCCGGCCCGCGCCATGATCTCGGCATTGGCCTTCTGGTCCTGGTCCAGCGCGCCGGGCAGCGGGACCATGATCGCCGGCCGGCCGACGACCGCAAGCTCGGCGACGGTCGAAGCGCCGGAGCGGCTGACCACGAGGTGGGTGGCGGCGATCCGCGCCGGCATGTCGGTGAAGAACGGCTGGAGGTCGGCGCGCACGCCCATCCGGTCATAGGCCGCGCGGACGCGCTCGATGTCCTCGGGGCGGCACTGCTGGGTGATCGCGATGTTCGAGCGAAGCTCGGCCGGCAGCGCCTCGATCGCCGGCGGCACCAGGTCCGACATGAAGCGCGCGCCCTGGCTGCCGCCGAAGACCAGGAGCCGCAGCGGCTCGCCCTCTCGCAGCGGCGGATAAGGCGCCTTGGCGACGTCGAGCACCGACTGGCGCACCGGGCTGCCGGTCTCGACGCTCTTGGCGACGAACATCTCGGCGCCGCGCACCTTCGGGAAGCTGGTGGCGATCGCCGTGACCTTCGGGGCGAGGAACTTGTTGGCCCGGCCCAGCACCGCGTTCTGGTCGTGGATCAGGGTCGGCACCTTGATCCGCGACGCGGCGAGGAGCGGCGGCACCGTCGGGTACCCGCCGAACCCGGCCACCACGGCCGGCTTGACCGCGGCGATGACGCGGCGGGCCTTCAGGTAGCCGCGGGCGAGATCGGCAAAGGCCCTGGCGAAGGCGACCGGGCTCTTCGTGAAGGTCCCGGACGGGACGATGTGGATCTCCGCCGCGGGAAAGTCGCGGGCATAGTCGTTGACCCGGTGGTCGGTGGCGAGATGCACCGTCCAGCCGCGGCGCGCCAGCACCGCGGCAAGCGCCTGCGCCGGGAAGAGATGGCCGCCGGTCCCGCCGGCGGAGAGAAGCGCGATACGTGGCACGTGGCTTCCCCGCTCAGGCCGTGTCCGGCACGGGGCCGCGGCTGATCACCGCTCGCGGCACCCGCTCGGTGACCGGCCGGCGACGGGTCAGGGCGAGGATCAGTCCCATCCCGAAAGCCACGGCGATCATCGACGAGCCGCCGTAGGAAATGAACGGCAGCGTCATGCCCTTGGCCGGGAGGAGGGAGAGGTTCACGCCCATGTTGATCACCGCCTGCACGCCGAAGAGCACGACGAGGCCCGCCGCGGCAAGCCGCGTGAACGGGTCCTGGTTGCGCTGGCTGCTGGCGAGGCCGCGCAGCACCACGAAGGCGAAGATCAGCACCAGCCCGATGCAGATGATGATGCCGAATTCCTCCGCGGCGACGGCGAAGATGAAGTCGGTATGGGCGTCGGGCAGGATGCGCTTCACCGTCCCCTCCCCCGGGCCCCGTCCGAGCCAGCCGCCGTTCATGATCGACTCCATGGCGGTGTCGACCTGGAAGGTGTCGCCGGTATGCGGGGCGAGGAAGCGGTTTATGCGGCCGGCGACGTGCGGGAGCATCGTATAGGCGGCGAAGATGCCGCCGATGCCGACGAGACCGAGCGCGGCGATCCACAGCCACGGCACGCCGGCCATGAAGAACAGCGCGCCCCACGCGACGGCGATCAGCATGGTCTGGCCGAAATCGGGCTCCGCGACCAGGAGAGCGACGACGATCGCGAGCAGGATCAGGGCGAAGATGTTGCCCGGAATGTCGCGGCGGCGGGAGCTCTCGGCAAACAGCCAGGCGCAGATCACCACGAAGGCCGGTTTCATGAACTCGGACGGCTGGATCGAGATGCCGGCGAGGTTGATCCAGCGCCGCGAGCCGTTGTTCTCGACGCCGACGAACAGCACCGCCAGCATCAGCACGAGCGAGACGGCGAGCACGATCAGCGCCGTGCGGCGGGCCTGCCGCGGCGTCAGGAACGACGTGCCGATCATCACCGCGACCGCCGGCAGGAAGAACAGGAGATGGCGGTTGACGAAATGGAAGCTGTCATAACCAAGGCGCTCGGCGACGGCAGGACTGCCGGCGAGCGACAGCACGATGCCGCCGATCATCAGGGCGAAGGCGCCGGCGAGCAGCGGCTTGTCGACGGTCCACCACCATTCGGCGAACTCGGAACGATCGGCACGGCTGACCATCAGGCTGCCTCCTCACGGCTCACGACGCCATCGAGCGACTGGACGAGCGCGCGGAAGGCGTCGCCGCGCTTCTCGAAATTCCGGAACTGGTCGTAGGACGCGCAGGCCGGCGAGAGCAGCACCACCGGTTCCGCCGCCGGGTCGCGGGACGCATCCTCGGCGGCGCGCGCGAGAGCCTCGGCGAGCGTCCCGGAGCGCTCGACCGGCAGCGCGTCGCCGATGGTGACGGCGAACGGCTCCATCGCCTCGCCGATCAGGTAGGCCCTGGCGATCTTCGGGAAATACCGGTCGAGGCTCTCGATGCCGCCCTCCTTGGGCCGGCCGCCGGCGATCCAGTAGATGCGGTCGAAGCTTCGGAGCGCCTTCTCGGCGGCGTCGGCATTGGTCGCCTTCGAATCGTTGACGAAGAGCACGCGGCCGCGGCGGCCGACCTGCTCCATCCGGTGCGGCAGGCCGCCGAAGGTGCGGAGGCCGGCGACGATCGTCTCGTCGCCGAGGCCGAGCACCCGCAGCGCGGCAACGGCGGCGGCGGCGTTCTGCGCATTGTGCTCGCCGCGGAGCGCCGGGATGCCGTCGAGCGAGGCGAAGGGCTTCACCGCGCCGTCGTCGGCGACGAACAGCCGGGTGCCGTCGGCGAAGACGCCGCGAGCGAGCGGCCGGCGGGCGGAGACGCGGACCACGCTGCCGCCGGCCTCGGCGATGCGATCTGCGACAGCTTGCGTGAAATCGTCGTCGACGGCGATCACCGCGGTCTTTGCCTGCGCGACCAGCCGCTCCTTGAGGCCGGCATAGCGCGCGAAGGTGCCGTGGCGGTCGAGGTGGTCGGCGGTGAGGTTCAGGAGGAGGCCGACGCTCGGATCGAGCGAGGGCGCGAGGTCGATCTGGAACGAGGAGACCTCGACCACGTGGTACCGCCCCGTCCGCGGCGGCTCGAGCGACAGCACCGGCACGCCGATATTGCCGCCGAGTTGCACGTCGCGGCCGGCCACGGCCAGGACGTGGGCGATCAGCGCCGTGGTGGTGGACTTGCCGTTGGTGCCGGTGATCGCGACGAAGGGCGCGTTGGGCACGTTCCGGCGGCGCTCGCGGCAGAAGATCTCGATGTCGCCGATGATCTCGACGCCCGCGGCCTCGGCACGACGGACGGTCCAGTGCGGCTCGGGATGGGTGAGCGGCACGCCCGGGGCCAGCACCAGCGCGTCGAACGCGCTCCAGTCCGCGGCCTCGAGGTCGACCACCGTGATCCCGGCATCGGCCGCGGCGTCGCGGCTGGCGGCATCGTCGTCCCAGGCGGATACGACAGCCCCGCCGGCGGCCAGCGACGCCGCCGTCGCCCGGCCGCTGCCGCCGAGGCCGAAGACCGCGACCCATTTTCCGGAGAAGCTCGAAGCGGGGATCATCGGCGGCTCATCGTATCTTCAGCGTGGCGAGGCCGATCAGGGCGAGCACCACCGCGACGATCCAGAAGCGGATGACGATCTGCGGCTCCTTCCAGCCCATCTGCTCGAAATGATGGTGGATCGGCGCCATCTTGAACACGCGCCGCCCGAACATCTTGTACGAGGCGACCTGGATGATCACCGACAGCGCCTCGAGGACGAACAGGCCGCCGATGATGACCAGCACGATCTCGTGCTTGGTCGCGACCGCGACCGCCCCCAGCATGCCGCCGAGCGCAAGGGAGCCGGTGTCGCCCATGAAGATCGCCGCCGGCGGCGCGTTGAACCACAGGAATCCGAGGCCGGCGCCGATCACCGCCCCGCAGAGCACGGCGAGCTCGCCGGTGCCCTGGACGAAATGGATCTGGAGATAGTCGGCGAAGACCGCGTTGCCGGAGAGATAGGCGATGATGCCGAAGCTCGCGGCGGCGATCATCACCGGGACGATGGCGAGGCCGTCGAGGCCGTCGGTGAGGTTCACCGCATTGCCCGCCCCGACAATGACGAAAGCGCCGAAGGGGATGAAGAACCAGCCGAGATTGAGGATCACGTCCTTGAAGAACGGGAAAGCCAGCGCGCTCGAAAGCGGCGCCTGCCCGACCCGGGTGACGAAGTAGCAGGCGGCCAGCGCGATCACGAACTCGATCGCGAGCCGGCTCTTGCCCGAAAAGCCCCCATGGGTCTGCTTGGAGACCTTGAGGTAGTCGTCGTAGAGCCCGATCAGGCCGAAGCCGAGGGTGACGAGGAGCACGATCCAGACATAGGCGCTCGATAGATTCGCCCAGAGCAGGGTCGAGACGAGCAGGCCGGACATGATCATCAGCCCGCCCATGGTCGGCGTCCCGACCTTGGTGACGAGATGGGTCTGGGGGCCGTCGGCGCGGATCGGCTGGCCCTTGCCCTGGCGGATGCGGAGCGCGGCGATGATCCGCGGTCCGAGCAGGAAGACGAAGGCGAGCGCCGTCACCATGGCCCCGCCGGTGCGGAAGGTGATGTAGCGGAAGAGATTGAGGATCGGGACCTGGTCGCCGAACTGGCTCAGCAGGTAGAGCATCAGAGCGCTTCCTGCCGGAGGTCGCCGTCCGCCCCGGCGGCGAGCTTCTCCCTGAGGCGCTCGACCAGCCTCCCCATGCGGCTGGCATTCGACCCCTTCACCATGACGACGTCCCCGCGCTCGATGTCCCCGGCGACCATCGGTTCGAGGTCCGCCGCGGTCTCCGCATAGCCGCCCTTGAGCGCGGCGGGCAAGGCGTCATGAAGGGCGCGCATCATCGGTCCGGCGAGGAACACGCGGTCCACCTTGGCGGCGACGAGGTCCGGGGCGAGGCCGGCATGGAGCTCGGCCGAAGTCGGCCCGAGCTCGCGCATGTCGCCGAGGACGGCGATTCGGCGTCCGCCGCGGCCGGGCTCGGCCTGTCCGAGCAGCGCGATCGCCGCCCGCATTGAGGCCGGATTGGCGTTGTAGCTCTCGTCGATCAGGGTCGCGCTGCCGCCGCCCGGCAGGGCCAGACGGAAGCGAGCGCCGCGCCCCTTGGGTGCCGCCATGCTGCCCAGCGCCAGTGTCGCGGTGGCGAGATCGCCGTCGAGCAGCCGCACGGCGGCGAGCACGGCGAGGCTGTTCTGGACGAGATGGCGGCCCGGCGCGCCGAGCTTGTAGGTGACCTTCTCGCCGAGGATCTCGGCCGAGATGCACGAGCATTCCGGCTTGAGCTTGACCATGTCGAGGCGGACGTCGGCGTCGCGCGCCTCGCCGAAACGGACGATCCGGCGGACGCCTGCCATCGCCGCCTCGCGGGTGAGGAGATCCGCATGCGGGTTGTCGGCGTTGATCACCGCGACGCCGTCCGGTCCGAGGCCGAGGAAGATCTCCGCCTTGGCGCGGGCGATGTCCTCGACGGCGTCGAAGAACTCGAGGTGCACCGGCTCGACGGTGGTGACGATCGCGACATGCGGCGCGACCAGCCGGCTGAGCGGCTCGATCTCGCCGGCATGGTTCATGCCGATCTCGAAGACGCCGAAGCGGGCCGAGGCCGGCATCCGGGCGAGGCTGAGCGGCACGCCCCAGTGGTTGTTGAACGACGCCGGCGAGAAGTGCGTCTCGCCCTCCGGCGCCAGCGCCTGGACCAGCATCTCCTTGGTGCCGGTCTTGCCGACGCTGCCGGTGACGGCGGCGATCCTGGCCCCGCTTCGTGCCCGGGACGCCTTCGCCAGCCGCTCGAGCGCGGCGAGCACGTCGTCGACCACGACCAGCGAGCCGACCACCTTGCCGAGCGAGGAGAGCCGCGCTTCCGAGACGACCGCGACCGCCGCACCTGCCGAAAGCGCACGGCCGGCGAAGTCGTGGCCGTCGAACGTGTCGCCGCGGATCGCGAAGAACGCCTCGCCCGACCGCACCGTGCGGCTGTCGATGGAGATGCCGGTGACCGACGCCGGCTGCGTGCCGATCGGCCGCCCCTTCATGGCCCTCGTCAATGCGTCGAAGGTCCAGAGGGCGGTCATGCGGCATCCTCGGCGAGCGCCACCTGGGCGGCGCGATGGTCGGAGAAGGGCAGTTCGGTATTGCCTACGATCTGCCCGGTCTCGTGCCCCTTGCCGGCGATGCAGAGCACGTCGCCGGGGCCGAGCATGGCGACGGCGGCGGCGATCGCGGCGCCGCGGTCGCCGATCTCGATCGCGCCGGGGGCGGCGGCGAGGATCGCCGCACGAATCGCGGCCGGCTCCTCGCTCCGCGGATTGTCGTCGGTGACGATGACCACGTCGGCATTGGCGGCGGCGGCCTCGCCCATCAGCGGGCGCTTGCCGGGATCGCGGTCGCCGCCGGCGCCGAACACGACCACCAGCCGGCCGGTGACGAAAGGACGGAGCGCCTGGAGCACGCTCGCCAGCGCCTCCGGCTTATGGGCATAGTCGACATAGACCAGGGCGCCGTTCGCCTTCCGGCCGACCAGCTCCAGCCGGCCGGGCGCGCCCCGGAGGCCGGCGAGCGCCTCGAAGGCGGCATCCTCGGC
>JBIQKL010000080.1:0-7503 GCA_044506555.1 Hyphomicrobiales bacterium | reverse complement strand
ACGCCGTCACCCGGCAGGATCACGGTGAACAGCCGCAGCTTCGCGGCGAGATAGTGGCCGACGTCGGGATGGTAATCCATGTGGTCGCGGCCGAGATTGGTGAAGGCCGCCGCCTGGATGCGGATGCCGTCGAGGCGGCGCTGGTCGAGGCCGTGGCTCGACGCCTCGATCGCGGCATGGGTGACCCCTTCGCGGGCCAGCCGGTCGAGGCCGGCATGGAGTGCCACCGGGTCCGGCGTGGTCAGGCTGCCATAGGCGCTCCACCGCCGGCTGACGACGCCGATCGTCCCCATGCTCGCCGCCTCGTGGCCGGCGGCGGCGCAGATCTCGCGGAAGAAGGCGGCGACCGAGGTCTTCCCGGCGGTGCCGGTGACGGCGACGAGGTGCGCCGGCTGCCGCGGGTAGAACCGCGACGCCGCCAGCGCCAGCTCGCGCCGCGGGTCCTCGGCGCGTAGCACGACGACGCCCGACGGCGCGGTGATCGCTGCCTGCGTGTCGGCCAGCACGGCCACCGCGCCGTTGGCGGCGGCGCCGGCGACATAGCGTCCCCCGTCGGTGGTCGAGCCGGACAGCGCGGCGAACAGGAAGCCGCGCTGCACCGCCCGGCTGTCGGCGGTGATGCCGGTGACGTCGACCGCGCCGGAACCGGCAGGCAGCGTCACATCGTGGCTGACGAGGTCCCTGAGCAGCATGGTCTCGACGGTGGCCGGGAGGCGTTCCCTGCGGTTGGACTTCAGTTGGAAACCAGGACGACGCCGTTCTGGTCGATGGTGCGCGGCTTGACGTCGAGGAGCGCCGCCGAGCGGCGGATCACGGCGGCGACGGTCGGCGCGGCGTTGAGGCCGGCGGTGGCGGCGTGTCCCTCCTTCTCGGGCTTCGGCTCGTCGAGCGTGACCAGAACCACGTATTGCGGATCGTCCATCGGGAATGCGGCGAGAAACGAGTTGAGGCGCTTGTTGCCGACGTAGCGGCCGTTCTCGACCTTCTCCGCCGTGCCGGTCTTGCCGCCGACCAGATAGCCGGGCACCGCGGCGCGGGTGCCGCCGCCTTTCTCGACGTTGGTCTGGAGCAGATAGCGCATCGAGGCACTGGTCTCAGGGCTGATCACCTGCACGGCGAGCTTCTGCGCCTCCTCCTCGGTGCGCGGGAAGAACGTCGCCGGGATCAGCTTGCCGCCGTTGACGACCGCGGCATCGGCGATCGCCACCTGCAGCGGCGACACCGCCATGCCGTGGCCGAAGGCGACCGTCATCGCGGTGACCTCGGGCCATTTCTTCGGGACCATCGGCGCGGCGACCTCGGGCAGCTCGGTCACCGGGCGGTTGAAGAAGCCGAAGCGCTTGAGATAGGCCTGCTGCTGCGTGCTGCCGACCTGGAGCGCCATCTTGGCGGTGCCGATGTTGGACGAGAAGTAGAACACCTCCGGCACGCTCAGGACGCGCTTCTTGCCGCCGCGATAGTCGTCGATGGTGAAGCCGCCGACGCGGATCGGCCGGCTCGCGTCGACGCTGTCGTTGAGGGTCAGCGTATGGCTGTCGAGCGCCATCGCGAAGGTGAAGCTCTTGAAGATCGAGCCGACCTCGAAAACGCCCGCGGAAACCCGGTTGAGCCGGTCCGGCTTCAGCGCGTCGGCCGGGTCGTTGGGGTCGTAGTCCGGCAGCGAGGCCATCGCGATGACCTCGCCGGTCTTGACGTTGAGGATGATGCCGGCGGCGGCGATCGCCCGGTAGCGCTCCATCGCCTGCACCAGTTCGTCGCGGAGAATGTGCTGGACGCTGATGTCCAGCGACAGCTTGACCGGGTCGAGCGGCTCGCCGCGGGCGAAGCCTGCCGCATGGAGCGCGGCCAGCCACCTGTCGTCGATCGCCTTT
The DNA here is from genome assembly GCA_044506555.1 of Hyphomicrobiales bacterium. Classification (GTDB taxonomy): domain Bacteria; phylum Pseudomonadota; class Alphaproteobacteria; order Rhizobiales; family Kaistiaceae; genus Bauldia. The sequence continues at coordinate 5,632 of JBIQKL010000080.1, read as the reverse complement.
TCGATGCCGGCGATGCCCTGGTTGTCGACATTCACCGCGCCGAGAACATGCGCGGCAGTCGCCCCGCCCGGGTAGAAGCGGCGGTTCTCGGTAAGGAAGCCGATGCCGGGGATGCCGAGGGCGTGGATCTTCTTCTGCTGCTGCGGGGTGATCTCGCGCTTGATCCAGGCGAAGCCGGCATTGCCGCTGAGGCGCTTGCGCAGCCAGTCTACCTTGAGGTCGGGCAGGACGGTGACGATCGCCTCGGCAGCCTCGTCCGGGTCGAGGATGTTGCGCGGCTCGCCGTAGAGCGACGCGGTCTTGATGTCGGCGGCGAGCACTTCGCCATTCCTATCGACGAGATCGGGGCGGCTGGTCGCGACCGCAGAGCCGGCGCTGCCCCCGGCGCTCCCGGCCGGCGCATCGGCGATGCCGAGCATGACCAGGCGCCCCACCATCCCGGCGAAGGCGAGCGTGAAGACGACCGCCATGAGCCGGATGCGGACGCGCGAGCGGTCGGTCCGCGGCTGCGGCCGCGGCTTGGCCTTCGTCACCCGGGCGGGAGCACCACGCGGCCGGTCCGCGGCGCTGTCGTCGAAGGTGACGGCGGTCATGGCGCCCTCCTAGTTCGCGGTTCCGGCCGCCAGCGGCACTGCGATGCTGCCGGCGTCGGCGACCTTGGCCTCGCCCGCGGCGGCATCCGGATCCGGCTCGGGGACCGCGCGGAGCGGGATCTCGTCCAGCGTCGCCACCTGCGAGGTCGAGAACGGCTCGAGCTGGAAGTAGTCCTGGTAATGCGCGATCAGCCGCTGGAGACGTCCGGGCTGGCTGAGCATGCTCCACTCGGCCTTGAGGAGGGCGATCGACTCGCGCTCCTTGGCGATGGTGGCGTGGAGCCGCGCGACGCGGTGGGCCGCGGCCTCGGCCTCGTGTTTGAGATTGTAGGTGACCACCGCCGCGCCGATCATCGCCAGCACCAGCGTAAGATTGAAAATGCGGCCGATCACGACACCCTCCCCAACGCGAACACGGGAAACTCGGGAACACCAATCTCATGCGGGTCGAAGGGCAGCGGCGGCGCAGCGGTCCGCGCCGCCGCGCGGAGCCGCGCCGAGCGCGCCCGCGGATTCGCCTCGACCTCGGTCTCGCCCGGCGCCAGGGCGCCGCGGGTGAGCGGCGCGAAGCTCGGCGCGGGCCGTGCCGTTTCCGGCATATGCCGCGACCCCCGCGGACGGGTCTCGGAGCGCTCGGCAAGGAAGCGCTTGACGATCCGGTCCTCGAGGGAATGGAAGGCGACCACCACCAGCCGGCCGCCCGCCGCGAGCAGCCGCTCGGAGGCGGCGAGCGCGCCGGCGAGCTCGTCCAGCTCGCGGTTCACGAAGATGCGGAGCGCCTGGAAGGTGCGGGTCGCCGGGTGGATCTTGTCGGTATGGCGGTGCCCGACGGCGCGGGCCACGATCTCGGCGAGCGCCGTGGTGCTGTCGATCGGCCCGGCGTCGCGGGCGCGGGAGATGGCCATGGCCACGGCCCGCGCCTTCTTCTCCTCGCCGAGCACGGCGATGACGCGGGCGAGGTCGCGCGGCTCGAGGCCGTTGACGACCTCCGCTGCGGTCGGACCGGTGTCGCCCATCCGCATGTCGAGCGGGCCGTCGAAGCGGAACGAGAAACCGCGTGTCGGGTCGTCGAGCTGCATCGAGGAGACGCCGACGTCGAGGACCACGCCGTCGACCCGCTCGCGGCCGTGCTCGGCAGCGATGAGGTCGAGATCGGAGAAGCGGCCCTCGACCAGCGTCAGCCGCCCGGCGCTCCCGGCGACCAGGGACTGGCCTGCGGCGATCGCGCTCGGGTCGCGGTCGATGGCGATGACCGACGCCCCCGTCCCGAGGATCGCGCGGGTATAGCCGCCGGCGCCGAAGGTGCCGTCGACGTAGATGCCGCCGGGGACCGGGGCGAGCATCTCCATCACCTCGGAGAGCATCACCGGCAGGTGGCGGTCGGCGGCGTTCATGACGGCCTCGCGATGCCGATGGTGCGGCGGAGGTCGCGGAGGCGGTTCTTGGCCTCCTCGCGATACTGGACGAAGCGGTCCGGCTCCCAGAGCTGGAACTTGTAGCCCTGGCCGACGAAGGTGACGCGGTCGGAGAGCCCGGCATGGCCGCGGATCGTGTCGGTGAGGACGACGCGGCCTTCCGAATCGACCTTCAGGATCTCGCTCTCGCCGATCAGCGTGGTCGAGAGGAACTCATGGTCCTCGGAGAAGGGCTCGAAATTGGCGAGGCTCGCGCGGATCGTCTCGCGGAAGCGGTTGCCGCCGGCGTCGACGGCCTGCCGGTCGAGCGTCGGGCAGCAATAGATGCCGTCGAATCCATCCACCGCCATCACGGCGCGGTACTGCGCCGGAATCGACACCCGCCCCTTAGCGTCGACCTTGTTGGTGAAGGTGGAAACGAACTCGTCCATCGCCCTCGTCCGCCCCGCCGAACGGCATCTCCGTCCGCGATCCCGTCGGAGGGCCGATGGCCCCGCCCGGACAGCGGCAACGCGCCTCCGCCTGTCCCGGGCGCCCTATCGGTCCGGTGACGCAACACGCCGGCCCTCGTTTGGGATTACATGGGATACCATGGGAGACCGAGCCACGTCAAACCAAGGTGAACGAATCCTTTCGCGCCGAAGCGCCGGGCTTCGATCTAGTGGATTGTTAGTCTTAATGTTTTGCTCTCATGGGCCGCCTTTCGCTCGTCCCATGCAAAAACGGGCGACGCCGCCGCCCTATACGGACGGCGGCGCCACATGCCAGAAGGCCTGTAAGCCGGGTTCTGTAAGGCGGCTTTCGCCGCGCGACGACCATTCCTCTGGGACGCCCGTTGCCGGACGCCTCACGCAACCTACCCGGACGGCTGGCCCGGAAACGAACCTGGGGCCGAGGCCCCGCGCCATCCCTATTCGGTCTTGCTCCCGGTGGGGTTTACCATGCCGGTCCCGTTGCCGGTCCCGCGGTGGGCTCTTGCCCCACCCTTTCACCCTTACCCGGCGGCGCGAACGCGGCCGGGCGGTTTGCTTTCTGTGGCACTTTCCCTGGGGTCGCCCCCGCCGGGCGTTACCCGGCACCGTGTTTCCGTGGAGCCCGGACTTTCCTCCCCCGCGGCCTTTCGGCACCTGCGGGAGCGGCCGTCCGGCCTACTGGCGGCATGGAGATGGCATCGGACGGGTGTGCGGTCAAGAAGCGGCGGGCAGCGCCGCGATCAGCCTTTCGAGGGTAGCGACGGTGGAGACGTCGGCAACGCCGTCGACCAGCGCTGGGCGAAAATGACGCTGGAAGGCGCGGACGACCGCCGCGGTCTCCTCGCCGAACACGCCCACCTCGTCGAGCCCGTAGCCGTAGGCGCGGAAGCGCGCCTGCAGCGCTATCACCGCATCGCCGGCATCGCCGAGGCGAAACGACGGCCCCTCGACGATCGCGACCGGTTCGACCCAGTGGCCGATCCCGGCGGCATAGAGCCGGGCCCAGGGGAACAGTTCGCCCGGGTCTTCCTTCCGGAGCGGCGCCATATCGGAGTGGGCGAGGACCCGCTCCGGCGGGATCGGATGCCGGCCGAGGATGTCGCGGCAGAGCGCGACGACCGTGGCAACCTGGGCGTCCGGAAAGGCCCGGTAGCCGAAATTGTGGCCTGGATTGACGATCTCGATGCCAACGGAGCGCGTATTAAGGTCGGTCTCCCCGGCCCAGAAGCCGCGTCCGGCATGCCAGGCGCGCCGCGACTCGTCGACGAGTTGCACGATGCGCCCGTCCTCGTGCACGACGTAGTGGCTCGACACCTGCGAGGCGGGATTGCACAGCCAGCGCACCGCGCCCTCCCCCGAGACCATGCCGGTATAGTGGAGAAGGAGCACGTCGACCGGCTTCGCCGGATCGCGGTCGTTGTGGTTGGGCGAAGGGTCCTGTTCGATCAGCATGGGTGGTGGTCCGATTCCGACATTTGCTACCCATGACGACATCCGCCGTGCAAATGTCGGAATCACAAGGACCACCGGCAAATATGTGAAACTAGTGAAGCTTTTGAATTTGACATTTGAAACCTCGTTTTGAGGCAGGCGGGAATCAAATGTCAAATTCGCTTCACTAGGGCTCCGATTCGGCCGGGATAGCCGAAGCCGGCGCGGGGCGCCACGATTCGCGATGCGAAGGAACGGGGGAATCGATGGCGGTCTTGACGCTGGCCTGGGGATTGGTCGCCGGGAGCGCCGCGTTCCTCGGCGCGCTGCTCGCCTGGTTCGCGCGTCCCTCGACGCGGACGATCGGCCTGCTCATGGCTTTCGCGAGCGGCATCCTGCTCTCGGTCGCCGCGTTCGAGCTGTTCGACGAGGCGTTCACCTATGGCGGCTTCGCACCTGCGGCGCTCGGCCTGGCGGCGGGAGGAGCGCTGTTCGCCGCCGGCCTCGCCTGGCTCGACCGGCGCGGCGCCGGCAAACGCAAGCTCTCCGCGATCCACACGATCGAGGCGCGGGAGCCGGCGTCGGTGGTGGCGATGGCGACGGTCCTCGACGGCATCCCCGAGGCGCTGATCATCGGCGTCGGCTTCTATACCGGCGAGGGCGTCGGCATCGCCACGGTGATCGCGGTGTTCCTCTCCAACGTGCCCGAGAGCCTCGCCACGACGGCGCGGATGCGGGCGATCGGCCGAAGCGGCGGCTATGTCGCGGCGGTATGGCTGGCGGTGGCGCTCGCCACCGGGATCGCCGCCTTCCTCGGCTACACGCTCCTCGGCGACGTCCGCCCCGCCGGCAAGGCCTTCGTACAGGCGCTGGCCGGCGGCGCCTTCCTCGTCTTCATCGTCAACTCGATGATCCCGGCGGCCTTCTACGAGACCCGCAACCTCGCCGGCTTCGTGGTCGTCGTCGGCTTCCTCGCCGGCTACGCCCTCTCCCATTTCGTCGGCTGATCAGCGCCGCTCGAGCTGGATCCGCTGCCAGGCGAAGTTGATCGCCGCCATGCGCTCGTGGGCGATCGCCGCTGCCTGGGGCGGGACGCCGCGCCCGATCAGCCGATCCGGGTGGTTCTCGGCGGCGAGCGCACGGTAGCGGGCGCGGATCTCGGCAATCGGCAGCGCGCGGTCGATGCCGAGGATGGCGTAAGGATCGCCCTCGGCCGGGACGACGTGGCGCGCGGCGATGCATTCGAAGGCCGCGTCGTCGATGCCGAAGATCGCCGCGACGTCGGCGAGATAGGCCATCTCGCGCTCGTGCACGGCGCCGTCGGCCTTGGCGATGGCGAACAGCCCGTCGAGCACGTCCTCGCGGCCCTGCCGGTCGTCGCCGTAGAAGGCCGAGACCTGGGCCGCATAGGATTCGAACCCGGTGACGTCGCGCTTGGCCACGTCGAACAGCCGACGGACGTTCTTCTCCTCCGATTCGGGCACCGCCAAGAGCCGGCGGAAGACCGCGACCTCGTCGGCGGTCACCACCCCGTCGGCCTTCGCCATCTTGGCCGAGAGCGCGATAAGGGCGACCGAGAAGGCGACCTGCCGCCGCGCCTCGGCGTCGACGGCCGCGAACAGGCCGACGAACCAGTCGGCGGCGCCGCCGATCACCTCGGCGCCGCATGCCGCGATATCACTGATACAGACCCAGAGCGTCATGGCACGATCCTATGGAC
>JBIQKL010000079.1:0-17750 GCA_044506555.1 Hyphomicrobiales bacterium | reverse complement strand
ATCTTGATCTGCGCGAGGATAAATTCGAGATCGCTCCGGATATAGGTAACCATAGCCAACCCCTGTGTTGTCCGTTCATGCGAACAGCGCAGTGAACGAATTTTCGCCCAGAGGTCATTATGTTTTAACCCGGATTCCGGCGTTAGATACTATGGTCCATCGATTAATGTCCCACGTGTACTAATTACTTCATCGACCTGTAGCGGCGTTGCTCGACCCTTTTCGGGGACGGCTTGATGTCCCCACTAGGGGACAAACTTGTGGGACTTCGGTCGATGCCGGCTTGAGGGCGACTTTGGTAGAATAGTTCCAACTTGATCCGCACGGCGTGTGACCGATAGGCCAAGCCGGGACGTGCCGCATCAAAGCCTTTTCGCGGCTTGTCGCCCTGGTCGATCGCACGACCGGGGGGACCTTGCCGCATGCACCTTGTGATTTTGCGGATGACTTGTCGTTGCCACGCAGACGGTCGGTCGAGCCGACGAGGCGGCGAGAACCCGATGGGCGGGATGCGCGAGACCGATCATCTGCGGGGAATCGATGTCAGCAATGTCAGAATCGACGCCTTCCGCTGGCCCCTCGAGGCGCCGTCGCGGTCCGGAAGCGACGGGCCGGGTCGGTGCCGAGCGAGCACCCGCCGGCTACTCGACCTTTTCCCTGGCATCGCGATTCCTGATCGCCGCGGCCCTGGTGCTTTGCGGTGCCATGGCGTTGCTGGGCGAGTGGATCTCGGGCGAGGTCTCCTACGTGGCGCTGCGGAGCTCCGCCTCTTCGATCTCGCTCTTCGTGAAGTCGTCTCTCGAGCCGAACGTCCAGGATCTGACGGGCGGAAGCCTGACGGCTGAGGCACGGGACCGGCTGGACCGGGTGCTGCTCGAATCCCCCCTCGCCGAGACCCTCGTCTCGGTCCAGATCTGGCTCCCCGACGGAACCGTCGCCTATGCCACGAACCGCGCGCTGGAGGGCAAGGTCTTCCCGGTGGAGGAAGTGCGGATGGCGGCGCAGGGGGAGGTCATCGCCAACTTCGACGACCTGGCCGGCCCCGAGACCGAGTTCGAGCGGAACACCGGTCTGCCGATCGTGGAAGTATTTACGCCGCTTCGAGAGGCGGAAACCGGCGAGATCGTCGCCGTCGGCGCCTATTACGAGCACGCACCCTGGTTTCCCCAACAGGTCGAGCGGATGCGCCGTGCCACGTGGGCGACCGTCGGCGCCACCACGGCGGCGATGCTCGCCATTCTGTTTCTCATCGTCCGCCGCGGCAGCGCGACGATTTCACTGCAGCGGACGGAACTGCAGGAGCGCGTGCGGGAGGCCAACCTGCTCGCCGCGCAGAACGCGGAGCTGCGCGCCAGCGCCGAGCAGGCGCGTATCGACGCCAATGAAAGCAACGAGCAGCTGATCGCCCGGATCGGCTCCGATCTTCACGATGGCCCGATCCAGCAATTGAGCATGCTGATCCTGCGTCTCTCGGCGATGGACAAGCCCGGTCGGGGCAACGCTGAGGACCGGCATGCCGTCGCGGGCGCACCGACGGACCTCATGCAGATGGCCAGTCGGGCGCTGACCGAGCTGAGAGATCTCTCCGCCGGCCTCAGCCTTCCGGAAATCGACACCATGGACCTCGGGGACGCCCTGCGCCTGGCCATCTCCCGGCACGAGGAGAGTACCGGCTCGCGGGTGCAGTCGAGCATCGCAGCACTCCCGCACGACCTCCCGATGCCCTTGAAGATCTGTGCGTACCGGATCGTTCAGGAGGCACTCAACAACGCGTACAAGCACGCCGGCTGCCTGGAGCCGAAGGTGGCGGCCTTCTGCGAGGGATCCTCCCTCGTCCTCGTCGTCGAGAACACGCGCGACATTCCCGGCCACGCGGCCGATGCCGGCGGCCCCGGCAGGAAGCTCGGTATCGCGGGCATCCGCAATCGCGTTCGGGCCCACCGCGGCTCGATCAGGATCGAGTCAATCGCTGGCGACGGGACGCGGATCACGGTCACGCTGCCGATCCACGATCACCGATCCGGCTTGCCGGAGTATTTTTGAGTCAAGATTGCAACTTCCACGCGATTGCGCGCCTTAAGTTTCTGCATCAACGTCGTCATGTAGCGTTTGACCGTCTTCTCGCTGATCGAAAGGTTGCGCGCTATCTCCCGATTGGTCGCAGCCAGCAGCAACTGGTCGGAGATCTGCTTTTCCCGGACAGTCAGGCGAATAGAATCGCCAGCGCCCTCCTCAGGCCTCTTATTCCTGAGGCTAAGCAGCACGGTGCTGGCATGTTGTCTTGAAATGAATACTTCGCCGTTGGTCACCGAGGTGACCGCCTCCAACAATTCGGCACAGGGCGCCCCCTTCAACACGAAGCCGCTGGCACCGGCATCGAGCGCCTTCATCGTCAACGCCGCGGTCGACGATGCGGTGAAGACAATCACCCGGATCGGTTTCTCGGATCGTGAGATCGAAGTGATGGTGGAAAAGATATCGCCAGGCATGCTGAGGTCCATCAGCATGACATCGGGCGCTTCGGCATCCGCGATTGCTTGCGCGTCTTCGGCCGAATGACCGCTGGCTACGATCCGATATTGCGGGTTGGCGCCAAAGAGCATCTCCAGCCCCTGGAGCACGACAGGATGATCATCGACCAGCGCTATTGTCGTCGGCGAATCCGGTCCGAGTTCTTTCCTGTATGAAGAGGCACGACCAGAAAACAACACCATCGGGTCGCCGGCTTGGGCGACATGTCGCGATAGCCCACTTGTCATAACACGCTCCCGGCCCCAGTGGGCCCGCCACATCCTCGCTCTTCTGGCCTTGGTGGCGATCGACTGGTTACGTTGGGCGCCGCATCGATATCAACTTATGATAGAATCGCGTTTAGTCCAATCATTTTCATGTTAACATATAATTATGATGTTGTTACGTTCGGAGAGCGGCATCCGCTTCCTTGCGGGTTCAGATCCGGCCGCGTCAAAGCGGGAAAGCGGTGCCGAAGAACGATTCCGAGGCTGAGTCGTGCGTCTCGACGTTTCTGCATGCGGGCTCGGCACGGTCGCGTTCACGAAGCATTGATCGCGACGTTCCTTCCGTAGCGCCCGGTCTCGGGGGGAAGGTGCTCATCTTTCCGCACCAGGATCGGCGATCGCGTCCTCGCCGAGCTTGAGAACGCGGGTTGTCCTCGCGACGATCCCCGCCTCTCACGTGAGCCAGACCCGGATTCCGTAGCCGACCAGGGCCACCGCCGCGACGCCGCACGCCCACAGCCCGACGAACCATGCCAATCGCTGCCAGAGCGGACCGGGTGTCCTGTCGTTCAATGATAGCCCTCGTGCCCGACCTTTCCGCGAAAGATCCAGTAGGCATAGGCGGTGTAGGCGATGATGATCGGGATCAGGATGGCGCCGCCGACCAGCATGAAGACGAGGCTCGATTCGGGCGCCGCGGCCTCGTGGATGGTGACCCGGCCGGGGACGATCTCCGGGAAGATGCTGATGCCGAGCCCCACCATGCTGAGGCCGAACAACGCCAGGGCGAGCAGGAAGGGCAACCGCTCGCGGCGTGCCCGGAGACTGAACGCGAGGGCCACGGCGACGATCGCGACCAGCAGCGGCACCTGCGCGGCGAACAGAACGTTCGGCCAGGCGAACCAGCGTTGGTAATAGGACTCCTCGAGGAAGGGCGTTGCGGCGCTGACCGCCACGATGCAGACGATCGTGCCGATGCCGGCCAGCCTTGCGAAGCGGAAGGCCTTGTCCTGGAGCGCTCCCTCGGTCTTCATGATCAGCCAGGTCGAGCCGAGCAGCGCGTAGCCGATCACGACGCTGACGCCGGTCAGGATGCTGAAGGGTGACAGCCAGTCCCACCAGCCGCCGGCATAGGCGCGGCCTTCGACCGTGATCCCTTGCAGGAGCGCGCCGAGCGTGATGCCCTGGGCGAGCGCAGCGATGGTCGACCCTCCCGCAAACGACACGTCCCAGAACTTCTGGTGCCGGGGATCGCGCCAGCGGAACTCGAACGCCACGCCGCGGAAGATCAGCGCAAGCAGCATCGCGATGATCGGCGCGTAGAGGGCCGGCAGCACGATCGCATAGGCGAGCGGGAATGCCGCGAGCAAACCGCCGCCGCCGAGCACGAGCCAGGTCTCATTGCCGTCCCAGACCGGGGCCACCGAGTTCATCGCCCGGTCGCGTTCGGAGCCGCGCGGCAGCGCCGGAAAGAGGATGCCGATGCCGAGGTCGAAGCCGTCCAGGACGACGTAGGCGAACACGGCAAAGGCGAGGATGAAGGCCCAAAGCGTCGGCAGGTCCACGATCATCTCGCCTCCGCGTCGGAGCCAATGGTGCGGTCCGGGTCGACCGCCGGAGCCGGCGTGATGCCGGCGGTGCGGATCGGCGCGTCGCCTCCCTCCAGCCCGGGCTCGGCCGGCGTCGGCGCATGCCCCATCAGCCGCAGGATGTACCAGGCGCCGACCGAGAAGACCGCGAAGTAGACGACGATGAAGGCGATCAGGGAGGAGGCGACGGCCGGCGCGTCGAGCGGCGAGACCGAGTCGGCGGTGCGCAGCAGGCCATATATCGTATAGGGCTGCCGGCCGACCTCGGTCGTCACCCAACCGGCGATAACCGCGACGAAGCCCGCCGGCCCCATGATGACGGCGAAGCCGTGGAGGCCGCGCCATGCGTAGAGCCGGCCGCGCAGCCGGGCGACGAGTGCCACGCCGCCGAGCGTGACCATCAGGAGCCCCAGGCCGACCATGATGCGGAAGGACCAGAAGACGATCGCAACCGGCGGCCATTCATCGCGCGGCACCGTCTCCAGCCCCTCGACCGGAGCGTCGAGGCTGTGGTGCAGGATCAGGGAGCCGAGCTTCGGAATGGCGACCGGATAGCGGATCGTCGCCGTCTCCTCGTCGGGCAGGCCGAACAGGTAGAGCGGGGCGCCGTCGGGCTCGCTCTTGAAGTGTCCTTCGACGGCCATGATCTTGGTCGGCTGATGCGCGAGCGTGTTGAGGCCGTGGAAGTCCCCGACCACGGCCTGGATCGGCGCCGCCACGACCACCATCCCCATCGCCATCGAGAACATCACGCGGGCGCCCTGGTTGGAGCTGTCGCGGAGCAGATGCCAGGCGCCGACCGCGCCGACCACCAGCGCGGTGGTGAGGTAAGCGCCGAGCACCGTGTGCACGAGGCGATAGGGAAAGGACGGGTTGAAGATGATCTCCCACCAGTCGGCCGGGACGAACTGCCCCGCGTCGTTGAGGGCGTGCCCGGTCGGGGTCTGCATCCACGAATTGGCGGACAGGATCCAGAAGGCCGAGAGCAGCGTGCCGGCTGCGACCGCCAGGGTCGCGGTGAAGTGAAGTCCCTTCCCCACCCGCGTCAGACCGAACAGCATGATCCCGAGGAAGCCCGCCTCGAGGAAGAAGGCGGTCAGCACCTCGTAGGCCATGAGCGGGCCGACCACCGGTCCCGCACGATCCGAGAACACCGACCAGTTGGTTCCGAACTGGTAGGAGAGGACGATGCCGGAGACCACGCCCATCGCGAAGCTCAGGGCGAAGATCTTGATCCAGTACCGGAAGAGATCGAGATAGACCGAGCGCCCCGTCCACAGCCACAGGCCTTCCAACACCGCCAGGTAGCTGGCGAGACCGATGGTGAAGGCGGGAAAGATGAAGTGGAACGATACCGTGAAGGCGAACTGGATACGGGCCAGCAGGAGCGCGTCGAAGCCTTCGAACATCTCGGTGCCCACTCCTCGATCGCTTCGGCCGATTGCAGCCGCGCACCCGCCTGACGAAAAACGCATCCTCGCCGGCGAAGGGGTTCGCCAAGGCGGGCCAGTCTAAACGCTTCCGCGCCGCTTAGGTACCCTCGTAACGCTCTGCGCAGGGCGCTCATCCGGTTCTCGCCGCTCTTGCCAGCGCCGGCCGCCTTCGCCGCACACCGGCAGGATCGCCGGATCGCAGATGTTCGTGCCCGGCCCGGTCATTCCCGGCGATAGCATGGTGAACGCCTGGAAACCAAACCGCCTCACGGAACCCGGAGCGCTGCGTCCCCCTCCTTGATCGGGCCGGGCAGGACCTCCCACGTCCGGACCAGTTCGCCGATGGAGGAGATGCCCATCTTCCGCATGGCATTGCCGCGGTGCAGCTTGACGGTGACTTCGCTGATGCCGAGGTCGAAGGCGATCTGCTTGTTGAGACGTCCGCGGGCCGCCTCGCGGAACACTTCGCGCTCCCGCGCGGTCAGGGTACGGAGCCGCTCGACGGTCCGCCGGACCACCGCAGCCTCCGCGCGGCGCGCAGCGTCCATCGCGATCCCCGCCGTCACCGCGTCGAGCAGCGTCTGGTCCCGCACCGGCTTGGTGAGGAAGTCGACGGCGCCCGCCTTCATCGCCTGCACCGTCATCGGGATGTCGCCATGACCGGTGAGGAAGATGATCGGCTTGACGTTGCCGCTCCGGGCCAGTTGCTGCTGAAGGTCGAGGCCGCTCGCGCCCGGCATCCGGACGTCGAGGACCAGGCAGCCCGGACGATCGAGGTCGGGCGAGCCGAGCAGCTCGCGAGTCGAGGCGAAGGAGGCCGCCTGGAATCCGACGGACTGGATCAACTCCGCCAGCGCCTCCCGGACGGACAGGTCGTCGTCGACGATGATCACGAGAGGCTGCTCGCCCTCGGGCTTGCGCCGCGACGATCCCTGCGCCAGCGGCTGTTCGACTCTCATGGCTCTCCCTCCACGTTTCGGTTGCGCAATGCCTCTCCGATCGCCGCAAGCAGCGCGCTTCCGTCGAACGGCTTGCGGAAGAATCCCTCGACGCCCCGGGCCCGATCCTGGTCGGCGATCTCGTGGCGCCCGGTGAGCAGGAACACCGGGAGCTCGGGGCGCGCGTCCTTCGCCATGTCGCGAAGCGCGAAGCCGTCGATGTCCGGCATCCCGATGTCGGTGATGAGGAGATCGATACCGGAAAGGCCGTTCCCCAGCAGCGAGGCCGCGGAAGCGAAGCCGTGCGTCGCGTAACCGGCCGATTCCAGCAGGTCCTCGAGGGATTCGAGCAGCCTCGGATCGTCGTCCACGATCGCTATGACGGGCTTCGGCGCGCTCACGTCAGCTCGCTCCCGGTCGCCGGGAATGGGTGATGGGGATGCCGAGGCGCTCCGCCATCCGCACCAGGTCGGCGAGCGATGCCGCCGCCATCTTCTGCATGACGTTCCTTCTATGAATCTGCAGGGTCACTTCGCTGATCTCGAGCTCCGCCGCGGCCTGCTTGTTGAGGAGACCGCTGACCACCAGCGGCAGCACCTGGCGCTCGCGCGGCGTCAGGCCGCGATAGCGCTCCTGCAAGGCGCCAAGCTCGGCCCGCTCGGAGCGCTGGGCCCGGTCCTGGGCTATCGCCGCCTGCACCGCCGCCATGAGATCGGCCTCGCTGAACGGCTTGGTGAGGAAGTCGACGGCGCCGTGCTTGATCGCGCGGACCGACGACGGGATGTCGCCATGCCCGGTGACGAACACGATCGGCGGATGGTCGCCTTCCGCGATCTGCCGCTGGAGGTCGAGACCGTTGATGTCGGGCAGCTCGACATCGAGGATGAGGCAGGCAGCGACGTCCGGCTTCCGGGCGGCGACATAGTCGCCCGCCGATTCGAATCCGACAGCAGCGATCCCGTGGGCCGCAAGCAGCTCTCCGAGGGCATCGCGGATACGCTCGTCGTCGTCCACGACGAAGACGATCTGGTCGCTCGCAGTCATGGCGCCGCCGCTTCGATGGGGAGCGTGAAGGCGAAGACCGCGCCCTCGGGATCGTTGTTCGCGGCCCACAGCCGCCCGCCATGCGACTCGACGATCGAGCGGCAGATCGCGAGCCCCATGCCCATGCCGTGCTCCTTCGTCGAGAAGAAGGGCTCGAAGATCTTCTCCGGGGCCGGGATCCCCGATCCCCGGTCGGCGACCTCGGTCTCGACGAAGTCTCCGTTCCGCCGGACGCGGATCGCGAGCGAGCGAGGTCCGGCGACGCCGTCCATGGCCTCGAAGCCGTTGCGCACCAGGTTGATCAGCACCTGCTGGACCTGGATACGGTCCAGCGGGACCGCCGGGAGCCCGTCCTCCACCGTCACGTCCATGACGACGCGCCGCCGGGCCGCCTCGTCCGCCATCAGCTCGCGCGCCTCGGCGACGATGGCGCCGAGGCTCACGGGCGCTCTCGCGCCGGTGGACTGCCTGAACAATGCGCGGATCCGGCTCACCACGTCCGCCGCCGAGTTGGCGTCGCGGATGATGCGCTCGACCGTCTTCTCGGCGCGGGCGAGATTGGGCGGCGTCGCGGTCAGCCAGCGCTGGCAGGCGTGCGAGTTGGCGACGACCGCGGCGAGCGGCTGGTTCACCTCGTGCGCGATCGATGCCGAGAGCTCGGCGAGGCTCGCCGCCTGGCTCGCCCGCGCGAGGCTCTCGTGCGCGAGGCGAAGCTGCTCCTGGGCCCTCACCTCGCCGTCGATGTCCAGGCAGATCACGTTCCACTGCACGATGGCGCCGTCCTCGCCTCGCATTGGCGCGGCCCGGGTCTCGACCCAGCGATAGGATCCGTCGTGCCGCCGCAGGCGATGGCGCCGCGCATAGGGCTCGCCGGTGGCGAGCGAACGGGCGTATATCGCCTTGACGCCGGCGAGATCGTCGGGATGGACGCCAGCGTCGAGCGTGCCGGTCAGCCGCGACCGGACGCCGCTTTCGTCGAGCTGATCGAGATCGTAGCCGAGGAACTCGCGGAGCTGCTGGCTGCGATAGACCGGCTCGCCGTCCGGCGCCGCGCAATCGATCATCGCCGGCAGTGTCTCGACCAGTTGCCAGAGGAATCTTTCCCGCTCGCGGAGCGCCTCCTGCACGCGCACGACGTCGTCGATGTCGATGGAGATGGCGAACCACTCGCTGATCGATCCGTCGGGATCGCGGAGCGGCTCGAACCGGCCGTCCAGCCAGCGGTAAGTCCCGTCCTTCCCGCGCCGGCGATACTGCATGGAGAAGGCGACGCCGTTCCGGATGCATTCCGTCGCGCGGCGCCGGACCTCGGGAGCGTCGTCGGGATGCACCGTCCCGTGTGCCGCCTCGGACAGCTCGGCGAAGGTCGGCTTCAAGAGCCCGAGCTCGTCAAGGTATCGGCTGCTGGCGAAGGTGAGCTCCCCCGCCGTCGTCCAGCTCAGCACGCTGACCGGCAGGGCGCCGATCAGCCGCTGGAGGTGCCGTTCGCTCCGCCGAAGCGCCTCCTGCGCGGTGACCATGTCGTCGATGTCGTGGCAGAGCCCGTACCACTGGACGATGCGCCCCTCCCCGTCCCGCACGGGAATCGCGCGGCTCGACATCCAGTGGTAGACGCCGTCTGCCCGCTTGAGACGGTAGCGCAGCGAGAACGGCTCGGCGGTCTCCAGCGAGCGGCCGAGCGCGTCGCGGAACATCGCAGCGTCGTCGGGATGGACCGTCGCTGCGATCACCGCCTCGAGGCGGCTCGACCCCGGCCGATCGGTATCCTCGATCCCGAAGCCCAGGAAGTCGGTCATGCGCTTGTTGAAGAAGGTCGGCTCGCCGGCGGGCGTGAGCCGCCAGAGATGGCTCGGGACCATGTCGACGAGTTGCGAGAGCTCGCTCTCGCGGTCGCGCAGCGCGGCTTCGGCCTGCTTCTGCTCGTCGATGTCGGTCGTCGTGCCGTACCACGCTGCGATGCGACCCTCGCCGTCACGCGCCGGACGTCCGGAGTTCCGGAACCAGCGGTAGACGCCGTCGGCGCCGCGCAGGCGATGCTCGCTGTCATAGTGGTCGCCGGTCCGGAGGCAATGCCGCCATCGGGCCGCGACCTGGTCGTAGTCGTCGGGATGGACGAATCGCCGCCAGCCGAACTCGTCCTCGCCTTCCGGCGCGTTGAGGTCGTCGCGGCCGTCGCCGAGATAGGCCAGTGTGTTGGGAGTGACGTAGGTGAAGCGCCCGTCGGGGTCGGCGGACCAGGCGAAACAGGGCAGGCCCTCGATGATCTTCAGGGCGCGCGCGGCTTCGGTATCGGTACTGTCCATCAGCTCGGATGCCGTCGACATGGGGCGTTCCCGCAGTTGGTTGCCGCCGACTCTCCGGCTTCAGGCTTCCGGGACCGGCATCCGGAGCGTGGCGGCTCGTCGTCAAGCTAGCGCCGATCGGATGCGCCGGCATCCTATGGAAACCCATGCATGGGCCTCGGCGTGAAGCCCGACGACTCCGGGAGCGCCGCCATGCCGCCACGCGGCCCTACTGGTAGCCGATGCCGGAGATGTAGTCGGCGAGGAGCTGCTCCTGGTACCGCTCCGCCTCGAGCAGGGCGCCGCCCGCATCGCGGATGTCGAGGACGCCGAGCGGCCGGCCGCGGGCACCGAGCACCGGCATGTTCTGGAGCTCCCGCGCCTTCATCAGCCGCCAGGCGGAATAGAGATCGTCGTCCGGCGTGCAGGCGACGATGGGCCGGCTCATCATCGTGGAGATGATCGACCGCCGGCCGCCGCCGCTCGCCATGTGCCGGACGAGGTCGGACTTGCTGACCACGCCGATCGCCCGGTCGTCGTCGCCGCACACCACGAGGAGGCCCACCTGGCGGTCGGCGAATGCCAGCGCAGCGCTCCGCACCGAGGCGCTCCCGGCGACGACCCTCAGTCGCGCCGCGGCCGCCTGCTTCAGCTCCTTGACGAACATCGCTAATGCCTCGGAGTTCTCCGGATACCGCCCTAGGCCAGGCTGCGGCTGAGCCATTCGCCGAACCGCGTCGGCGCGAACCGCGGATGATCGGCCGGCAGGAGCGTCTGGTCGCTCAACAGCGCCCCGAAGTAGCGCGCATGGACGTCCGCCACCACTTGTCGGCGATCGGCGACCGCGGCGAGGGCCGTCCGCGCCAGCTCGTCGAGCTGAAACGTCTCCGGTCCGGCCACCTCGACGATGCCGTTCATCGGCCGTCCGAGCGCAAGGTCGGTGAGCGCGGCCACGACGTCGTCGGATGCGATCGGCTGGATCAGGGCGGGCGAGATGCGGATCACGTCATCCGCCACGGCCGACTTCGCGATCGCGTTGATGAACTCGAAGAACTGCGTCGAATGAAGGATGGTGTAGGGGATTCCCGACGCCCTGATGAGATTCTCCTGGACCATCTTGGCCCGGAAGTAGCCGCTTTCGAGGAGGCGTTCGGTGCCGACCACCGAGAGCGCGAGATGGTGCCCGACGCCCGCCGCGGCCTCCGCGGCAAGGAGGTTGCGGCCGGAGGTCTCGAAGAATTCGAGCGCGGTCCGGTCGTCGAAGGACGGCGAGTTGGCGACGTCGACGACCACCTGGGCGCCGGCGAGCGCCTCGCCGAGTCCCTCGCCGGTGATCGTGTTGACCCCCGTGTGCGGCGATGCGGCGAGCACCTCGTGGCCGCGGGCGCGAAGCCGGTTCACCAGCTTGCTACCGATCAGCCCGCTGCCACCGATGACGACGATTTTCATGACAAGCCTCCGTGTCCTGTGTCTGGTCGTGCTGCCGCCGGCGGCGGCCCAAGCACTGCGCGAGGATGCGCGCCCGAGGCGGGTCGCGACATCGCGCGGAGGTGTGGGATGGGCTCGCCTTTCGATGCCCCGACCACGACCCGTGGATAGGTTCGCCGGCGGCGGCGAGGCCCAAAAACGCAAGGCGGGGCGCCACCGGGGGAGAGTGGCGCCCGCTACTCCGTCGCGACGGGGAGGGGCATCGCGACCGGATCGGAACGAAATCGCTGTCTCAGCGCTGGGCGAAGACGTAGCGGAGGTACCCGCTCGCCTGCCCGACCGCCGACCGCACCGCCGGCGTGGCGGCGAGGGCATTGAGCATCGCGAAGTCGTGGATCGTGCCGTTGTACCGCACCGACGTGACGCGCACGCCCGCGGCGGCGAGCTTCCGGCCATAGGCCTCGCCCTCGTCGCGAAGGACGTCGTTCTCGTCGACCACGAGGAGCGTCTGCGGCAGGCCGGCGAGCTCCTCCATCGCCGCATTCAGCGGCGAGGCGTGGATGTCGGAGCGCTTAGCCGTGTCGGGAAGATACTGGTCCCAGTACCAGGCCATGGCGGCCCTGGTCAGCCACGGCCCGTCGGCGAACTCGGCGTAGGAGCCGCTCGACATCGAGGCGTCGGTGACCGGATAGAACAGGAGCTGGGCGAGCACCGCCGGCCCCTTCCGCTCCTTCGCCATCAGGGCCACGACCGTCGCCATGTTGCCGCCGACGCTGTCGCCGGCGAGGACGATGCGGCCCGCATCGGCGCCGAACGTTTCCGGCCGCTCCGCCACGTATTGAAGGACGGCGAAGGCCTGCTCGATCGCCACGGGGAAGCGGCTCTCGGGCGACCGTTCATAGTCGACGAACACCACCACGGCATTGGCGCCGACCGCGAGCTCGCGGACCAGCCGGTCATGCGTCTCCTTGTCGCCGAGCACCCAGCCGCCGCCGTGGATGTAGAGGATGACGGGGAGCGTCGTCGTGGCTCCGGAGGGACGGACGACGCGGACGCGCGTCTCGCCGGTGGGCCCGATGGCGAGCACGCGGTCCTCGCGCGCCGCATCCGGCGCCGGCACGGCGACGGCCTTCTGCGCATCCGAGAGCACGGAACGGGCCGCCTCGGGCGACAGCGTGTAGATCGGGGTCGATCCCCGGAGGCCGTCGACGAAAGCTCTGGTTGTGGGCTCGAGCCGCGGAGCCGGCATGGGGAGATCGGAGACGGCCGTCGGCGTGCCGTCGAGGGAGCCGGATACGGGTTTGGTCATTCTGGAATCCTTTCCGAGCAGGTTGACATCGGAGACGGCCGGGGCGGCGGCTCCTCCCGCATTTGCGACCCTCAGGCGCTCTCCGCCTATCCATCCCGAGGGTCTGCCGGACCTCTCCCGAAGTGTGGTCCGGACACGCGCTTGGCCGAAGGCCCCTCACCCTCCGGGAGGGATCCCCCCGCCCACCGGATCGAGCGGACCAGACCCCGGAACGGTCGCGCCCGTCCGATCGCGACGGCAACTCTCCGGCCACGGCCATGCCGGCCGAGAGAAGGAGAACCGAGATGAACACTCTTACCAAGGCAGCCATGCTCGCGACGGCGCTCGCCGTCTCGGGAAGCGCGGTGGCGGCGACGCCGCCGTCCAAGCCAACCATCGTCCTGGTCCACGGCGCTTTCGCCGACGCCTCGAGCTGGAACGCGGTCATCGCCGAGCTCGAACGCGACGGCTACCGCGCCATCGCGGCCGCCAATCCGCTCCGCAGCGTCGCCGGCGACGGCGCGTCGGTCTCGGCGCTCGTCAAGTCGATCCCCGGCGACGTCGTGCTGGTCGGCCATTCCTATGGCGGCCCGGTGATCACCGAGGCGGCGAACGGGAACGCCAACGTCAAGGCTCTCGTCTACGTCGCCGGCTTCGCGCCCGACGCCGGCGAATCGAGCTTCACGCTCTCTACCATGTTCCCCGGAAGCACACTCGGCGAGGCGATCGTGCCGGTGCCGCTGCCCGACGGCGGCCAGGACCTCTACATCGATCCGGCCAAGTTCCACGCCCAGTTCGCGGCGGACGTCCCGGCGGAGACCGCGAGCCTGATGGCGGCGACCCAGCGCCCGGTCACCCAGGCGGCGCTGGCCGAAGCCTCGGGGGTGGCGTCCTGGAAGGAACTTCCGTCCTACATGATCTACGGCTCCGCGGATCGCAACATCCCGCCGGCGGTCATCGGCTTCATGGCCGAGCGCGCCGGCGCGCGGAAGGCAATCGAGATCGACGGCGCGTCCCATGCGATCATGGTGTCCCACCCCCACGAGGTCGTGGCTCTGATCGAGGAAGCGGCCACCGCCGAGTGACCCGCTCACGCCGGCCGTGCATCAGGCGCGGCCGGCATCGCTGCGGAATCGATCCGCCAGTTCGAGCCCCTATCCCCAAGTCGAATTCAGGCAACTACACGCGAGCAAATCCCATACCTTCGCTCAATATATTCTTCGCGCTCTCCGAAATACGTTCTGGTCGTGAATGAATGCAAGACATCAACGGAGAATTGCTATGAAGACCTTCACGATCTTTACTATCATCGGTGCCTCGCTGCTCTTCGGAGCGGCGGGCCAGGCCGCGGCGAACGACCTCATGGTCGCATCACTGTTCGACGGCAACCGGCAGGCTCTCGAGCACAACTGCGCCGAGGCCAAGGCCCGGTTCGCCCCGGGCGGCGCGGAGATCGCCACGCAATGCAGCGTGGAGAACCGCTAGCCGTGACGGGGGCGGAGCATTCACTCCGCCCCCGGCAACGCACGGGCGCTGAGGGCGCCCCGAGGTCCATCTGCATTCCAGGTCAGGAGCAAGCAGAGATGTCTCGATCGATCGCCATCATTGCGATGGCCGCGGCGCTGTCGCTGCCCTATCCGCCTGGCGGGCAGAACGGATATTACGCGATCGTCGGAAGCGGGGGCCGCGAGATCTCCCCCACGGTCCCGGCACCGCCATGGCCGGACACGCTGTGTCGCCATGATGCCCGCAACGCGCTGTCGGTCTGCGAGCGCGGATTGCCTTGAGCGCCGAACGCGCCCGAGCCGCCGTTTGGCAGGCCATCCCGAGGGTGCCCTGGCGCAAGCGTCCAGGGCGTCGTCCTGTGGCAGGAAATCCGCTCCAGATCCGTTCTGGCGCGGGTGGAGCATCGACGCCCGTCAGTGGCCGCGATACAGTGCGCGCATGCTGCTGACCGATATTCTGAATGGCGCCCTCGCCGCCGCCCCCGACAAGCCCGCTCTCCTGTTCCGCGACACCTCGATCTCATACCGAGACCTCGCGGCCGCCGTCGAAGCGTCCGCCCGCGGAATGCTCTCGATCGGAGTCGGTCACGGTGACCGCGTGGCGATCTTCATGCGCAACCGTAGCGAGTTCGTCGAGCTGTACCTCGCCTGCTTCCGCATCGGCGCGGTCGCGGTTCCATTGAATCACCGCTTCCAGACCGACGAGGTGGTGTTCTCGGTCGACCACTGCTCCGCGAAGATCCTCATCGCCGACGGACCGCTGTTGCCGGTCGTCGAGAGCGTGCCGGCCACTTCGCCCAGTATCGAGCACCTCTACGTGTACGGCGACGTGCCGAAGGGCGCGACCGCGTCGTGGAGCGGCGTCGTGAATGCTGCGCCCGTCTCGCTCGACGCACCGGCGGTAGTCGAGACCGATGCCGCGATGATCCTCTACACCTCGGGCAGCACGGGCAAGCCGAAGGGCGTCACGCACACGCACCGCTCGATCCTCGCCACTGCGACGGGCCGGGCCGCCACCCAGCAGCTCACCGCCGATGATGTGTCGCTCGCCGCCACCGCCATCTGCCATGCGGGCGGGTCGATCGGCGTGACGTTTCCGACCCTCTACGCGGGCGGCACGGTGGTGATCCTTGAGGAAAGCGACCCTGACCTGTTCCTGGACGCGGTCGTCGCGCACAGTCCGACACGCAGCCTGCTCCTGCCGGCGCAATTGCTGGATGCCGTCCAGGACCCCCGTGCGAAAGCCGACGATTTCCGCTGCTTCCGCGAGGTGCAGTGCGGCGGCGACCAGATCTCGCCCGCCTTGTACACGGCGTTCGCGCGGGTCGCCGAGCTGCAGCTGAACCAGGCCTATGGCATGACCGAATGCGAAGGCGTCAGCATGAGCCCCGCGTCCGGACTCAACAAGCGGGGCTCGATCGGACTGCCGCGCGAGGGCATCGAGGTGCGCATCGTGGCCGCGCGCGAGCATCCCGACGGCGTGGACGTCGCGGCGGGGGAGACCGGCGAGATCTGGGTGCGCGGCGATTCGGTCATGGCGCAGTATTGGGACGACCCGGAGCATACCGCCGCCGTGTTCGTCGACGGCTGGTTGCGCACCGGCGACCTGGGATACTTGGACGATGACGGCTATCTCTTCTTCAAGGGCCGCATCAAGGAGATCATCATCAAGGGAGGTTCGAACATCGCGCCCGGCGAGGTCGAAGACGTGCTGAACGCGCACCCCGCCGTCGAGCTCAGCGGCGTGGTCGGAGCGCCCGATGAGCGCCTCGGCTCGATCGTGCACGCCTTCATCGAGCTGAAGCACGGACTGGCGACTCCGCCGTCGGAGCAGGACTTGACGGCGTTCGCCCGGGAACGGCTCGCTGCATACAAGGTGCCGGATCGCTGGACGTTCGTCGCCACGCTTCCCCGCAACAGCGTCGGCAAGATCGACCGGCACGCGTTGCATGCGCTCGCCATGTCGGATCAGAACGCCGGGACATCACCGGGCGTCTCGGCGGGCCAGTCGTAGCCGGCAGCCGTCTTCGCAGCCCGGGAGCCTGGCAGGGAAGCGCGGGCGGGATCGAGCGGGAGGGCTCCGGACTAGAAGGCGCCGGTCGCCATGATCCGGAACATCCGGCCCTCGGGTCCGTGGTCGTTGCGATAGACGATCTCGCCGTAACTCGCCTTCATCGAGAAGGCAGGGCCGAGCGTGAGGTTCAGCGTGCCGCCCACCCCGAGCGCGTTCTGGATATCGTCGTTGAGCGCGCCGTCCGTCGTGGTCTCGCCGCCGTAGCTGTAGAAGGCGTCGGCCGAGATCCAGATCAGGCGGTTGAGGTTTCTCGTGATATGGCCCTCGACCGTCATCAGCGGCCGCTGGCCGGTCACGTCGGCCGGCCCGAACGGATCGTCGTTGTCGCCGAAAACCGTGACCGCCGGCAGCAACTCGAGCGTCGCGAGGTTGGGCGCAAGCAGCGACGTCCCGAGATTCAGCGTCATCGGCGCGCCGAACTGGACGGCCCAGCGGTTCGAGCCCGGGTTGAGGATACGGTCGGCATCGTACGCGCCGATCGGTGCGTAGACGTTGGCGAGGACGCCGAGCTGGAAGCTCG
Source organism: Hyphomicrobiales bacterium (assembly GCA_044506555.1). GTDB lineage: Bacteria > Pseudomonadota > Alphaproteobacteria > Rhizobiales > Kaistiaceae > Bauldia. Next base: position 911 of record JBIQKL010000079.1, on the reverse strand, counting down.
GGTCGTAGGCGGCATATTCCTGCGGCCCCATCGACGGCGAGCCGACGAGTCCCATGACGGCGAGGATCTGGGCGTCGAACAGGCCGGACTGCGATTTCTCGAATTTCGGAAAGCGCGACCAGGGCGTCTCGACCGTTCCGGAGATGGTGCCGAAAGGCAGGGCGGCCACGATGGCACCCTGACTGCCGGCGATCTCGAAGGGCTGGGTGTACTGGACGACCGCCGCGCTGACGTCGATGTCGCCACCCTCGAGCACGGCACCGGGCGCGAAGGTCTGGTTGCCGTTGAGGTGGAGTCCATAGAGCGTGAGGATGTGGGAATTATCGGGAACGAGCTGGAACGCCCGGGGCCCGTAACCCTGCGACGCTGCCGTGGCCGCCGCGACCCCGACCAGGGTCATTGCCGCCGCGGCGCCGACGACCCTCATCCGCCGCATCGCTTCGTCCTTGCCCATGAGAATGCCCCCGGATCGCTGCTATCGCGTCACCATACCGAACCACATCACACGCGCGGCCAGCCTCGCGATCGCATCGCCGCGCCAGACCCCCTCCGCAAGGCGACCGATCCTGAACCGCTTCCGTCGGGCCGTTGCGGCGACCACAACAGCCCGAGACACGACGACCCTAGCCGACCGGCGTCTCGCAATCTTCCAGAATCTGCATGACATGAGAACTGCAGGGATAGGTGGTGGCGGCGGAGGGCCTTCGCCTCAGCCGAATTCACGTAATCCGGTCGGTGAAAAACGCCTGACCCTGCGCGATTTCAACCACGTGCAGGGTGAGGTGGTGGAGGTGAGAGGTGAAACCTCGAACCGATACCCAGCGGGCAGGGTTGGTGTGGCGGCTGCCCGCAAGGGTGAAGTGGTGGAGCCGAGGGGAATCGAACCCCTGACCTCTGCAGTGCGATTGCAG
>JBIQKL010000078.1:0-17874 GCA_044506555.1 Hyphomicrobiales bacterium | reverse complement strand
CGGCGGCTGGATCTCGGTGTAGCCGTGCTCGGTGGTGTGGAGGTCGAGCATGAACTGGCCCAGGGCGCGCTCCATCCGGGCGAGCCCCGCCTTGAGCACGACGAAGCGCGAGCCGGAGAGCTTCGCCGCGGTCTCGAAGTCCATCATGCCGAGCGCCTCGCCGAGCTCGTAGTGCTCCTTCGCGGCGTTCAGCGTCGGGCGCGTGCCCCAGCGGCTTCTCTCGACATTGCCGTGCTCGTCGGCGCCGACCGGCACGTCGTCGAGCGGCAGGTTGGGGATCACCGCGAGCGTGTCGTCCAGCGCCTTGTCGAGGCGACGGCCCTCGTCCTCGGCACCGCCGAGGAACGCCTTCAGCTCCGTCACCTCGGCCATCAGCGCCGCGGCCGTGGCTTCGTCCTTCGCGGCCTTCGCCTTGCCGATTTCCTTCGACGCCGCATTGCGGCGCGCCTGCGCCTCCTCGACCTTGACGATCTGCGACCGCCGCGCCTCGTCGAGACGGACGACCTCGGCGGTCGTCGCCTCGGCCTCCGCGGGCGCCCAGCCGCGCTTGGCGAGGGCGTCCGCCAGGGCGGCGGGATTGTCGCGAATCCACTTGATGTCGAGCATGGGGGAACCTGTCCGTAGCGATCGGCGCCTGTCATAGACGCCGAGGGCAGGCGACGGAAGTAGGCCTTGCGGTGGCGATGCCTATTCCGCGGCTTCGGCGGCGTCCGCGGCCGCGGCCTCGTCGCGCTCGCGGCGCCGCTCGACCATGCGGACCGAGAGGATGGAGGCCTCGTAGAGCAGCATCGTCGGTATCGCGAGACTGAGCTGCGAGATGACGTCGGGCGGCGTCAGGACGGCGGCGACGATGAAGGCGAAGACGATGGCGTAGCGCCGCCACGACTTCAGCTTCGCCGAGGTGAGCACGCCGATGCGAGCGAGCAGCGTGAGGATCACCGGCAGCTGGAAGACGAAGCCGAAGGCGAGGATCAGCATCATGATGAAGCTGAGATACTCGCCCACCTTCGGCAGGAGCTTGATCGCGGCCTCGCCCGGCGCACCCGCCTGCTCCATGGACAGGAAGAAGGTCATCGCCAACGGCATCACGCCGAAATAAACCACCGCCGCCCCGAGCACGAAGAGCAGGGGCGTCGCGATCAGGTAGGGCAGGAAGGCGTTCCGCTCGTGCTTGTAGAGCCCGGGCGCGACGAACTTGTAGATCTGCGTCGCGATCACGGGGAAGGCGACGAACACCGCGCCGAAGAAGGCGAGCTTGATCTGGGTGATCAGGTACTCATGCGGCGCCGTGTAGATCAGCTCGATCACGCGGTCCGGCGGCGAAGCCCATTCGTAGGGCCAGATCAGGATATTGTAGATGTGCCTGGAGACCGCGAAACACACGACGAAGGCGACCAGGATCGCCGCCATCGCCCACATCAGCCGCTTGCGGAGCTCGATGAGGTGCTCCATCAGCGGCGCGCGGCTGGCCTCGATCTCGTCCTCGTCGGGCGGCTTGGAGCCGGCGATCTTCTTCGCCGCGGTCATGCCTTGGCGTCTCCGGCCGGAACCGCTGCAGGCTCCGGCGGCGCTTCCGCGACGACGGCCGGCGGCGCCACGACCGGCGGCGTCTCAGGATCGGCCGGGACCGCGACGGGCGCCGGTTCAGCGGCGGGGAGCGCCGGCTTCGCGACCGGGTTCACGGCGTCGGGCTTGGCCAGGCTGGTCGCGATCGAGTCGTCGACCTTCTTGAGATCGGCCTTGAGGTCGGCTCCCGCCTTGGTCACCGTCTTCTTGAGATCGCCCATCGGGTCGAGCTTGCCGAGCTTCGCGACCTCATTCTTGACGTCGTCGAGTTCCGCCTCGCGCACGGCTTCGTTGAACTGGCGCTGGAAGTCGCCAGCCATGCGCTTCACGCGGCCGGTCCATTGGCCGACCGCACGCATCGCGCGCGGCAAGTCCTTCGGGCCGATGACGACGATCGCCACCACCGCGATGACCAGGAGCTCAGTCCAGCCGATATCGAACATTGGTCAAGCGCTGGCCACGGCCGATCCGCCGGCGAACCCGTCCGCGCGGAGATCGGCGGGCAATCAGCTCGCCTTGGTCTTTTCGCGGCCCGCCTCGACGTCTACCGTCACGGCCGGCTTCTCTTCCAGTTCCTTGGCCTCGTCGTCGTCCGACAGTCCCTTCTTGAAGCTCTTCACGCCCTTGGCGACGTCGCCCATCAGGTCGGAAATCTTGTTCCGCCCGAACAGCAGCACAACCACGAGGATGACGATAAGCCAGTGCCAGATGCTGAGTGAACCCATCAGCTTGCTCCAAACCCTTCCCGCTCGCCGCGGACTATCGCAGAGGGATGCCTCCGCCGCAAATCCAAAGACCTCGGAGTGCATTTAGGGACAGTTTGCACCGAAGGCAAACAAGTCCGTGCGAGGCTATTCCGTCTCGTCGGCGTCCTCGGCCAGTTCCGCGCGGAACGCATCTTCCTCGAGGGGGTCTTCGTCGGCGGTCAGTTCATCACCGGAATGCGGCTCCGGTATGGAGAAGCCACTCGGAATCCGGCTGTCGAGCAGGCCGGCGCCCTTGAGCTCCTCGACGCCCGGCAGGTCGCCGACCGCGTCGAGGCCGAAGTGGACGAGGAAGGTGTCGGTGGTGCCGTAGGTCACCGGGCGCCCGGGCGCCTTGCGGCGGCCGCGCATGCGGATCCAGCCCGTCTCGAGCAGGAGATCGAGGGTCCCCTTGCTGGTCGCGACGCCCCGGACATCCTCGATCTCGGCACGCGTCACCGGCTGGTGATAGGCGATGATCGCCAGCGTCTCCATCGCCGCCCGGGATAATTTCTTCTGCTCGACCGACTGCCGGGAGAGAAGGAACGAGAGGTCGCCCGCCGTGCGGAAGCACCACCTGCCGGCGACCTGGACGAGGTTCACGCCGCGCATGGCGTAAACCTGCTGCAGTTCGCGGAGATGCCCTGAGACGTCGCTGCCCTCCGGCAGGCGCGCGGCGAGATCGTCGGCCGACAGCGGCTCGGCGGAGGCGAACAGGAGCGCCTCGATCATCCGCTCCGTGTGGCGGCGCTCCTCCGGCGAGCGGACGTCGGCGGCGGCATCGTTGTCGACGGCGATGGCGACGGCTGCGTGGGCGTTAGCCATGACCGGTCTCCGGGCTTTCTGGCTGTGGAGCGACCGTGACCCGGTCGCGGATGTAGAGCGGCGCGAAGGCTTCCGTCTGCCGCAGCAGGACCCTGCCTTCGCGGACGAGCTCGAGGCTCGCCCCGAACCCGCTCGCGGTGATCGAGGCGCGGAGCTCCGCGGTCAGGTAGGGCGACAGGAACACGTCGAGCGGCGTCCAGTCGGCTATACGCCCGACGATCCGCCCGAGCACCTCGCGTGCATCGTTGAGCGACCAGATCTCGCGCCGCTTCATGCGCACGACGGAGACCGCCATCTCCTGGCGGCGCACGGCATAGGCGGTGAGCAGGTCGTAGAGCGTCGCCGAGAAGGCGCTCTTCCGCACGATCTCGACCGGCTCCGGCGCCCCGCGGGCAAAGACGTCCCGCCCGAGGCGGTTGGAATTGGCCAGCCGGGCGGCGGCCTCGCGCATCGCCTCGAGACGCTGGAGGCGGAAGGCGAGCGCGGCGGCAAGCTCCTCGCCGGTGGGCTCCTCGTCCTCCTCCTGGGGCAGGAGAAGGCGCGACTTGAGGTAGGCGAGCCACGCGGCCATCACCAGGTAATCGGCGGCGAGCTCGAGCCGCAGCTTCCGGAGCTCCTCGATGAAGGCGAGATACTGCTCGGCCAGCGCCAGGATCGAGATGCGCGTCAGGTCGACCTTCTGGCTCCTCGCGAGCGCGAGCAAGAGGTCGAGCGGTCCCTCGAATCCGTCGACGTCCACCACCAGCGCCGGCTCGGCCGGCGGCGCGGCGTCCGTCACAGGCTGCGAGTCCCACATCTCGACCTGGGCGCCGGCCGGCTCGCTCATGGCATCAGGCCGTGACCGGAGCAGCGGCGAGAAGCGCATCGAACTCGGCGCGTCCCGCGGTACGGTCGAAGGGCTGGGGCGGCGGGAGCGCGGCCATCATGCGGGCAACCCGCGCCGCCGCCGCGCCGGCCAGCGGCGGCGACATGTCGGCGATCTCACGCATGTCCTCCATCCGCCCGGAGCAGTGCAGCACGATGTCGCAGCCCGCGTCGAAGATCGCCGTGCCCCGTGTGCGATGGTCGCCCGCCAGCGCGTTCATCGAAACGTCATCGCTGAAGAGGACCCCGTCGAAACCGATTCGTCCGCGGATGATATCGCGAATTATGATGGCTGAGGTGGTCGCCGGCCGCTGCGGGTCGATGGCTGTGAACAGTGTATGGCTGGTCATCGCCGCCGGCAGGTCGGCAAGAGCCTTGAAGGGCAGGAAGTCCGTCGCTTCGAGCGTCGCGAGATCGGCGTCGACCATCGGCAGGACGTCATGGCTGTCGACCGTCGCCCGCCCCTGCCCCGGCGCGTGCTTGATCACCGGCAGCACGCCGCCGGCGAGGAGCCCCTCGGCGAGTGCGCGTCCGAGCCGGATGACGAGGGCGGGATCGCCGCCGAAGGAGCGGTCGCCAATCGCCTCGCTGGCGCCCGGAACGATCGCGTCGAGCACCGGCGCGCAGTCGACGGTGATGCCGAGATCGTGGAGGTCGGCCGCCATCAGGCGCCCTTGGAGCCATGCGGCGCGTGCGCCGGCTTCGGCGTTGCCCCGCGCGATGCCGCCGAGGACCCCGGCGGCGGGATAGTCGGGCCAGTGCGGCGGCCGCAGACGGCGGACGCGGCCGCCCTCCTGGTCGATCATCACCGGCGCATCGGTCCGCCCGACCGCCGTGCGGAAAGCATCGACCAGCACCCTCACCTGGCCCGGGCTTTCGCAGTTCCGCTTGAACAGGATCAGCCCGAGCGGCTGTTCGGCGGCGAAGAACGCCTGCTCGCCGTCCGTCAATTCCGTGCCGGCGCAGCCGGATACGAAAGCCCTGATCGCCATGGTTGGATGCTCGTCGGATTCCGCCCGACCTAGCGGGCCAATATGCAGTCCCCGCCCGCAGCCTTGAGGTCTTCGCAGAGCCGGGTGGCGTCGGCGCCGCTGAACGGACCGATCCGCACGCGATAGAACACGCCCCGTTCGCCGAGATCGGCGCGAACGATCTTCGGCTGGAACGCACCGAGGATGTTGGGGAAACGCTGCTGCAGGCCGCGATAGGCGGAGGTCGCGGTCTCCTCGGAGCGTTGCGCCGAGACCTGGACCAGGACCCCGCCGCCCGACTGGTCCGACCCCGCGGCCGGCGCGGTACCGGGGGTGAGATCGATCGGACCGTTGCCGTTCCGCGCAGCGACCTGTGCCGGGGGCTGGGCGGCCGGCGGTTGCGGCGCGGGTTCCGGTGCCGCCGCGGCCGGCGGCGGTTCCGGCTGCGGCGTCGGCAGGTCCGGCATGTCGGGTTCGGAGACCGGCTCCGTCGCCGGCGGCGCCTCGGCGACCGTCGTCGGCTCCTGCGGGCCCGGATTGCCCAACGGATCGGGGTTGACCGGCAGATCGCCGCCCTCGAGCACGCTGTCCATTTCGGTCCGCGGCGGTGACGGCAGCAGGTCGTCGTCTGCCGCCATCGAGGCATCCTCGTCGGTGCCGGGCAGCGCGTTGCCGTCCTCGTCCACGCCCGTCGCCTCGCTGCTGACGATGGTGCCGTCGGGCTTCACCACCACGGTGCGAACCATCCGGGGGCCGATGCCGGGCTGATCGTCCGAGGGCGCATCGGGTATCTCGGGGACGCTGGTTGCAGTCTCACCCGCGCCCGGCGCGGTCGGGGAATCGATCCCGGGACCGCCGGGGATGATCACCCGCGAGATCGGATTGTCCTCGTCGACGCCGTCGTCGGCGGGGACGTTGCCGATCTCCGACTGGCCGGTGACGAGCCGCGTGTCGTTGGCCTCGCCGGTCCCGGCGACGCGGTCGTAGATCAACTTGCTCTGCGAATCGGATTCGGCCGGCACGTCGGGCGTATCGGGCGCCACCTTGGTCGGCCCGTTGTCGGCGGCGATGATCGGCGGCGGCGCGTTCCCGGAACCGTCGCCGCTGTAGAGAAACACGGCCGCGCCACCGACCGCGACGACCGCCAGCATGACGGCGATGACCGCGAACGCGCGGCCCGACCGCCGGCGGCGCCCCTCGACCATCTCGTCTTCGGGAAACGGCGGGAACTCGTCGTCCGATTCGTACGCCAGGTCGAGGTCGTCGAGGGTGAAGTCATCCTCGTAGGGACCTTCGATGTCCCCCGCGAGGTCGTCGATCTCGGGGCCAAATTCGTCCTGGGCGATCGGTTCCGGCGGCGGCGGGACCGCATTGCGGCGTGGCGGCGGCCCCGGCGGCGGCATCGCGGCCCGCTGGGGGGCGAAGCGGCTCGGCAATGGCGAAGCCGGCGGCTCAGCCCGCGGCGGGCGCGGGGTGACGGTCCGCGACGGCGGCTCGAGCGCATGCGGCTCGTCGTCCATCGGCAGCGGACGTACCGGGATGTTGGGTCGCTCGGATCGCGGTGGCGCGATCCGGCGCGGTGGCGCCGGCCGCTCGGTCACGGCCGCCGATGCCGGCCGCCCCGCCTTGGCCGCACCGGTCTCGGCACCGGCCTGCTCGGCGCGAGCCGGTAACGCGGGCCGCGGGGGTGCGCTCGGCCGCGCCGGCGCCTCGGGGCGCGCCGGCCCCTCGTTCCTGGTCAGGGCGGCCGGCCCGCGCATGGGCGGATTGTAGGGTCGCGGCTCGCGAGGCTCGCGGCGCTGGACCTGCTCGGCACGGACGACCCGCGCCGCGGCGGCCTCGGCCTCGTCGAAGGTCTGGTCGATGTCGAGGTTGAACGCTTCCGGCTTCCGCGCCGGCGGTTCCGGCTTCGGCTCGGGCGCGCGCGGCTCCGCGGCAGCCTCGCTCGTTGGCCCCGGAGGAGCAGGGACCGGCGGCGATTCCGGCTCGGAATCCGTCTCCGGATCGGGAGATTCTTCGGCGGTATCGAGGGGCGCGCTAAGGGCGGCGAACGACGCTTGAAGGTCGTTCAGGAGTTCCGCCTCGAGGTCACGCTCGATGTCGGGGTCCGCGTCCTGCCCGCTACCGGAGGGCGCCCGTCCCTTGGTGGAAGGCGACTCGGTCGGCGGCTTGCCCGAGACGATGCGGGCCAGTTCCGCCAACGGATCTCCATCGACGGTCGGTTCAGCGGCCTTGCGTTCGCCGGGCGGCCGGACCGTGAGTTTGGGGTCGTAGCGATCGGGCATCGTCTCGTTTCTGTCACCCCGCAGTCATCGTCCGGCGCGGGCCGAGCCTGCAACCGTCAACGCATTTCCTCGGGCGCGCTCACGCCAAGAATAGCCAGCCCCGAGGACAACACCAGTTTTGTGGCATGAACGAGGGCAAGTCGCGCCAATGTCGACTCCGAATCCACGGAATCTATAAAGCGCAATTGCGGCAACTCCTTGCCCCGGTTCCAGTGTCCGTGGAAGTCGGCGGCAAGCTCATAGAGGTAGAAGGCGACGCGATGCGGCTCGTGCGCCGCCGCCGCACTCTCGATCATCCGCGGATATTCGAGCAAGCGGCGAATCAGCCCGACCTCGCCCTCGTCGGTGAGACGCCCGAGCGGCGCCTCGCCGCGGCGGGCCGCATCGACGAGGTGCGGGACCTCGGTCTCGGCCTGCCGGAAGATCGAACAGGTTCGGGCATGCGCGTACTGCACGTAGAAGACCGGGTTCTCGCGCGACTGCTCGGTGACCTTCTGGAAGTCGAAGTCGAGCGGCGCGTCGTTCTTCCGGAAGACCATCATGAAGCGGATCGGGTCCGGACCGACCTCGTCGACCACCTCGCGGAGGGTCACGAATTCCCCCGAGCGCTTCGACATCTTCACCGGCTCGCCGCCGCGAAGCAGCTTGACGAGTTGGACGATCTTCACGTCGAGCTCCGCCTCGCCGCCGCTGATCGCCTTGACCGCCGCCTGCATCCGCTTGACGTAGCCGCCATGGTCGGCGCCGAGCACGTCGATCATCGCGCGGAAGCCGCGCCGGAACTTGTCGTAGTGATAGGCGATGTCGGACGCGAAATACGTGTAGCTGCCGTCGGACTTGATCAGCGGCCGGTCGATGTCGTCGCCGAAGGCAGTGGCCCGGAACAGGGTCTGCTCGCGATCCTCCCAATCCTCCGGCAACTGGCCCTTGGGCGGCGGCAGGTTGCCCTGATAGACGAGGTCGCGGGCGCGGAGGCCGTCGATCATCGCGGCAACGGCGCTGCCGTTGCCGTTCGTCAGCGACCGCTCTGAGAAAAAGACCTCGTGCTCGATGGCGAGCGCCTTCAGATCGTCCCGGATCATGGCCATCATCATCGTGACCGCCGTGTCGCGGACGAGCGGCAGCCACTCCGTCTCCGGCATGGCGAGCAGCAGCGCCCCGTGCTCACGCGCCAGCGCCTCGCCCACCGGCTTCAGATAATCGCCGGGATAGAATCCCTCGGGAATCTCACCGATATCCTCGCCGAGCGCCTCGCGGTAGCGGAGAAACGCCGAGCGGGCGAGCACGTCGACCTGGGCGCCGGCATCGTTGATGTAATACTCGCGCGTGACCTCGTGGCCGCTGAAGGCGAGGAGGTTGGCCAGCGCATCGCCGAACACCGCACCGCGGCAATGGCCGACATGCATCGGGCCGGTCGGGTTGGCCGAGACGTACTCGACGTTGACCTTGGCGCCGCTGCCAGCTTGCGACCGTCCATAATCCCCGCCGGCGGCGATGATCGCACCGAGCGCGTCGTGGAGATAGGCCGGGGCGAGGCGGATGTTGACGAAGCCCGGGCCGGCCACCTCGGCGGTCGCGACGTCCTTGTCGCGGGCGAGTTCCACGGCGATCCGGGTCGCAAGGTCGCGGGGTTTCATGCCGAGCGGCTTCGACAGCACCATGGCGGCGTTGGCCGCGAGATCACCGTGCGAGGGGTCGCGCGGCGGCTCGACGATGGCTCGGCCGAGATCGAGCGAGTCGCCTGCCTCCCCGGCGATGGCGCGCACGACCGCATCGATCCTGTCGGTGAAATCCTGAAAGATGTTCATAGGTTGCGCTCGGGCCACTGCCCGCGCCGCCTAAACCAATTCCGGCGGGCGGTCAAACCGGCTGTCCGGCAAATCCACCGGTACGATCGGCAGCGCATCGCGGGCGACCCGGTCAAGGCTGGGCGGCACCGAACAGGCGGCCATATTCCGAGGCGGCGTAGCGATCCGTCATGCCTGCGAGGAAATCGCAGATCTTGCGGGCCACGGCCGCCGTATCGTCCCCCGGCGCGGGGCGCCAGGCCGGCGGCATGGTCTCCGGCTCCTCGCGATAGCGCCGGAACAGCCGGCGGACCATCGCCTCGGCGTCACGCATCACGGTCATCACGGCCGGATTCCGATAGACGTTCCGGGTGAGCACCGCCTTGATCTCGCGATCCGCAGCGGCCATGTCCGGCGAGAACCCGAGGAGCGGCATGTCCGCCTGCCGCACATCATCGGCCGAGGCCGGGCGGACGATCGCAAGCCGCTCCCGCGCCATGGCGACGACGTCGTCCACCATCGCCGACACCAGCCGACGCGTCAGTTCGTGGCCCGCGCGGGCGGGATCGATGTCGGGATGCTCATCGCCAATATCACTTTTCAACCGGGCGATTAGCGGGACTTGTTCGAGCTCATTCCAGTGCAGGAGACCGGCCCGAAGGCCGTCGTCGATGTCGTGCGCATCGTAGGCGATATCGTCGGCGATGGCGGCAACCTGTGCCTCCGGCCCGGCGTAGCTCCACAAACACAGGTCGACAGGATACCCGGCGACCACCGGCGGAATGCCGATCGCGGCGTAGCGGCCGACCGGGCGCCCGCCGGCATCGGTCAGCGGGCCGTTGTGCTTGACGAGCCCTTCGATCGTCTCCCAGGTCAGATTGAGGCCGTCGAAGCGGGGGTAGCGCCGCTCCAGGAGCGTGACGGCGCGGACCGACTGCGCGTTGTGGTCGAAACCGCCGAATTCCGCCATTTCATCGTTCAACGCCCGCTCGCCGGCATGGCCGAAGGGGGGATGGCCCAGATCGTGGGCGAGCGCCAGCGCCTCGACCAGATCCTCGTCGAGGCTGAGCGTGCGGCCGATGGCGCGGGCGATCTGGGCAACCTCCAGCGTATGGGTCAGCCGGGTGCGGTAGTGATCGCCTTCGTCGACCAGGAATACCTGGGTCTTCTCCCGCAGGCGGCGGAAGGCGGTCGAATGCAGGATGCGGTCGCGGTCGCGCTGGAACGCGGTTCGGGTCGGGCTCGCCGGCTCGGCCAGCAGGCGGCCGCGGCTTTCCCGGGGATTCGAGGCCCAAGGCGCTCGCACTATGCCGAAGCCGTCCGTCTCGCCGCCGATTGGCACGCCACCACGATCCCGCGGGAATTGACTTCGTCCCCGCCACTTCTTAACTATCGCGAAGCAGGAAATACAAGCGATGACAGACGCTTCGACCCTGAATGTGACCCTTTCCGAGCGGGCCGCCCGGCGGATCGCGTCGATCCTGGCCAAGGAATCGCCGGGGACGGCGCTTCGCGTGACCGTCTCGGGCGGCGGCTGCTCCGGGTTCCAGTACGGCTTCGACCTCGATCGCGACCGCTCCGACGACGACCTGATCGTGGAGCGGAGCGGTGCCGTGGTGCTGATCGATTCGGTCTCCCTTCCCTATGTGGAGGGGTCCGAGATCGACTTCGTCGACGACCTGATCGGTCAGTCCTTTCAGATAAAGAACCCGAACGCGACCGCCTCGTGCGGTTGTGGAACGAGCTTTTCGATCTGAGGTTCCGCCATGCCGGGGACCAAGCGCCAGACAGGGAAGAAACCCGGGAAAGCGCCGAAGCCCGCCCCGGCAGCGAAGGCGCCGCCCAAGAAGGCCGCGGCAAGACGGCCCACCGGCAAGGTCGCGGCCAAGCCCGCCGGCGCGAAACCGCCTGCGAAGAAGACTCCTTCGGCGAAGCCTGCCGCCAAGGGCGCGGCTAAGGCTGCATCGGCCAAGCCCGCCAAGGCGCCGACCAAGGGCAAGGCGGCCGCGACCCGGAGCGCCATCGACGTCAGCTTCGCCCTCAGCAAGCTGCATCAGGTGGCGCTGCTCGCCACCGATCTCGACCGCTCGATCGCCTTCTATCGCGACGTCCTCGGCCTGCCCTACATGGACCGCTACGACCCGCCGGGGCTCGCCTTCTTCAATCTCGGTGGCGGCACGCGTCTGATCCTCTCGGCGACCTCCTCCAAGGCGACGCTGTACTTTCGCGTCGACGACATCGATTCGGCCGTGAGCGCGCTCGCGGCACGGGGCGTGTTCTTCCTGCACAAGCCGTCGATGATCCACCGCGACGACCAGGGTCGGCTCGGCAAGAAAGGCGTCGAGGAGTGGATGGCCTTCTTCAAGGACCCTAGCGACAACGTGCTGGCGCTGGTCGCACAGCGGTAGTCGCCGATCACGCGCTTAGAGACTCCCCCGCCGCGGATCCTGCCCGCTCGTCATGGCCGGACAGCAGCACGACGACGACGGCTACTTCAGCTTCTCCAGCGGCAGGACCTGGTCGACGTCGAAATAGCCGGCCCACGGGTTCGCCCGCTGCTTCTTCAGCATGCCCGGTGCGGTCTCGACCGCCGCTGGCTTCGCCGATTCCAGCTTCGCGAGCTGCGCCCACGTCACCGGCCACGCCACCGGGGCGCCGCGTCGGGCGCGCGTCGAGAACGGGCAGATCGCGGTCGCGCCGCGTCCGTTCCGCAGATAGTCGATGAAGATCCGCCCTCGTCGCTGCGCCTTGGTTGCCACCGCCAGGAAGCGCTTCGGCTCCTCCGCCGCCATGGTCCGCGCCACCGCCTCGCAGAACGCCTTGACGTCGTCCCAGCCGTATTTCGGCGTGAGCGGCGCGACGACGTGGATGCCTTTGCCGCCGGTCGCCATCGGAAACGTCTTGAGGCCGAGGGAAGCCAGCCGGTCGCGCATGTCGCGGGCGGCATCCCGCACCGCGGCGAAGCCGATGTCCTCGTCCGGATCGAGGTCGAAGACGATGCGGTCCGGCGTCTCGAGCGTGTCGTTGTGCGAGCCCCAGACGTGCAGCTCCAGCGCCCCCATCTGGACGCAGGCGATCAAACCGCGAACGTCCTCGATGTAGAGGTAGATGTCGCTGCCTTCCTTCTCCTTGATCCGGATCGGCTTGAAGGCGTCGGGGAAGCCGGGCGACGCGTGCTTCTGGAAGAAGCAGTCGCCCTCGGCGCCGTCGGGGCAGCGGACCAGGCTGAGGGGCCGGTTCGCGACATGGGGCAGGATGCGGTCGGCGACGGCGAGATAGTACTCGGCGAGGTGGCGCTTGGTGATGCCCTCACCCGGGAAGACGACCTTGTCGGGGTGGGTCAGCCGTACGCCCTCGATCTCGATCGCCTTGTCGTGCCTGGTTGAGTCGACGGTGATCACGTCGGAAGATTTCGGCATCGCCTTCTCCTCCTTGCCCGGCTTGGCGGCGCGTTTCGGCGGATCGGCGGGCACCTCGTCCACCACCTGCTTCGCCGGCTTGTCCTTCCTGAGCCCCTTGTAGGAGCCTTGCCGGACGTAGCCCTCGTCGGTGAAGCCGCGGAACGCGATCTCGGCGACCAGCTCCGGCTTGACGAAGTGCGCCTTACGGCCGACGTCCGCCGGCACGTCATCGGCCGCCGGCGCCTTGACCGCGCGCTTTTCGAGTTCCGGCCACAGCTCGTCGATCTGCCGCTCGCCGAACCCGCTGCCGACACGCCCGCGATAGCTCAGACGATCGCCTTCCCGCACCGCGAGCAGGATCGACGAGAAGGGACGGCCCTTCACGGTGGACGGCTTCCAGCCGACGATCACGAATTCCTGCCCGAAGCCGCATTTCGACTTGAGCCAGGCCTTGCTGCGGTCCGACCGATAGGGTGCATCCGCACGTTTCGAGATGATGCCCTCGAGGTCGATCTCGCAGACGTGCTGCAGCATCGCCGCGCCGTTGCCGACGACGTGGTCGGAATAGAACAGCGGGCCGGTGCGCGGCTGGTCGGCGAGCAGCGTGGCGAGCTTCGCCTTCCGCTCGAGCAGCGGGCGCTTACGGATGTCCTCGCCGTCGAGGGAGAGGAGGTCGAACAGGTAGTAGCCGATCCCCCTGCCCTTGCCCTCGGCCATCCGCTCCTGCAGCGCGCCGAAATCGGTGCGGCCCGACTTGTCGGCGACCGCCACCTCGCCGTCGAGGAGCGCCGAGGTCAGCGGCAGGTCGAGGAGCGGGCGGACGAGCGGCGCGAACTTGGCGGTCCAGTCGAGGCCGCGGCGGGTGTAGACGCGCACCTCGCCGCCGCCGATCGCGGCGAGCATGCGATAGCCGTCATACTTGATCTCGTGGACCCAGCCGTCGCCAGCCGGGGGCGCATCGACCAGCGTCGCGAGCTCAGGCTCGACGAACTTCGGCAGGGTACCCGCCTTCCCGGCAGCCTTCTTCTTGGGCGGAGCGGCGGCCTCCTTGATGTTCTTGCCGGACTTGAGCCACTCGACGTTGCCCGCAGCGATCTCGTCCATCGACCGGCCGGTGCGAACGCTGCTGACGATCCGCTCGGTGATCGGCTTCGTCTCCTCGGTGGCGTATGCGTCGCGTTCCTTGATCAGCAGCCAGTTCTCGCGCTTCGAACGCTCTCCCGGTTTCCGCCGCATGCGGACGAGCACCCATTTGCCTTGCAGGCGCTCGCCGTGGAGGATGAACTTGAAGTCGCCCTTGGCGAGGGCCTCCTCCGGGTCTCCGACCGGCTCCCAGGTGCCCTCGTCCCACAGCATGACGGTGCCGCCACCGTATTCGCCCTTGGGGATGGTGCCCTCGAAATCGCCGTAGTCGAGCGGATGGTCCTCGGTGCGGACGGCCAGGCGCCGGTCCTTCGGGTTGAGGCTCGGGCCGTTGGGAACGGCCCAGGAGAGCAGCACCCCGCCGAGCTCGAGCCGGAAGTCGAAGTGCAGCCGCGTCGCGGCGTGGCGCTGGATCAGGTAGCGGAAGCCACCGGCGTCCCGGCGGCTGGTCTCGCCGCTCGGCTCGGCCGTCTTCCCGAAGTCGCGTTTCCGGCGGTACTCGCGGAGACTGTCGGCCATCGCGCTCCGCCGTCAGGCTCAGGCCGCGCGCTTGCGCTTCGGCGGGGCCTTCTTGTCGCTGTCCTTGGCGGCCGCCTTCTTGGCGGGCGGCTTCTTGGCGCTCGCCGCGGCCTTCTTCGACGCCGTCGATTCCTTGCCGCCTATGCTCTTCTTCAGAGCCTCCATGAGGTCGATGACCTTGGCGCCGATCTGCGGCTCGTCGATCGCCTCCGGCGGGCGGTTCTCCATCTTGGCATCGATCAGCTCGCGGAGCGCCGCCTCGTAGGGATCGCTGAACGCCTTCGGATCGAACGGCTTGGTCTTCCGCGCGATCAGCTCCTCGGCCAGCGAAAGCAGCTCCTTGTCCGGCTTGACCTCCGGCACCTCGGCATAGAAGGCGTCGGGCTTCTGCACCTCGTCGGCGTAGCGGAGGGTCTCGATCATCAGACCCTTGTGGTAGGGGCGGAGTGCGACCAGGTTCGAGTGGCCGCGGGCGACGATGTGACCGATGCCGACCTTGCCGGTTTCCTTGAGCGCGTCGCGGAGCACGACATAGGCCTCCGCCGCCGTCTCGTCCTCCTCGGGAGAGACGAAATACGGCTTGTCGAAGTAGAGCGTGTCGATGTCATCGGCATCCACGAACTGGATGAGGTCGATGGTCCGCTTGGCTTCGAGCTTGACCTCCTCGATCTCGTCCTCGGTGATCAGGACGTACTTGCCCTTCTCGACCTCGTAGCCCTTGACGATGTCCTTGGGGTCGACCGGGCCGACGCCCGGCACCACCTTCTCGTAGCGGATGCGCTTGCCGCTGGGCTTGTGGATCTGGTTGAAGCTGATCCGCGCGGCTGACTTCGTCGCCGAGAAGACCTGGATGGGGATGGAGACGAGAGCCAACCTGATCTGGCCCTGCCAATACGCGCGCGCCGGCATCTCTTTTCCTCGTACGCCACACGGAACGCCCGCCGCCGCGGACGGGTTCCCAAGCCCCGTAGCATAAGACGCCAATGCCTTATGGATAAATAACGTTTTGTAGGCGCGATTCGGTTCTCCTTCCGTTCCGCCCGGCACGTCGGACTTCCTGAGCGGCAGGTCTTGCACCCGCGACCTTCATGCTCGATCTTCGCGCGGTGGCCGGCCTTCCCCCATCTCCCACGAAGGCGCCGGGCACCCCGCGGATGACGGAATGAAGATCGCAGAATGTGGAACCGTGTAAGCCGGCGGCTGGCGCGCCACCTCAGGGGCCCGGCAGCGGCGCCGCCGGTGCAGGCCGAGAGCCCCTTCTACCACTACAACGCCTCGTTCGATGCGATCGCCGTCATCCGTCGGTTCGCCGTCGAGGACATCGCGCCCGCCGAAGGGTTCCTGACCAATTTCCTGGGTGTCAGGATCGACCCCAAGTTCTTCC
Organism: Hyphomicrobiales bacterium; assembly: GCA_044506555.1. Lineage (GTDB taxonomy): Bacteria > Pseudomonadota > Alphaproteobacteria > Rhizobiales > Kaistiaceae > Bauldia. The sequence goes on along the minus strand of JBIQKL010000078.1, from coordinate 2,386 downwards.
CGGGCCTCCTCGACGGGCGCGCCGGTGAGGTCGAGGGCATTCCGATCCCGGCCAACTGGCACGCCGATATCGCGGAATGGGCCTCCGCGCTTCGCGCGGTGGAACTGTCGCGCGGGCGATTCAGGATCGTCGAGTTGGGCTGCGGCTGGGGCTGCTGGCTCAACAACACCGGCGTGGCGGCTCGGCGCCGTGGCCTCGCGGTTGAACTGATCGGCGTCGAGGGCGACGCCGGGCACGTCGCATTCGCCCATGAGGCGCTCACCGCCAACGGATTCGCCGCCGGCGACTACAAGGTCATCCACGGCATTGCCGCGGCGGAGGACGGCAAGGCGCTCTTCCCGAAGAGCGCCTCCGGCCGGGACTGGGGCATGGAGCCGGTCCTGGACGCGAGCCCCGAGGAGGTCGAGCGCGCCGCCGCAGCGGGCACGCATGACATCCTCGACAGGATAAGGCTTGCCACGATCGTCGACGAGCGTCCGATCGATCTCCTACATATCGACATCCAGGGCGGAGAGGCCGATTTCGTTGCCGGCTGCCTCGACGATCTCGGCAAATACGTGCGACGGGTGCTGATCGGCACGCATTCGCGGGAGATCGAGGGGCGCATCATGCAGACGCTGTTCGCCGCCGGCTGGGCCCTCGAGATGGAGCGCCCGGCGATCTTCTCGCTCGACGATCCGCGGGCGCCCTCGATCCGCGTCGACGGCGTGCAGCTCTGGATGAACCCCGCACTCGCCGGCTGAGGCGGAGGATCCACCGCTCCAACGAGAACGGCGCGGCACGCTTCGAGCGTACCGCGCCGGATGCCGCCATCCGCCGGCGGTCCTTGCGGATCGCCGGCGGACATCGTGATGTCAGTGCGCCAGCACCGCGAGCAGGAGCAGCGCCACGATATTGGTGATCTTGATCATCGGGTTCACGGCGGGACCGGCCGTATCCTTGTAGGGGTCGCCGACGGTGTCGCCCGTGACCGACGCCTTGTGCGCCTCGGAGCCCTTGAGGTGCTTGACGCCGTCCTTGTCGACGAAACCGTCCTCGAAGCTCTTCTTGGCGTTGTCCCAGGCGCCGCCGCCGGCGGTCATCGAGATGGCGACGAAGAGGCCGGTGACGATCACGCCGAGGAGCATCGCGCCGAGTGCCGCGAACGCCGCGTCCTTGCCCGCGATCCAGTAGATCACGAAGTAGCAGACGATCGGCGACAGCACCGGGAGCAGCGACGGGATGATCATTTCCCGGATCGCCGCCTTGGTGAGCAGGTCCACCGCACGGCCGTAGTCCGGCTTGTCGGTGCCCTTCATGATGCCCGGCTTGTCGCGGAACTGGCGCCGCACTTCCTCGACGATCGCACCTGCGGCACGTCCGACGGCGGTCATCGCGATGCCGCCGAAAAGATACGGGAGCAGGCCGCCGAACAGCAGGCCGACCACCACGTAGGGGTTGGCGAGCGAGAAGTTCGGGTTGACCCCCGCGAAGTACGGGAACGCAGCCGGATCCGAGACGAAGTGGTCGAGGTCCGACGTATAGGCCGCGAACAGCACCAGCGCGCCGAGACCGGCCGAGCCGATGGCGTAGCCCTTGGTCACCGCCTTGGTGGTGTTGCCGACGGCGTCGAGCGCATCGGTCGACTTGCGGACCCCGGCCGGCAGACCGGCCATCTCGGCGATGCCGCCGGCGTTGTCGGTCACCGGGCCGAAGGCGTCGAGGGCAACGATGATGCCGGCGATGCCGAGCATGGTCGTGACCGCGATGGCGATGCCGAAGAGCCCGCCGAGCGTGTAGGTGACGATGATGCCGGCGACGATGACCAGCGCCGGCAGCGCCGTCGACTCGAGCGACACGGCGAGGCCCTGGATCACGTTGGTGCCGTGGCCGGAGACCGAGGCCTGGGCGATGGACACCACCGGGCGCTTGCCGGTGCCGGTATAGTACTCGGTGATCCACACGATCAGGCCGGTGACCACGAGACCGGCGATGCCGCACCAGAACAGGTTGAGCCCGGTAATGACCTTGCCGCCTGGCGCGGTACCGATCTCGCCCCAGCCGATCGTGAACTGGGTGGCCACCGCAAGCCCGGCGATCGACAGGATGCCGGCCGCGATCAGGCCCTTGTAGAGCGCGCCCATGATCGAGCCGTTCGCGCCGAGGCGGACGAAGAAGGTGCCGACGATCGAGGCGATGACGCAGGCCGCGCAGATGGCGAGCGGGTAGAGCATCGCCGAGACGAGGACCGGCTGGCCGACGAAGAAGATCGAGGCGAGCACGATGGTCGCGACCACCGTCACCGCATAGGTCTCGAACAGGTCGGCCGCCATGCCGGCGCAGTCGCCGACGTTGTCGCCGACGTTGTCGGCGATGGTCGCCGGGTTGCGGGGATCGTCCTCGGGGA
>JBIQKL010000077.1:0-17976 GCA_044506555.1 Hyphomicrobiales bacterium | reverse complement strand
TCGCTCGCTTCACTCTCCGCTCATCCCCGCGCAAGCGGGGATCCAGATTCTTCACATGCATCGGTATGTGATTGAAAATGCTGGATTCCCGCTTGCGCGGGAATGAGCGGGTGGGAGCGGTCCGAGGGCCCTTGTTCAGCAGCCCGCGCACCTGCGGGCGTTCGGCCACAGTCCTCAAAGCCTGATCTGACCGTAGCGGAGCGCCTCGACCACCGTCTGGGTCTTGTTGCGGGCGCGGAGCTTGTCGCTCGCGTTCTGCAGGTGCGCGTGCACCGTCCGCTGCGAGATCGCGAGGGTCTCGGCGATGTCGCTCGCGGTCTTGCCTTCGGCGGAAAGCTCCACCACCCGCCGCTCCCGACCGGACAGGTCGCCCGGGCGCTCCGCCGGCAGCGCCTCGAGGGCGAGCAGCTGACGGAACGCCTCCTCGCAGAAATAGTCCAGCGCGAGGACGAACATGCGGTTGCTCTCGATCCCGGCACCGGCCGCGATCACCGCGCCCTGGAAGGGAAGGAATCCCCGCACGGGCACGCAGATCAGGTCGGGCGCCCCGGCGGCCGCCGCGGTCCGATAGAGCGCGGATTCGGCGGCAAGGCCTTCGGGCGGGGACGTCACCACCTCGGCTCCCCTCAGCGCGAGGAGCAACGGAAACACCGCATCGTCGGCGGCGATGGTCTCCAGTTCACCCCATTCCTGTCGCAAGATCAGCGGCGGCAGCGGACGACCGGGCAACGGTATGCCGGTGACCAGGATCTTCGCCGCCCCCAGGGACCGGAAACAGCCCGTCAGGACGTCCAGAACCTGCTCACTCGTTCGCAATTCGCGGAAACGCAGTGCTTCCGCGCCAAGTGCACCCGCCCTCACCATTTCACGATTCGAACTCTATCCCCCAGCCCGACGCGACAGCATCAACACCTTCGGCGTCCCTTCAATTGTGGATTCTGACAGGGAACGAGATGCGTCGGAAGCCCGAACCGCCCGATTCGACGAGGCGGGCCGTTCACAATCGGGACAATTCGACCGTATCGGATGCCCGCAACGCAAGCGCAAAACCAACCTTGCCGGCGGGAATGCGAGCGTCGTGCAACCGGTCGGCACTCTTGCTTTCACGATGCCGTGACGGCAACGTCACGTTGGTCGCGAACCGGCTGAGAACGTCGACGGGAGCAGGTGGGCACGACGCATGGCGTCATTGAAGCCAGTTGCGGATGGGTTTCCGCGGGCGAGCGAGACCGACTGGCGGCGCCTCGCGGCCCGCGGGCGCGACGACGGCATCGACCGGCTCCGGACGCTGTCCGACGACGGCATCCCGATCGGCCCGATCCACGCACGAGGCCGGGGTCCGGTCCTGCCGATGCGCACGCCGGGAAGGCCCTGGACGGTCGTTCAGCGGATCGATCGGGGTGACGAACCGGCCGTCCGCCGGCAGGCGAACGAGGCGGTGCGCGGCGGCGCCGATGCCATCGAACTGGTTTTCCGGAGCAGCCCCGCGTCATATGGTCGCGGCATCGATGTGGATGTCGGGACGCCCGTCCTGCGCGACCTCGATCGGGCGATACGGATCGACGCCGGCGAGGACACGCCGGGCCTGGTTCGCGCGTGCAGCGGCCGGGCAGACGCCGCGTTCGATCCGCTTTCCACCCTCGCCGTCCGCGGATCGTCGGCGCCCGCGGATGTGGCCTACGCAGCGATCGCCGCGCTCGCGTCGCCGGGCGGAACCTCGGCCGTCTTCGCTGCCGACGGCCGGCTCTGGCACAATGCCGGCGCCTCGGAGGTGCAGGAGCTCGGCATCGCGCTCGCGTCCGCCGTGGCGAGCCTGCGCCACCTCGCCGAGCATGGATGCCCCGCCGCTTCGACCGCGCGCCGCTTCGGCGTGACGCTCGCCGCCGACAGCGACCAGTTCCTCACGATCGCCAAGCTGCGCGCGGCGCGGCTGCTGTTCGCGCGGCTGGCCGAGGTCGTGAGCTTCGACTGCCGTCCGCCCATCCATGCCGAAACGTCATGGCGCATGCTGGCTCGGCGGGAGCCGACGATGAACATGGTCCGGGCCACGACGGCGGCGTTCGCCGCCGCCACCGGCGGCGCCGATTCCATCACCGTACTCTCGCCGATGCTCCCCGACGCGGCCTTCTCGGCCCGGATGGCACGAAACACCCAGACCATCCTCCGCGACGAGTCCGCACTCTACCGGGCGGCCGATCCGGGCGCGGGCTCCGGCGCCGTCGAAGACTTGACCGGGCGGCTCGCCGCCGCCGCTTGGGGCCTTTTCACGAGCATCGAATCGGAGGGCGGCCTCCTTGCCGCGATCCGGTCCGGCGCCATCGGCCGAGCGGTCGCCACGATGCGGGACGCGCGCCTCGCGGCCGTCGCCCAGCGCGCGGCCCCGATGGTCGGCGTCAACGTCAATGTCGATCCCGGCACCGTCCCGCCGCCTCTCGAGTCACCCGTCGAAGGCAAGGCGGTGCCCGTGCCCTCGATCCGCCTCGCGGCGCCGATCGAGGCTGTCGGTACCCGGATCGCCGAGGCCGGCGGCCGTGTCGCCCTGATCGGAGGCGCCACCGGAGATCACGGCGCCGGCGACGCGCTCACCGCATTGGGCTTCGCCGTCGATCCTGTCCGGGACGCGAAGGACCTCGCGCCGCATTTGCCGGCCATCGCCTGCGTTGTCGTCAGGGGGGAGGAGTGGACCGAGGCGGCCGAGACCGCGGCGACGCTCCGCAACGCCGGCGTCGACATCGTGCTCGCGGCAGCGGCGGTCGGCGCCGATGTCGCCACCTCAGGCTTCGACGCGCTCTTGACCCCGGCCACCGATCTCGTCGGCATCGCTACCGAACTTCTTGACCGCGTTGCGGAGAGGCAGGAAAAGGAGCAGGGTTGATTTCGGGGCCGATTTGGCCGGGATGTGACCGTGGCAATGCATGCTGCCTGGCGGGCGCTCCGCCCCCTGCTGTCGACGCTGCTCCTCGTGCCTCTCGGTCTGGCCGACGCGGTCTGGGCCGGTGAGCGCTTCGACGGCAACTGGCAGATCTCGATCTTCGGCGCGCCGGGCAATTGCCAGTTCGGCTACCGGATGAAGATGACCATCGACAACGGCAACGTCCTCTATCGCGGCCAGCAGGTCTCGCCGCACGCCATCTTCGTCAGCGACGCCGGCGCCGTGACGCTCCGGCTCGGCACCGGCAAGTACACGGTGATCGGATTCGGTGCGATCGACGGGCGGCGCGGCGAAGGCCGGTGGACGGCGGAAGGCTTCCGCTGCACCGGCTGGTGGCGCGCCGTGCGGAAATGACGACGGCGCGCGCCACGGCGCGGTCCACCCGCGAGGGCGGCGCCTCCTTCCCCGATCTCAGCGCCGTGCCCTGGCGCATGCCGGCGATGCCACCGATCGAGGCCGCGCCCGAGCCATGGCTGACGCCCGAAGGCATCGCGGTGAAGGCCGCCTTCGATGCCGACGACATCGCCGGGATCGACTTCGTCGACGGCTGGCCGGGCATCGCGCCATTCCTCCGTGGCCCCTATCCGACGATGTATGTCGAGCAGCCCTGGACCATCCGGCAATATGCCGGCTTCTCCACGGCGGAGGATTCGAACGCCTTCTACCGGCGCAACCTCGCGGCCGGCCAGCGCGGCCTGTCGGTCGCCTTCGACCTGCCGACCCATCGCGGCTACGATTCGGACGATCCGCGGGTTGCCGGCGACGTGGGCATGGCCGGCGTCGCGATCGATTCGATCTACGACATGCGGACGCTGTTCGACGGCATCCCGCTCGACAGGATCAGCGTGTCGATGACCATGAACGGCGCCGTGCTGCCGGTCATGGCGCTCTACATCCTCGCCGCCGAGGAGAACGGCATCGGACCGGAAAAGCTCGCGGGCACGATCCAGAACGACGTGCTCAAGGAGTTCATGGTCCGCAACACCTTCATCTACCCGCCCGGGCCGTCGATGCGGATCGTCGCCGACATCATGGCGTTCACCGCCGAGCGCATGCCGAAATTCAACTCGATCTCGGTGTCCGGCTATCACATGCAGGAGGCGGGAGCGACCGCCGATCTCGAGCTCGCCTACACACTCGCCGACGGCCTCGAATACATCCGCGCCGGGGTCGAACGCGGTCTCGCGGTTGACGCCTTCGCGCCGCGCGTGTCGTTCTTCTTCGGCATCGGCATGAACTTCTTCATGGAGGTGGCGAAGCTCCGCGCCGGGCGCCTCCTCTGGGCGAAGCTGATGAAGGAACGCTTTGCGCCGGAGGATCCGAAGTCGCTGATGCTGCGTGTCCATTGCCAGACGTCGGGCTGGTCGCTGGCGGCGCAGGACGCGTTCAACAACGTCATCCGCACCACCGTCGAGGCGATGGCGGCCACGCAAGGGCACACCCAGTCGCTTCACACCAACGCGCTCGACGAGGCGCTGGCGCTGCCGAGCGACTTCTCCGCCCGCGTCGCCCGCAACACCCAGCTCTTCCTCCAGAAGGAGTCCGGCACGACCCGGATCATCGATCCGTGGGGCGGTTCCTACCATGTCGAGCGCCTCACCTACGAGCTCGCCGCCCGCGCCCTCGACCACATCGCCGAGATCGATGCCCTCGGCGGCATGGCCAAGGCGATCGAGAACGGGCTGCCGAAGCTCCGCATCGAGGAGGCCGCGGCGCGCACCCAGGCACGCATCGATTCCGGCAGGCAGACGCTGGTCGGCGTCAACCGCTACCAGCCGGACGAGGAGCCGCCGATCAACCTGCTCCGGGTCGACAACTCGGCCGTGCTCGCCGCGCAGGTCGCCAAGCTGAAGCGCCTCCGCGCCGAGCGCGACGAGACCGCGACCCGGGCCGCCTTGTCTGCCCTGGCGGCGGCGGCGCGCGACGGATCGGGGAACCTGCTCGCCCTATCGGTCGACGCAGCCCGTGCCAAGGCCACCGTCGGCGAGATCAGCGACGCGCTGGAGGACGCCTTCGGCCGCTACGCGCCGCGAATCCGCGTCACCAGCGGGGTCTACGAGCGCGAGACCGGCGACGGCGAAGGCGTCGGTGCCGCCCGCGAGCTGATCGCCGCCTTCATCGAGAAGGACGGCGCGCCGCCGCGCATCCTCATCGCCAAGGTCGGTCAGGACGGCCATGACCGCGGGCAGAAGGTGATCGCCTCGGCATTCGCCGACCTCGGCTTCGACGTGACCATCGGCCCTCTCTTCCAGACGCCGGAGGAGGCCGCCGATCTCGCGATCGAGAAGGACGTCCACATCCTCGGCATCTCGACGCTCGCGGCCGGCCACCTGACGCTGGTGCCCGCGGTGAAGCGGGCGCTCGAAGCCCGCGGACGGCCCGACCTGATGGTGGTGGTCGGCGGCGTCATCCCGCCCGACGACTACGAGGCGCTCCGCGAAGCGGGCGCGGCGGCGATCTTCTCGCCCGGCACGCCGGTCGTCGGCGCGGCGACGACGCTGATCGAGGAGCTCAACCGCCGCCTCGGCTACGAGCCCCGCACCGGCCACAACCTGCCGCCGGCCTGAAGAGCAGCACGACCCATCTACCCGTCGTACTTCGCGATCTCGACCAGATTGCCGTCCGGATCGCGGCAGTAGACCGACGTCATGCCGCCGCGGGCGCCGCGCCGCGCCACTGGACCGACCTCGACCGGGACGCCGCTTTCGGCGAGATGGCGTACCACCTCGTCAGGCGACAGGTCGGTGAGGAAGCAGAGGTCGTCGCTGCCGGCGACCGCCTCTGCACCGGTGAACCAGGCGACCTTGTCGGTGTCGGCGGGCCGGAGATTCAGCATCATGGCGCCGAACCTCATGCTCGTGCGCGGAATGCCCTCCGGCGGTGCGAAGTCATGGCGTGTCATGCCGAGCACGCGTTCGTACCACTCGGCCGAGGCCTCCACGTCGCGGACGTTGAGGACGACGTGGTCGATTGCCGAGACGAGCTGCATCGCGGTTTTCTCCAATGGGTACGGTCAGCGTAGCCAATTCTCGATGGCAAGGCCGTCGATGCGCGAGAACTCGCGGTCATTGTCGGTGACGAGGATGCAGTCAAGTGCCAGCGCGTGGGCGGCGATCAGCATGTCGTTGTTGCTGATGGGCGTGCCGGCGGCTTCCAGCCGGGCGCGAAGCGCCCCGTAGTGGATGTCGGCCGGATGAGCGAAGGGAAGGACCGCGAACGATCCCAACGCGTCTTCGACCTTCTTGTGGAGCGGCCGAGAGCCCTTTTTCTCGACACCATAGCGAAGCTCCGCCGCCACGACGATGCTCGTGCCGACGCTCTCGGCGGGAAGAGCACCCAGACGTATCCGGACGGCACCGCGCGGATTGCGGATCAGGTCGGAGAGGATGTTCGTGTCGAGCAGATAGCGCAAGACGCTCACAATTCGACCGGATCAGCCGGAAAGTCCTCAACCTCCGGAAAATCCTCGCCGGCAGGATCCCAGCCGTCGACAACCTCGATCAGCGTCATCTTCTTCTTCGGCACCGGCTCGATCACGAGCAGGTTGCCCTCCTGCCGGATCGTCGCCTCGGTGCCGGGAAGCTCGAACTCCTTGGGGATGCGGATCGCCTGGTTCCGGCCGTTGCGGAACAGGCTCACCTTGCGTGCCGTGCCCGTCATGGCGGCCTCCGTCATTGGCATATGCCACAACATATGCCGGCCTCCTCTTGATGCCAAGAGGCGAGGCTACGCTGCCGCGCCGTCTTTCCGCGCCACCCAGCGCTCGAGCCGGTCGAGCGCCCCGTCGAGCACCGCATCGCGCTTGGAGAAGCAGAAGCGGACGAAGTTCGACGGCGCATCCGACTGGTAGAAGGCCGAGACCGGAACCGCAGTGACGCCCGCCTCCATCGTCAGGCGACGACAGGCGGCGACGTCGTCGTCCATGACGCCGACGCTCCGCATGTCCGCGGTGATGAAGTAGGTGCCGGCGCACGGCACCGCCTCGAAGCCGATCCTCTGCAGCCCGCCGGCGAAGCGGTCGCGCTTGGCCTCGAGGTCTCCCGCCAGTGCCGCGTAATAGGCATCGTCCTTGGCGAGGCCGTAGGCGACCGCCTTCTGGAGGCCTGGCGGGGTGGTGAAGGTCGTGAACTGGTGTGCCTTGGTGATCGGCTCGAGGAGCGCCGGCGCGGCTGTCACGTAGCCGACCTTCCAGCCGGTCAGCGAGAACGTCTTGCCGGCCGACCCGATCCGCACCGCGCGCTCGCGCATTCCCGGCAGCGTCATCAGCGGCACGTGTTTCCGGCCGTCGAACAGGATGTGTTCGTAGACCTCGTCGCAGATCGCGTAGGCGTCATGGGCGATCGTAAGCTCGGCGATCGTCGCCAGCTCCTCGCCGGTGAAAACCTTGGCGGCCGGATTCATCGGGTTGTTGAGGAGCACCGCCTTGGTCTTCGGGCCGAAGGCATCGGCCAGCGCCTTGGGATCGAGCCGCCAGTCCGGCGGCGTGACGCGGACGAGGCGCGGAACGGCCCCGGCCCGGCGGACCAGCGGCAGGTAGCAGTCATAGAGCGGCTCGATCAGCACCACCTCGTCGCCGGGCTCGACCAGCGCCGCGAGGCAATCCGAGATCGCCTCCGTCGCCCCGGACGTGACCAGCACCTCCGTCTCCCAGTCGACGGCGAGGCCGTAGAAGCGCCGGTTCGAGTCGGCCACCGCCTTCCTGAGCTCCGGTACGCCCATCATCGGCGGGTACTGGTTCCGGCCGTTGACGATCTCCTCCGCGGCGAAGCGGCGGATGTCCTCCGGCCCGTCGACGTCGGGAAAGCCCTGGCCGAGGTTGATGGCGCCGTTTTCCTTGGCCATTCGCGACATCACCTCGAAGATGGTGGTCGGCAGGCCGGTATAGACCGGGTTGGTCGGCTTCATCGTCATGCTCCTCGCTGCCATCCGGCTACCGCACGGCCACCCCCTGGGCAAGATCGAGCGCCGTCGCCGCACCGCCCCTTCCTGACGTGCCAGAACCTGTCAGCACTGTGCTGCACGTCACATTCCCGCCCTGGCATTGGAATCGACTTCGGTATATTCGCGATCGTCGGCATCGCTGCCTCGCGATTAGTAGCATTCCGATACAAAGTGTGAATTGGGAGCCGGGCGGGTGTTCCCCACTTCCCGGCGACCATGCCGGCGGAACACGATCCGTCGGCCGATTGCAGCCCCTGGTTTATTTGCCGCGGCGCAGCAGCTATGCGGGTGGCGGGCATGCCGGGGCGGCGCGCACTTGGGCCTGGTCCAGGGCGCGCTTGGGCCTAGTCTAAAGTCATTGGTTACGGTGCTTCGTCATGGCCTCTGGTATCCTCAAGCCGAGCCGCGTCCTCGCTGTGCTGATCCTGGCCGGCGCAGTGGCATGGATCGCGTCCGGAACCTTCGCGCCGGGGCAGGATCCGGAGGAGCCGGCGCCCCCGGCCGCCGAATCCGCGGCGCTTCCCCTCCAGAAAGTGACGGTGGCGCCCACCAGCCCCGAGCAGCACGAGCGCCAGATCACGCTGTCCTGCACCACCGAGGCCGACGAAAGCTCGGTCGCGGTGGCGCGCGCCGCCGGCATCATCACCGAGCTCAGCATCGCGCGCGGGGACGAGGTGACGCCCGGTGAGACGCTTGCCACCCTGTCGGACGAGGGCCGTGGAGCGGCCGTGCAGCAGGCCCGCGCGCTCCTCGACCAGCGCGTCGCCGAATACGAGGCCAACAAGGCGCTGATCGACAAGGGCCAAGCGCCGAAGAACCAGCTCCCGGCGCTCGAAGCGGCCGTCGCCGCGGCCCGCGCCGCCCTCGCGGCAGCGGAAGCCGAAGCCGACCGGTCGATCATCCGCTCGCCGATCGCGGGTATCGTGCAGGAAGTGCCGGTCCTGGTCGGCCAGGCGATCCAGCCCGGCGCCGAGATCGCATCCATCGTCGATCCCGATCCGATGCTCGCCGTCGGCGCCGTCAGCGAGCGCGAGCGCGGCAGCGTGCGTGTCGGACAGGCCGCCACGATGCGCTTCATCGACGGCACGACCAACTCCGGGATCGTCAACTATGTCGGCGTCAGCGCCGACAAGGCGACCCGCACCTATCCGGTGCAGGCGCGCATGGACAATCCGGACAATACGATCGGCGACGGCGTCACCTGCGAGATGGTGGTCCGCACCGATCCGATCGCTGCGGTCTCCGTGCCGCGCTCGGCACTTGTCTTCTCCGACGACGGCGGCCTCGGCGTTCGTGTCGTCGACGAGGACAGCAAGGCCCAGTTCATGCCGGTCGCGATCGTCGACGACGCCATCGACTCGGTGTGGGTCACCGGCATCGACGAGCCGACGCGGGTGATCGTGGTCGGCCAGGATTTCGTCCGGGACGGCGACCGGGTCGACGCCGTACAGGTCGCCGACACCGTGGCGGCCGGGCCTCCCGCATAGGACGCGCGCCATGCGGACGATCGTCAACTATGCCGTCAGCCACGCCCGGCTGACGATCGCGATCCTGATATTCCTGCTGGTCGCAGGGGCTGCATCCTACGTCTCGATCCCGAAGGAAGCCAATCCGGACGTCGCCATTCCGATCGTCTACGTCAACGTCACCATGGCCGGCATCTCGCCGGAGGACGCCGAGCGCCTGCTGGTGCGGCCGCTCGAAACGGCACTGAAGACGATCAACAACCTCAAGGAGATGACCGCCGCCGGCTTCGAGGGCGGCGGCTACGTGCTGCTCGAGTTCGAGGCCGGATTCGATCCCGACGTCGCCATCCAGGACGTACGCGCCAAGGTCGACGACGCCCGCGCCGAGCTGCCCGCCGACGCCGACGAGCCGGTTGTCCGGGAGATCAACACGAGCCTCTTCCCGGTGATCGTCGTCGCGCTCTCCGGCGATCTGTCCGAACGCGCCCTCCTCACCATCGCGCAGCAGGCCCAGGACGCGATCGAGCAGGTTCCGGGCGTCCTCTCCGCCGACCTTCGCGGCACCCGCGACGAGGTGGTCGAGATCATCGCCGAGCCGATGCTGCTCAAGAGCTACGGCGTGTCGCTCGAGAGCTTCGTGCTCGCCGCGGCGCAAGGCAACAGCCTGGTCCCAGCCGGGGCGCTCGAGGGCGAGCAGGGCCGCTTCGGCGTCAAGGTGCCGGCGCTCATCGAGTCGCCCGAGGACGTGCTGGCCATCCCCGTCGCCTCGTCGACCTCCACCGCGGTGACGCTCGGCGACGTCGCCACCATCAAGCCGACCTTCAAGGACGCGACCTCGATCACCCGCGTCGACGGCCAGCCCGCCGTCACGCTCGAGGTGGTGAAGCGGGCCGGCGCCAATCTGATCGAGGTGGTCGACGGCGCCCGCGCCGCGGTCGAACTGCTTCAGCCCGAATGGCCCGAGACCCTGCAGGTCAAGTTCCTGCAGGACCAGTCGAAATTCATCAAGGAGATGCTGACCGAGCTCCAGAACAGCGTCATCACCGCGATCATCCTGGTGGTGGTGATCATCCTGTTCTTCCTCGGCGGCCGCGCCTCGATCTTCATCGGCATCGCCATCCCGTTCTCGTTCCTGGTCGGCATCCTCGGCCTCAACATGGCCGGGCTGACGCTGAACATGGTGGTGCTGTTCAGCCTCATCCTCGCGGTCGGCATGCTGGTCGACGATGCGATCATCGTGTCCGAGTTCGCCGAACGCCGGATGAGCGAGGGGATGAAGCCGAAGGAGGCCTATTCCTACGCCGCCGCGCGGATGACCGGCCCGGTGGTGGCGGCGACGCTCACGCGCATCGCCGCCTTCTCGCCGCTCCTGTTCTGGCCTGGCATCGTCGGCGAGTTCATGGGCTACCTGCCGTTGACGCTGATCGCGACGCTGTCGGCCTCCCTGGTCGCAGCGCTGATCTTCACGCCGACGCTCGGCGCGCTGATCGGTAAGGCGGAGCCGATCCATCACCAGACCGACACGCGTCGGGAGGGCCCCTACATCAAGACCGTGCGGCTCGCGATCCGCCATCCGGGCATCACGATCCTGCTCGCCTTCGCCCTCCTCATCGGGGTGCCCTACGCATATTTCGCCGGCGGCCTCGGCAAGGGGGTCGAATTCTTCCCCAACGTGGAGCCGGACGTCGGCACGGTGCTCGTCCATGCCCGCGGCAACCTCTCGCTCGCCGAGAAGGACCGTCTCGTCCGCTCCGTCGAGGGGCGCATCCTCGACATGGCCGAGCTTTCGACCGTCTATGCCCGCTCCGGCGACATGGGCCAGGGCAACGACCAGATCACCGAAGACGTGATCGGCCAGATCCAGTTCGAGTTCGTGGACTGGCAGGAGCGCCGCCCGGCCGGGGAGATCATGGACGAGATCCGCGCCAAGACCGCGGACATTCCCGGCATCAAAGTCGAGGTGGCGTCGCAGGAGGCCGGCCCGCCGACCGGCAAGCCGATCCAGGTGCAGCTCACCTCCAACAACCCCGAGGCGCTCCGCGCCGCGGCGCTCCAGGTCGCCGACCGGCTCGCCCAGCGGCCCGAGATCCGCGACCTCGACAACGGCCTGCCGATGCCCGGCATCGACTGGCGGCTCGAGATCGACAAGGCCGAGGCGTCGAAATACGGCGTCGGCGTGGGAGGGGTCGGCGCCGCCGTCCGGCTCGTCACCACCGGCCTCAAGATCACCGACTACCGCCCCCAGAGCAGCGACAAGCCGGTGGACATCATCGTCCGGGTCCCCGAGGACCGGCGGACGCTCAACCAGATCGACGACCTCCTCGTGCAGACCCCGGCGGGCGGCGTGCCGATCGGCAACTTCATCGACCGTGTTCCGTCGGAGCGCACCGGCATCATCAACCGCGTCGACGGCAAGCGCGTCATCACCGTCACCGCCAACCTCGCCGAGGGCGTGCAGACGGCCGCGGTCACCCAGGCGATCGCAGCCGAGCTCGCCAACGAGGATTTCGGCGGCCTGGTGCAGTGGAAGCTGACCGGCGAGGACGAGGAGAGCGCCGCGGCCGGCGCCTTCCTGGTCAACGCCTTCGGCGCGGCGATCTTCCTGATCTTCGCGGTGCTGCTCGCCCAGTTCAACAAGCTGTCGAGCGTGATGCTGATCCTGTTCGCGATCGTGCTTTCCACGATCGGCGTGTTCCTCGGCCTGATGATCATGGGCCAGGCGTTCGGCATTGTCATGAACGGCATCGGCATCATCGCCCTCGCCGGCATCGTCACCAACAACAACATCGTGCTGATCGACACCTATGACCGATTGCGGAAGGAAGGCGTGCCCTACGAGGAAGCGATCATCCGCACCTGCCGCGAACGCGCCCGACCGGTGCTGCTCACCGCCGGCGCGGCGGTGCTCGGGGTGCTGCCCATCGCCTTCGGCCTCAACGTGAACTTCGTCCACCGCGAGATCCTGATCGGCGCGCCGTCGACGCAGTGGTGGATCCAGCTGTCGACGTCGATCGTCTTCGGACTCACCTTCGCCACCATCCTGACGCTGATCGTCACGCCGGCGCAGCTCGCCTTCTTCGCCCGGCTCCGCCAGCTCTGGGATCGCATCCGGCGGAAGAAGCCGGCGCCGCCCGGCAGCGGCATCCCGGTCTCGCACCAGCCGGGACCGGCGGAGTAGCGGGCGGCGAGGTCGCTGCCCTACGCGTCGCGGAACCGCGAGACCGGCGCCCCGGCCACCGGGCTGTCGGCGACGATCACGAATCCGGTCAGCGGATGGCGCTCGAGCAGTTCCGGCGCGCGCCCCACGCGAAGGCTGGTGAGGAACAGCCTGGTCAGGCCCGGGCCGCCGAAGCACGGCATGGTCGGCGCCGCGACCGGCACGGGATAGGACTCGATCAGCTCGCCGTCGGCCGAGAAGCGGTTGAGCCGGCCCGCCGAGAGACCGGCGCTCCAGTACCCCCCGGTCGCATCGGTCGCGCCTCCGTCGGGCCGTCCGATCTCGTCGTCGAGGACCGCGATCCGGCGCCGGCCCGCGATCGCGCCGCTCGCCGGATCCAAGTCCCAGCGGTCGATCCACGGCCCGCGTGAATCCGCATGGAACATGGTCCGCCCGTCGGGCGAGAAGGCGAGCCCGTTCGATATCACCACCTCTGGGACCTTGCGTTCCACCAGCCCGGCGGCGTCGACGCGATACAGCGAGCCGATCGGGTCCTTCCGCGCGATGTCGCGGTCGTCCATGCTGCCGACCCAGAACGCCCCGTCCGGCCCGACCTTGCCGTCGTTCAGCCGCGTGTCGGCATTGCCGGCCTCGACCTCGGCGACGCGCTCGTAGATCTTCGCCTCGGGATCGAACAGCCCGACCTCATGGCGGAGCGCCACGACCAGCCGCCCCGTCTCGGCGAGTCCGAGGGAGCACACCTCGCTCTCGAACCTCCAGGTCTCGGTGCTGCCGTCATGGAGTCGGTGCACGTGGATCGCCTTGCCGAGGATGTCGCACCAGAACAGCGCATCCCGTCTGTCGTCGTAGACCGGCGCTTCGCCAAGCGTACAGCGGATGTCGTTGAGCGCCTCGAACGCAAGCGTCATGGCGAGCCCCCTTGTTGTCCAACCGTCCCCTTTTGCCGCGTCGGACACGGGAATGCCAGCCGCAACACCGATTCCGGCGCGGCCCGCCCGCCGCTACACCATCTCCACCTGTTCGACGCCCTTCACCGATCTCAGCGCGCTCGCGACCTGCGGCGAGATCGCGTAGCCGCCGGGCAGCTTCATCTCGATCTCGCGATGGCCCTCCTCGAGGATCAGGATGAAGCTCACCGCCCCCTCCCCCTTCGCCACGAGGTGCTTGCCGAGGCTCGGAAGCGGCGCCTCGTCGCGAAGGAACACGCGGAGCTGCTTGAGCCCGGCCAGACGCTTCTCGATCGGCTCGACCGACTCGATCCGGATGTTGATGCCCTCCGGCCGGTCCTCGGCATTCACCAGCACCACCACCGACCGGCCCGGCTCGAGCAGCTCGCGATACTGGGCGAGCCCGTCCGAGAAGAGGACGCCCTCGAAGGAGCCCGTCGGATCCGAGAGTTGCACCGCGGCCATGCGGTTGCCGTTCCGGGTTCGCCGCTCCTGGCGCGCGGTCACGGTTCCGGCGAGACGCCCGGCGGTCGCACCGCGGCGGACCGATTCGCTGAATTCGGCCCAGGTCTGGGCGCGCATCTTCTTGAGGATCGAGGCGTATTCGTCGAGCGGATGGGCCGAGAGATAGAAGCCCACCGCGTCGTGCTCGCGCTGCAGCTTCTCGGCCGGGAGCCACGGCTCGGCCGCGGGCAGGAGCACCGGCGCCGCGGCGAGCGCCGCACCGAACATGTCGGTCTGGCCGCTCGATGCGCTGTCCTGAAGCCGCGCGGCGTGGCCGAGGATGCGATCGATGCCGGCATGGACGCTCGCCCGCTCCGGGTGCAGTTCGTCCAACGCCCCGGCGGCGACCAGGCTCTCCAGCGTCCGCTTGTTGATGAGCTTCGGGTTGATCCGCTGTCCGAAGTCGGCGAGGTCGGCGAAGGGCTGCCGTCCCCGCACCTCCACCAGGTGCTCGACCGCCTGCCGGCCGACGCCCTTGATCGCCGCGAGCGAGTAGAGGATGTGCCCGTCCTCGACGTCGAACTCGACGCCGGAGCGGTTGATCAGCGGCGGCTCGACGGGAATCCCCAGCCGGATCGCCTCGCGCCGGAACTCGGCCAGCTTCTCGGTGTTGCCGATGTCGAGGGTCATCGACGCCGCCATGAACTCCACGGGGAAGTTCGCCTTGAGATAGGCGGTCTGGTAGGTGATGAAGGCGTACGGCGCGGAGTGGGACTTGTTGAACCCGTATTCCGCGAACTTCGCGCAGGCATCGAAGATGGTCGAGGCCGTGTCGGCATCGATGCCGCGGTCGGTCGCTCCCTTGAGGAAACGGCCGCGCTGCGCATCCATCTCGGCCTTGATCTTCTTGCCCATGGCGCGCCGCAGCAGGTCGGCCTCGGCAAGCGTGTAACCCGCCAGGTCCTTGGCGATCTGCTGGACCTGCTCCTGATAGGTGATGATCCCGTAGGTGGCCTCCAGGATCGGCCGGAGCGCAGGATGGAGGTACTCCACCGGCTCGTTGCCGAGCTTGCGCGCGCAATAGGTCGGGATGTTGGCCATCGGGCCGGGACGGTACAGCGCGACCAGCGCGATCAGGTCCTCGAACCGGTCGGGCCGCATGTCGACCAGAGCGCGGCGCATTCCTGCACTTTCCACCTGGAACACGCCGACGGTCTCGCCGCGGGCCAGCATCTCGAAGGACTTCGCGTCGTCGAGCGGTATGCGCGACAGGTCGATCTCGATCCCCCGCTGGCGGATCAGCCGCACGGCGACGTCGAGCGTGGTCAGGGTCTTGAGGCCGAGGAAGTCGAACTTCACCAGGCCGGCGTCTTCCACCCGCTTCATGTTGAACTGGGTGACCTTCATGCCGGATCGCGGGTCGCGATAGAGCGGCACCAGCTGGTCGAGCGGCCGGTCGCCGATGACGATGCCTGCGGCATGGGTCGAGGCGTGGCGGTACAGCCCCTCGAGCTTCTGCGCGATGGCGAGCAGGCGCGCCACCACCGGCTCCTCGTCGCGCATCGCCTGCAGCCGCGGCTCGTCCTCGATCGCCTTGCCCAGCGACACCGGGGCGGCCGGGTTGAACGGGATCATCTTGGCGATGCGGTCGACCTGGCCATAGGGCATCTGCAGGACGCGACCCACGTCGCGCAGCACGGCCCGGGCCTGGAGGCTGCCGAAGGTGATGATCTGCGCGACGCGGTCGTCCCCGTATTTGTCCTGGACGTATCGGATGACCTCGTCCCGCCGGTTCTGGCAGAAGTCGATGTCGAAATCCGGCATCGACACCCGGTCCGGGTTGAGGAAGCGCTCGAAGAGCAGGTCGAAGCGGAGCGGATCGAGGTCGGTGATGGTCAAGGCCCATGCGACCACCGAGCCGGCGCCGGAGCCGCGGCCCGGGCCGACCGGAATCCCCTGCCCCTTCGCCCATTGGATGAAGTCGGCGACGATCAGGAAATAGCCCGGATACTTCATCCGGATGATGACGCCGAGCTCGAACTCGATCCGGTTCTCGTAGTCCTCGCGGCTCCGGCCAGGGGCGAGGCCGTGGGCCTCGAGCCGGCGCGCGAGGCCGTCCTTCGCCTGCTGCCGAAGCAGTTCCGCCTCGGCCTTCTCCGCGGTCTCGGCGTCCGCATCGCCGCCGGCGAAGCGCGGCAGGATCGGCTTCCGCGTCCGCGGCCAGAAGGCGGCGCGCATGGCGATCTCGACCGTGTTCCGGGTCGCCTCGGGAAGATCGGCGAACAGCGCCGTCATCTCCTCGCGGGTCTTGAAGTAGTGCTCGGGCGTGAGCCGGCGCCGGTCGTCGGCAGCGATCACGGTGCCCTCGGCGATGCAGATCAGGGCGTCATGCGCCTCGTAGTCGGCGCGGGCGGGAAAGAACACCTCGTTGGTGGCGACGATCGGCAGGCCGCGCCGGTAGGCGAGGTCGAGAAGATGCGGCTCCACCGCCTCCTCCCCCGCGGTCAGGTGGCGCTGCAGCTCGACATAGAGCCGGTCCGGGAACAGCGCCGCGAGATGCTCGAGACGTCCTGTCGCCAGCTCCGGCTGGCCTGCAGCGATCGCCCGGTCGACCGGGCCGCCGGGGCCGCCGGTCAAGGCGATGAGGCCGTCCGCGGCCTCGGCCAGCGCCGCGATCGGCAGATGGGCGCGCTCGCCCGGCGGCGTCTCGATGAACGAGGCCGAGACGAGGCGCACCAAATTCCAGTATCCGGGCTCGCTCGCCGCGATCAGCACCACGTCGGTGAGCCGTTTCAGCCGCGACGCGCCGGGCCGGTCGACCTCCGGGCTGTCGCCGAAATCGACGGCGAGTTGGCAACCCACGATCGGCTGGACGCCCGCCTCCACCATCTTCTCGGAGAACTCGAGCGCGCCGAACAGGTTGCCCGTGTCGACCAGCCCCAGGGCCGGCATCCGGTCGGCCCTGGCGAGCGCCGCGAGCTTCTTGATCTGCAGGGCCCCCTCGAGCAGCGAATAGGCCGAGTGGACCCGAAGATGTACGAAACCGACTTGGTCGGCGATGCGACTCATGGCGCTGTCCTCTGGATTGCGCCAAGTGTCGCGGAGCTTCGGCGGGGAGTCCATGCGACCGCCCGCCCTCCGTGTCCTACATGAGCACCCGCACGGCCTCGTGGATCACGCCGATCGAGGCAACGAAGGAAACGACGACGATCAGTGCGGCGACATCCTTGACATATGCGGTCATGACGTTGTTCCTCATTTGTTCTTATCGCACTATGTTCTCGTTTCGTTCAACCGTCAAGCACTCTGTGAACTATGGTAAATGCGGGGAAAATTGGTGTGGAGGGCTCGGACATGAGCGGCTGGCGGCCCATGCGGCCCGGAGACCTCGACGCCGTCCTGGCCGCGGCTGAGCGCGTGCACCCGGCGCTGCCGGAAAGCCGCGCGCTGTTCGCGGAGCGGCTCGACCTGTTCCCCCGAGGCTGCTTCGTCCTCGAGGCCGGTGGCGACGTCGCGGGCTATGCCCTGTCGCATCCGATACGCCGGTACGCGCCGCCGCCGCTCAACGCCCTGCTCGGGGCGCTGCCGTCCGACGCAGACGACTACTACATCCACGACGTCGCGATCCGCCCGGAGCAGCGTGGCGGCGGCGCGGCTTCGACTGTGGTCCGGTCACTCCTCGACAATGCACGCGAATACGAGACGGCATCGCTCGTCTCGGTCTACGAGACCGCCGGATTCTGGTCACGTTTCGGGTTCGTTCCGGCCCCCCGAAACATGGATGGAAAGCTCGCGCCCTATGGTCCCGGGGCGATCTACATGCTCCGGATGCGCGGCGGCGAGAAGGGCGGGGGTCGTTAGCGGGAAGACGGTAGAAAGGCTGTGGATCTCGGTCGCCGCGCAACTTCGCTGTGCCTGATGAACCCCGCCCCCCGTCATCCTCGGGCTTGACCCGAGGATCGGCCTCAGCAGACCCCGCGCGGGGATCGTTTCGCATAGTCGTCCAGCGGCGTGATGTGTCCCACGATCCTCGGGTCAAGCCCGAGGATGACGGTGGTGAGGACCGCA
>JBIQKL010000207.1:0-2644 GCA_044506555.1 Hyphomicrobiales bacterium | reverse complement strand
GCGTCTTCGCCGCCGAATTGACGATCTGGTCGATCGCCTGCATGGCGAAGTTGAACGTCATGAACTCGACCACCGGCTTCAGTCCGGCCAGTGCCGCGCCGACCCCGAGCCCGGCGAATCCGTGCTCGGTGATCGGCGTGTCGATGACCCGCTCCGCCCCGAACTCGTCGAGCAGCCCCTGCGTCACCTTGTAGGCGCCCTGGTACTCGGCGACCTCCTCGCCCATCACGAAGACGTCCTCGTCGCGGCGCATCTCCTCGGCCATGGCGTCACGAAGCGCCTCGCGGACCGTCATGTGCACCATCTCGGTGCCCTCGGGAATGTCCGGGTCGCTCTCGATCGCCGCCTTCGGCGCCGCCGGAACTGACGTGGCAGCCTCCTCGGCTTTCGCCGGTGCCTCGGCCTTCGCGGGCGTCTCGTCCTGTTCGGGCGCCTCGGGCGCGGCTTCGGCCGTTTCCGGCTCCTCTGCCGGGGCGGCGCCCGCCTCCGGCGCACCTTCGCCGACGTCGTCTTCGCCTTCGACGCCGAGCACTGCGATCGGCGCGTTGACCTTCACGTTCTCGGTGCCTTCGGGGACGAGGATGCGGGCGAGCGTACCTTCGTCGATCGCCTCGACCTCCATGGTGGCCTTGTCGGTCTCGATCTCGGCGATGACGTCGCCGGGCTTCACCGGGTCGCCCTCGCGCTTCAGCCACTTTGACAGCTTGCCCTCCTCCATGGTGGGGGACAGGGCGGGCATGAGAATGTTGATCGCCATCGATCTACTCGGCTTTGAAGATGTCGGGGGTCGATTGAGGCACGACGGCAGGAGCCGCCACGCCCGGCGGGACGCTTCCGAAGATACGCGGCATCGCGATGCGGTCCGGGATCATGGCCGCGCTCAGCGATACACGTCGGTCCACAGCTCCGCGGGATCGGGCTCGGGGCTGGCGGTCGCGAAATCGGCGGCATCCATGACGATCTCGCGGACGCGCTTCTCGAGCGCCTTGAGGTCATCCTCGCCCGCATGGCCGCGGTCGAGGATGCGCTTGCGCACCATTTCGATCGGATCGTACTCGTCGCGGACCTTGTTGACCTCCTCCCGCGTCCGGTACTTGGCCGGATCGGACATCGAGTGGCCGCGGTAGCGGTAGGTGAGCATCTCGAGGATGTACGGGCCTTTGCCGGAGCGGCACCACGCGACGGCCTTGTCGCCGGCGGCCTTGACGGCGCGGATGTCCATGCCGTCGACCTGCTCGCCGGGGATGTCGAAGGAATCGCCGCGTCGCGAGAAGTCGGTCTGCGCCGACGAGCGGGCGACCGAGGTGCCCATGGCGTAGCGGTTGTTCTCGATGACGTAGATCACCGGCAGGCTCCAGAGCTTCGCCATGTTGAAGCTCTCGTAGACCTGGCCCTGGTTGGCGGCGCCGTCGCCGAAATAGGTCAGGCAGACGCGGTCGGTCTTGCGGTAGCGGTTGGCGAAGGCCAGGCCGGTGCCGAGCGGCACCTGGGCGCCGACGATGCCGTGGCCGCCGAAGAAATCCTTCTCCCGCGAGAACATGTGCATCGAGCCGCCCTTGCCGTGGGAGTAGCCCGTGCGGCGGCCGGTGAGCTCGGCCATCACGCCGCGCGATTCCATGCCGCAGGCCAGCATATGGCCGTGATCCCGGTATCCGGTGATCACCTGGTCGCCCTCGCCGATCGCCATCTGCATGCCGACGACGACCGCTTCCTGGCCGATATAGAGATGGCAGAAGCCGCCGATCAGCCCCATGCCATACATCTGCCCCGCCCGTTCCTCGAAGCGGCGGATGAGCAGCATCGTCTCGAAGGCCTGGAGCTCCTCCTCGCGCGTAAGCTCCGCCAGGTTCGCCTTGCCGGAGGGCACGACCGTCGGCCGCGTTCGATTTCCAGTAGCCGCTACCGGACTCGGTTTCTCGGCTTTCCGTGCGGCTTTCGGCATGCCTGTCTCCCTGCGAGCATTCGCTTATGATTTGGGAGGGACGTTACCCGAAGGCAAGCGTCAATCCAAGAAGTGCAGGGTTGTCCCACATGCAGGGCAAGCATGCTGAAATTACATGGGAGCTTATGTTGCAGCGCTACTAAGGACGATGCTGCACTGCACCAAACGAGATCACGACTTCATCTGGCCGCAGCAAGTTTAGCGACATGCGCGCCTCAGTGTCGACCACGTCGGCATCGAGGCTGTCGGGCTTGAGGTAGGCGACCTTCTGCTCGATCGCGGCGCGCTCGGCCTTGAGCTTGTCCACCTGCGCCTTGAGCGTCACCGCCTCCGCTTC
This sequence comes from Hyphomicrobiales bacterium, assembly GCA_044506555.1. Taxonomy (GTDB): domain Bacteria; phylum Pseudomonadota; class Alphaproteobacteria; order Rhizobiales; family Kaistiaceae; genus Bauldia. The sequence continues at coordinate 365 of JBIQKL010000207.1, read as the reverse complement.
CAGCCGTTCGAGCGACTGGAGTCCATAGGAGCCGTTATAGGCGTGGTAGCCGAAATATCCGAGGAACGCGAAGGCGAACAGGGGAAGCCAGATGCGCCTGAAGGGCGACCTTCGCCGATGCCGCGTCATCATGCCGTTCACCGCTCCGTCGTCCCCCCGCGGGACCATGCCCGCGGGAGCCTTAACGGATGGTTTCGGCGGATGCGCGCACCTGCATTTCACCAGCCGGCCCGAGGCCGGCCCGGCCGTCAGGGGGCGAAGGCGCCCGCGCCGGCATAGGCCGCCTGGGTGCCCAGTTCCTGCTCGATGCGCAGAAGCTGGTTGTACTTGGCGAGCCGGTCCGAGCGGGCGAGCGAGCCGGTCTT
>JBIQKL010000003.1:44457-85524 GCA_044506555.1 Hyphomicrobiales bacterium | reverse complement strand
TCGGCCGGCCGGAGAAGAAGAAGATCATCTCGCGCTGGCGCGGCTATCACGGCTCCGGCCTGATGACCGGATCGTTGACCGGGCTCGAATCCTTCCACAGGAAGTTCGACCTGCCGTTCGCCGCGGTGCTCCACACCGAGGCTCCGTACTATTTCCGCCGCCGGAATCTCGACATGAGCGAGGCGGATTTCGTCGCCCATTGCGCCGCCGAGCTGGAGGCGCTGATCGAACGCGAGGGCGCCGACACGATCGCCGCCTTCATCGGCGAGCCGGTGCTCGGCACGGGCGGCATCGTGCCGCCGCCGGAGGGCTATTGGGCGGCGATCCAGTCCGTCCTCAAGAAGCACGACATCCTCCTCGTCGTCGACGAGGTGGTGACCGGGTTCGGCCGGCTGGGCACGATGTTCGGCTCCGACAAGTACGGGCTGGAAGCCGACATCATCACCGTCGCGAAGGGCCTGACCTCGGCCTATGCGCCGCTGTCCGGATCGATCTTCTCGAAGCAGGTCTTCGACGTCCTGATGCGCGGCACCGACGAGAACGGCCCGATCGGCCATGGCTGGACCTATTCGGCGCATCCCATCGGCGCCGCCGCCGGCGTCGCCAACCTGAAGCTCATCGATGAGCTCGGCCTGGTCGAGAACGCCGGCAAGGTCGGCGCCCATTTCAACCAGGCCATGCGCGACGCGCTCGCCGGCCACGTTCATGTCGGCGACGTGCGCGGGGACGGGATGCTCTGCGCCGTCGAGTTCGTCGCCGACAGGGAGAAGCGCACCTTCTTCCCGGCCGACCGGAAGATCGGTCCGTCGATCGCCGCCGCTCTCCTCAGCCGCGGCGTGATCGCGCGGGCCATGCCCGAGGGCGACATCATCGGCTTCGCCCCGCCGCTCTGCCTCACCCGCCCGGAGGCGGACGAGATCGTCGGCAAGTCCGCGGAGGCGGTACGCGAGGTCCTCGGCTGAAATGCCGGCGGCATGCCGGCCGGGGCCGGCCCGGAACGGAAGCCGAGGTCACCGCGGCGTGCGTTCTCGATCGTGCGGCGTTTCCAGGGGCTCGCGACGGGGGACGAGGGTGTCGGGGAACGAGACGCGCGAAAGCGCCTCGGCGAAGAAGTAGTCGCCGAACATGACGGCTGCGTCGGCGCCGATATTGTGCGGCTTGGAGTAGCAGCCGTGCTTGAGGATGCCGCGATGGATGTCATCGCGCGCGAGATAGTCCCGGCAAAGGCCCTCGAGCAGCCCCATCGCCCGTCCTTCCCAGCGGGCCCGCACGGCCGGATCGGGATGAAGCGCCGCGAGGTCCAGCAGTCCCGCCGCCATGATCGCACTCGCGGCGGAGTCCTCGGGCACGTCGCTCCCCGTCGCATCGAAATCGTATGGCGGCACGGTACGGTCGCCGAGGGAGCGAAACCACTTTTCCGACAGGGCGATCGCCTGGTCGAGATAGGCGACGTCGCCGGAACTGGCCGCCACCGCCGCAAGTCCGATGACGGCCCAGCCGGTGCCGCGCGACCAGTAGCTCTCGTCGTGGGCGCCCTGGAAGGTGTAGCCGCGGCGCCGCCGGCCGGTCCGGGTGTCGTATTCGACCGCGTGATAGAGCGTGTCGTCCGGCCGCCGGAACGCCGCCATGGTCATCTTCGCATGCGCCTCGGCGGCGAGGCGGTAGCTGGCGTCGCCGGTGGCCTCGGCCGCCCAGAGGAGGAGCGGGATGTTGGCCATCGTGTCGATGGCCGAACTGGCGCGTCCGCGCGGATCGCTCATCGGTCCCCAGGACGAGACATAGGCGCCGGCATCCGTCACCACCAGTCGCGCGCGGAGCCGCTCGGCGGCGCGCACCGCGATGTCGCGATAGCGCTCCTCGCCGGTGATGCGGTGGAGCGGTACGGCGGAGCTGAGGAAGATGAAGCCGATGTCGTGGGTGTTGCCGTCACCGGCCCGTTCCGCGACCAGCACCATGCGGTCGCGGGCGAGACGGAGATACGTCTCGTCGCGGGTATGGAGATAGCCGGCGAGCAGCATCCCGACCCAGAATCCGCAGAACCAGTTGCCGTGGCTCCAATCGTCGCCCGCGTACCCGGCGCTGACGCCGGCCGACATCGTGTCCCAGCTGCCGTCGGGGCGCGTGACGTAAGGGAAGGAAGCGCCGATACGCGTCTCGTCCTCGAGCGTCTTCCTGGCAATGAGGTCCAGGGGCTCCCTGAAGGGAGACGGTGCGGTGTTCGCCATTCGGACGGCCTTTCGTCAGGTTGCCGCGTGCAGGGGATTGTCGATCGGGCCGGTCAGCTCGAACCCGGTGAAGGTGACCTCGAACCCCGCCCGCTCGGGCGAGCAGGCCATCGGCCCGATCGTCGCGTCCCCGTCGGGGAAGTCGGCGACGCGCATGAGCTGCCAGGTACCGTCGGCCCGGCGGAAGTGGGCGATGACGGCGCCGTCCGAACGCGTCAGCCGCACGGATTGCGGACCGGAGATCAGCGGCTGGCCGACCACCGACCAGTCCGAGTTGCCGCGGGTCACCACCATGCTGAAATTGGTGACGCCGTCGGAGTGCTCGATGCCGAGCTTGATCCAATGCGTCTCGCTCAGGCGGAGCATCATCCCCGCCTGGTCGTAGAGCGTGCGGTAGGCCCCCTCGAAGGTGGCGACCGCCGTAAAGGCCGCGGGCGCCGGCACGTGCCAGTAATGGCCGTCGTCGCGGATGAAGCCGTAGTGCGTCCGGCGCCAGAAGTCGGTCTTCTCCCGGGTCCGCAGCCAGAGTCCGCCGTCGTCGAGGCGCCAGTCCGCCGGCGGGTTCAGCCAACGTCCGTCAGATACCTGCTTCAAGGTCATGATCGCTCGTATTGTCTGTATGTGGCGGGATGTCGATGGCAGGGCCGCAGCTCTTCCGGATGACCAGGCGTGGCGGGTAGGTGATGTCAAGCGGGCTCGGCGCGGCCTGATCGACGCCGCGCGACTGGATCGCCTCGGCGATGACCTGTCCCAGGCGATCCGCCGGCGTCGCGACGGAGGTGAGCGGAACCGGCTGCAGCGCCGCCTCGGGGATGTCGTCGTAGCCGATCACCGCGATGTCGCGGCCCGGCTTGAGGCCGGACGCGGCGATCGCGTCCATGGCGCCGATCGCGACGAGGTCGTTGTAGCCGATCAGCGCACGCGGCCGGTCCGGCTGCTGGAGGAGACGCTGGGTGCCGCGGAAGCCGAACTCGCGGGTCGACCCGCCGCTGACGATCCAGTCGGGATTGACCGCCAGTCCCTTGTTCATCATCAGCGAGGCGAAGCCGGCATAGCGCGCGCCGTAGGCGAAGTTGGCGGGATAGCCGCCGACGAAGGCGATGCTCCGATGGCCGAGGGAGATCAGCCGCTCGGTGGCAAGCTGCATGCCGACCATCGGATTGGCACCGACATAGTCGAACGGCGAGTTGGCGATGTTGCGGACCGCCATGATCAGCGGCCGGCGCCGGTGCTCCAGCCACTTCAGGTCTGCGGCCGAGGTCCCTGTCGCCGGGACCAGGATCACGCCGTCGATGTCGGACTTCCAGAGGTCGCGGAGGATCTGGCTCTGGCGCTCGACGGAATCGTGCGAGGAGAGCAGCGAGGCGAAATGGCCGGTGCTCTCGAGCGCCCGGTCGAGCCCTTCGAACAGCGAATGGAAATACGGGTTCGATATGTCGTCGACGATCAGCGCGTAGTTCTTGCCGATCTTCTGGAACTTGGCGACGGGGCGACGGTGATAGCCGATCGCCTCGACGGCGCGCTCGACCTCGCGGCGCGTCTCCTCGCGGAGATTGCCCTTGCCCTGGATCACGAGGGACGCGGTCGCCAGCGACACGCGGGCGTGGTCGGCGACGTCCTTCAGGGTGACCCGCCTCTTTCCTGGCGTCTTGGACACGCGGATCGACCTTCAGGCTGTGTTCCGGGCCGGAAAATAGGTTTGCTGCGGCGGCTTCTGAGTCAACGGCATTTCGCCGCGGATCATGGCGGCGGCCTTCTCGCCGATCATGATCGCCGGGGCGTTGGTGTTGCCGCTGTTGAGTAGCGGCATGATCGAGTTGTCGCAGATGCGCAGGCCCTCGAGCCCGTGCACCTTCAGCTGCGGGTCGACCACCGCCATGTCGTCGGTGCCCATCTTGCAGGTGCCGACCGGGTGGTAGTCGACCGAGGCATAGGCGCGGACATATTCGAGGATCTGCTCCGGCGTCTTGCGCTCCGGGCCGGGAAAGCGCTCCCGCTTGATGTGCCGGGCGATCGCCGGCTGGGCGAGGATCTCGCGGATGTGCCGGATGCTGCGCACCGACATGTCGCGGTCGAACTCGGTGTCGTGGTAGTTCGGATCGATCACCGGCATGGCGGCGGGATCGGCCGAGCGGAGCGTGACCTGGCCGCGGCTGGTCGGCCGCATGTTGCAGGAGTTGATGGTGAGCCCGTGGCCGGGGACGAAGGTGCGCGCGCCGTTCACCACGTAGGCCGGCAGGATGTGCGTCTGGATGTCGGCGCGGCCGGTGCCGTGGCTGTCGATGAAGCAGCCGCCTTCGGCGACCGGCGAGGTCGGCGCGCCGGTCCGGTACAGCGCGTATTGTATGCCGTGCTTGATGTTCCGTGGAAACTTGTGCTGGCCGTCATAGGAAATCGGCTCGTTGAGGTCGCTGACCACGTACGAGTTGAGGTGATCCTGGTAGTTCCGGCCGACGCCGCTCATCTCGTGGACGATGGCGATGCCGTGCCGCCTCAGTTCCTCGGCGGGACCGATGCCGGAAAGCAGCATCAGCTTGGCGGTGCCGATCGACCCCGAAGTGAGCAGCACCTCCCGCTCGCAGCGCACGGTCTCGACGCTGCCGTTCCGGATGTACTCGACCCCCACCGCGCGGCGGCCCTCGACGACGACGCGCTTGCTGAGGGCGCCGGTGATCACTGTCAGGTTGGGGCGCTGCATCGCCGGGCGCAGGTAGCAGACGGCGGCCGAGGCGCGCCGGCCGTTGTGCTGCGTCACCTGGTAGAGCCCGGCGCCGAGCTGGTCGTCGCCGTTGAAGTCGGGGTTCAGCTTGTAGCCCGCCTGCTGGGCGGCGCGGACATAGTCCTTCGACAGCAGGTGCGGCGAGCGTTGGTTGGAGACCTGCAGCGGCCCATCGGTGCCGTGGTAGGCGTCGGCATAATATTCGTTGCACTCGGCGCGCCGGAAATAGGGCAGGACGTTCTCGTAGGACCACCCGGCATTCCCCGCCGCCGCCCAGCTGTCGTAGTCCTCCTTCTGCCCGCGGATGTAGATCATGCCGTTGATCGAACTGGAGCCGCCGAGAGTCTTGCCGAGCGGGAACCAGAGCTCGCGATTGTCGAGATGGCGCTGGGGGGCGGTGGCGAAGCACCAGTTGACGCTGGGCTTCTGCAGCTTGGCGAATCCGCCGGGGATATGGATCATCGGATCCTTGTCGGGGCCGCCGGCCTCCAGCAGGAGGACGCGGACATCCGGGTCTGCCGTGAGGCGGTAGGCAAGCACGCATCCCGCCGAGCCGGCTCCCACGATGATATAGTCGTACACCGGCGTCCTCCTCCCCTCGGGCCCATCCGGTCGCAACTATAAGCGGCGCGTTTCGGCCGTCAACTGTTTAGTAAAATAAACGCGGACACGCCGCGGTGGGACCTCATCGGGGTTCCGCGTTCGACGATTGTGTGACGCAGTAATCCACCATTTCTAACGCTCAAGCTAGGGATTTCGGCCATATCCGCGTCAGCTACCGCGGTGGAGGAAAATAGAATTATCAGTAAAATATTTGACTCGCTCCGTGTTTGAGGTATGGTTCCGGCCCACCGGGGCGGGGACTCGCCGGGCCCGGGAGGACCAAGGCCCGGCGGCAGCAGGCGCGAAGGCGCGGCCTCGGGCAGCACTCAGGGAGGATCGGACTTGACCACCAGACGCAATCTTCTGCGCATGATCCCGGCGGCCGCGCTGGGCATCGGCTTCGCAACGGCCGCGCTCGCCGACGAGAACCCCTTCGGCGCGCCGCCGTGGACCATCGGCTTCAGCCAGGACACGATGGACCATCCCTGGCGCGCCTACATGGTGACCTCCGCCGAGGCCCAGGCGAAACAATACCCGGACCTCGTCAAGGAGTTCATCTACACCGATGCCGGCGGCTCGAACGAGAAGCAGATCGCCGACGTCGAGGACCTGATCTCGCGCGGCGTCGACCTGATCATGATGAGCCCGCGCGAGGCGCAGGCGCTGGTCCCCGCCGTGGCGGCGATCAAGGAAGCGGGCATCCCGCTCGTCGTGCTCGATCGCGAAGTGGTCGGCGACGACTACAACGTCTTCATCGGCGGCAACAACCTCCAGATCGGCGAAGAGCTGGGCAAGTACGTGCTCGGCAAGGTCGGCGACACGTTCAGCTACCTCGAGATCGAGGGCATCCCGGGCGCCACGCCGACCATTCAGCGGCATGAGGGCTTCGCCTCGCAGCTCGAGGGCCAGGCCGGCGTCAAGCTGCTCGATGCCCAGCCCGCGAACTACGATCTCGCCCCGGCGATCCCGATCGTCGAGGACTGGCTGACCAAGTACAAGGGCCAGTTCCAGGTCATCTATGCCCACAACGACCCGATGATCCTCGGCGCGATCAACGTGCTGAAGGAAGCCGGCTACCAGCCCGGCGAAGTGTTCCTCATCGGCGTCGACGGCCAGCGTGAGGCGTTCGATGCGATCAAGGACGGCTGGCTGCAGGCGACCGCGATCTACGCCACCGGCGGCGCTCTCGGGCTCGACATGGCGGTCCGCATCCTCAAGGGCGAGGCGGTGCCGAAGCGCATCATCACCGAGACGCCGGTGATCACGCCGGACAACGTCGACGACTACTACGAGGCCGATTCGCAGTACGTGCGCTGACCGGCCTCCGATAGACCCCATCGGGGTTCCCGGCGCGGTCGGGAACCCCACCCCCTCACCGGACCTGCCAGACATGACCGAGATCGCGGACCAACTGGTGCTGCGCGAGGCGCCGCACGCGGGCGTCGTGCTGCTCCGGCTCAACCGGCCGGACAAGCGCAACGCACTGAGCAATGCCCTGATCGCCGCGCTGGCCGACCATGTCCGCGCCGCCGAGACGGAGCCCGGCCTGCGCGCGATCGTGCTGGCCGGCTCCGGGAGCGTGTTCTCCGCCGGCGCCGACATCAAGGAGATGCGCGCGGCGGGCATCGCCGCCATCCACAACCGCAAGCGCGCCGAGGACTGGGCAGTTCTCGAGAGCACGCGGATCCCGATGATCGCGGCGGTCTCCGGCCTGTGCCTCGGCGGCGGGCATGAGCTCGCCATGCTCTGCGACATCGTGGTCGCCTCGGCTTCGGCGCGGTTCGGACAGCCCGAGATCAAGCTCGGGCATATCCCCGGCGACGGCGCGACGCAGCGCCTCCGGCGGGTCGTCGGCAAGTATGCCGCGATGCGGATGATCCTCACCGGGGAGCCGGTCGACGCCGGGGAGGCGCTACGGCTCGGCCTCGCCGCGGAAGTGACACCCGACGGCCGGTGCGAAGCGCGCGCGATCGAGATCGCGGCGCTGATCGCCCGCCACTCGGCAAAGGCGCTCGGCCTCGCCAAGGATGCGGTGCGGGCCGCCGACGAGCTGCCGCTCTCGGCGGGCCTCGAGCGCGAGCGCCGCAACATCGCGCTCGCGTTCACCACGCGCGACCAGAAGGAAGGCATGGCCGCCTTCTTCGAGAAGCGCGCCCCGGATTTCCAGGATGACTGAGCCAATGCCTTCCGGGCCGCCGGCGTGCGGCCGCTACCGGACCTGAATGGAGTTCGTCCGAATGCAACTCGATGGAATTCGCATCGTCAGCTTCAACCACTACCTGATGGGTCCGCTCGGCATCCAGTTCCTCGCGGATCTCGGAGCCGAGGTGATCGCGATCGAGCCGATCGGCGGCGCCTTCCAGCGGCACTGGGGCGGGGCGAACGCGAAGACGGCGGGCGGCGAGACCATGCTCGGCCTGGTCGCCAACCGCAACAAGCGCAGCATCTGCCTCAACCTCAAGGACCCCGAGGCGCTCGAGATCGCGCGAAAACTCGCCGCCGGTGCCGACGTCGTCGCCGAAAACTTCCGCCCCGGCGTGATGGACAAGCTCGGCCTCGGCTACGAGGCGCTCAAGGCCCTGAACCCGGGACTCATCTTCGCCTCGGCGAGCGGTTTCGGGGCCGACGGTCCCTATCGCGACCGGCCGGGCCAGGACATGATCGCCCAGTCGCTCTCGGGGCTCGCCTGGATCACCGGCAAGAGCGGCGAGGGGCCGCGGCTGGTCGGCACCTCGGCGATCGACCAGCACGGCGCGGTCGTGTATGCGGCGGGCATCCTCGGCGCCCTGGTGCAGAAGCTGCGCACCGGCAAGGGCAGCCGCGTCGACGTCAACCTCTTCTCGGCGGCGCTCAACCTCCAGGCCGAGTCGCTGGTCTGCTACTTCAACGGCGAAAAGCCGGAATCCGCGCAGCAGCCGACCCATGTCGGGAGCTGGTACCACGAGGCGCCCTACGGCATATACGCCACGGCCGACCGCTACATCGGGCTCTCGCTCGGCAACCTCGACAAGATGGCGGAAGCGCTCGGGATCGCCGGCGAGCTCCCCGGGGGGCAGGCCGACGCCTACGCGAAGCGTCAGGAGATATCTGCGGTCTTTGCGAAGAGGCTCCGCGCGCGGCGCTTCGCCGAATGGGCGGCGATCCTGTCCGAGCACGGCGTCTGGTACACCCAGGTCAACGACTACGACGCCCTTGCCGAGGATCCGCAGCTGATCCACAACGGCGACCTGCTCGAAGTCGAGGCGTGGAACGGCGAGACCGTCAGGCTGGTCGCCAATCCGGTGCGCTACGACGGCAGGACGGCGCCGGTGCGGCTGCCTCCGCAGCGGCTCGGAGCCCAAACCGCGGAGGTCCTTGCCGAGCTCGGGATCGACAACGATGCCCAGTGCGCGCTGGCCGAGCGGGGCGCGATCGGTCTCGGCTGAACGCGCCCGGGCGGCATTTCTGGGAGGGATCATGCTTCTCGAGGCGAAGGGCGTCAGCAAGTTCTACCCCGGGGTCAAGGCGCTGAAGGGCGTCGACTTCGCGATCGATGCCGGCGAGATCGTCGCCGTCGTCGGCGAGAACGGTGCCGGCAAGTCGACGCTGATGAAGATCCTCGCCGGCGCGATCCGTCCCAACGCCGGCACGCTGTCGGTCGACGGCAGGACGGTCAGCTTCTCGGGTCCGCCCGAGGCCCAGGCGATGGGCATCTGCACCGTCTATCAGGAGCTGATGATCGTCCCCGAGCTCTCGGTGGTGGAGAACGTCTTCCTTGGTCACCTCAAGCGCCGGCGCGGCTTCCTCGACTGGCCCGCGATGCGGCGCGAGGCGAGAGCCATCCTCGACCGCCTCGGCCTGACCGCGTCGCTCGACGCCAGGGCCGGCTCGCTCAGCATCGCCGAGCAGCAGCTGATCGAGATCGCCAAGTCGCTCAGCCGCAAGTCGCGGCTCCTGATCATGGACGAGCCGACCGCCTCGCTCTCCAAGGAGGAGGTCGAGAACCTCTTCGCCCTGGTCCGTTCGCTTCGCGACGAGGGCATCGCGGTCATCCTGATCACCCATCATCTCCACGAGATCTTCGCGCTCTGCGACCGGCTGATCGTGCTCCGCGACGGCGACCATGTCGGCGCCGCGGCCATCGGCGACATCGACGAGGCCGGCCTGGTCGAGATGATGCTCGGCCAGAAGGTCACGATCGGCAGCGCCCGGCAGCGGACGATCACGGCGAGCCAGGAGGTGGTGCTCGAGGCGAAGGATCTGCGCCGTCCTCCGGTTCTCAACGGGGTGAGCCTCCGCCTCCATCGCGGCGAGGTGCTCGGCATCGCCGGCCTGATGGGCGCGGGGCGCACCGAGCTGGTGCGCGCCATCTACGGGGCCGATCCGCTGGTCCGCGGCGCGGTGACGGTGAAGGGTCGCGTCGGCCTGTTCTCCTCGCCGCGGAGCGCGCTCGACCGTGGTGTCGGCCTCGCGCCGGAAGACCGGAAGTCGCAGGGCCTGATCCTTTCGATGCCGATCGGCCATAATGTCACGCTGCCGTCGCTGGCCTCCCATTGCGGGCCGCTCGGGCTCAACCACCGCCAGGAGGCACGGGCGGCCGCCGAGCTTTGCCGGACCCTGATGGTCAAGCATGCGAGCCTCGGCCAGCCGGTGGGCGATCTCAGCGGCGGCAACCAGCAGAAGGTCGTGCTCGCGAAGCTCCTCGGCGCCGGCACCGAGATCTACCTCCTCGACGAGCCGACCCGGGGCATCGACATCGGGGCCAAGGAGGCGATCTTCGACCTGATCTGGGAGCTCACCGCCAAGGGCAACTCGGTGATCATGATCTCGTCGGCGATCGAGGAGCTGATCCGCGTCTGCGACCGGATCGTCTGCCTCCATCTGGGGCAGGTGACGAGCACCTACGCCCGCGATGCGTTCGACCTCAACCGGATCCTGCTGAACGCCATGGGCCGGGACGCCGAGGCGATGGCGACCGCATCATGATCGAATCGGTCAAAGGGTTCGTCCTCCGCGGCAACGTCGTCATCCTCGTCGTCCTCCTGGTCGCGGCCGGGTTCGTCTCCGAGCACTTCTGGACGATCGAGAACATCCTCAACGTGATCCGCGCCGCCGCGCTCGTCGGCATCGTCGCGATGGGCATGAACGTCGTCATCATCGGCGGCGGCATCGACCTCTCGGTCGGCTCGGTGGTGGCGCTCACCGGCGCGGTGGCGGCGAGCCTCTGGGTCGGCCAGGCGCCTGCGGTCCTGTTCATCGCCATCCCGCTGCTCGTGGCGCTCGCCGTCGGCTTCGCCAACGGGGCGCTGGTGACGTGGTTCGGCCTCCAGCCCTTCATCGCCACCCTCGTGCTGATGACCGTCGCCCGCGGTGCAGGCCTCGTCTATACCGGCGGCCAGCCGATCTATGCCCATTATCCGGACGCCTTCCTCTTCCTTTCGCGCGGCACCGTGCTCGGGCTTCCGGTCCCCGCGCTCATCTTCCTCGCCGTGACGCTCCTCACCTGGTACCTGATGCGCTGGCGCGTATTCGGGCGCGAGGTCTATGCGACCGGCGCCAACGAGGCCGCGGCACGCCTCTCGGGCGTCGACGTCGGGCGCGTCAAGTTCAAGACCTATCTCTACTGCGCGCTGCTCGCGGGCCTCTCCGGGCTGGTCCTGACCAGCCGCATGGGTTCCGGCGAGCCGGGCCAGGCCGGCATCTTCTGGGAGCTCGACGCGATCGCCGCGGTGGTGATCGGCGGCACCTCGATCCGCGGCGGCAGCGGCTCGGTATGGGGCGCCTTCGTCGGCGCGCTGCTGATCGGCATCGTCGGCAACCTCTTCAACCTGCTCGGCGTCGGGCCGGCCTGGCAGCAGGTCGCCAAGGGCGCGATCATCGTGCTGGCCGTGCTGCTCCAGGCGATCAGCGACCGCCAGCTCGCATGGAACAACCTGTCCTTCGCCGCGCCGAGCCTCAGGAGCCTGGGCGGCTGGGCGAAGGGGATCGCGGTGTTCGCCCTGCTCGTCCTCGCCGTCAATGCCGCGCTGCTCCGCGCCGCTCCTTCGCTGTTCGAGATCGACCTCGCCAAGGCGCCCTACACGCGCGCCAACAACTACGAGCTGACGCGCGTCTATCACCGCGCGATACCGCTCTATGAGGAGGTGATCGAACGCTTCCCCGACAGCGAATATGCGCTCCTGTCGCGGATCGGCATCGCCAATTCGGCCCGCGGCATGGGGGACCTCGCCTTCGCCCGGGAGTCCTACGCGGCCCTTCTGGTCGACGTGACCGAGGGCACGATCCCGGAGGAGCTCCGCTTCGACATCCTCAAGAACTATGCCGCGCTTCTCCAGGAACTCGGCGACGCCGAGTCTTTCGAGGCGGTCTACCAGCAGCTCGCCCTCCACTATCCGGACAGCGATGCGACGCGCGAGGCGAAGATCTACCTCGACCAGATCCACGCCGCCACCGCCGGCGCCGGGTCGATCCCCGAGGACGCCCCGGTCGTCGTGGCGGCCGATGCGGTGAGCCTGCCGGCCACCGTCAAGCTCGGCGAGCGTCTCGACCTGGTGATCGCCGTCGCACCCAACGGCGACCATGCGACGGACTTCTCGCTGATGACGCCGCTCAACTTCTGGAAGGGCTTCAAGTTCGTCAAGGCGTCGCCCAACCCGCGCTCGGTTTCCGATTTCTGGGGCCGCCGCGCCTGGAGCTTCGGGAAGCTCAAGGAGCCAATGACGCTCACGGTCACGCTCGAGGCCATCGCGGCGGGCGAGTACGAGCTCGACCTCGACGTCGAGCAGAGCTTCAACGTCCTTGAATACGGCATCGTCAAGCCGATCATCGTCGAGGAATAGCCGATGCCGATCCGCTTCGTGAGGACCTATCCCTATCTCGTCGTCCTGGTGGTGATGGGCCTGGTGTTCGGCGCGGTTTCCCCGACCTTCCTCGAACCGGACAACCTCGCCAACATCCTCAAGCAGTCCTCGCTGCTCGGCTTCGTCGCGCTGGGGATGTGCTTCGTGCTGATCGGTGGCGGGCTCGACCTCTCGGTCGGCTCCATCGTCGCGCTGTCCTCGGTGCTGATCGCCGGCATCTCGGCGACGCAGCCGCCGATCGTCGGCATCCAGATCGCGCTGCTTGCCGGTGCGCTGATCGGCTTCGCCAACGGCTTCTTCGTCACCTTCTTCAACTTCCAGCCGATCATCGTGACGCTGTCGTCGATGGCCGTGGTGCGCGGCATCGGCATGGCCTACTCGGATTCGCGGCCGATCTTCGGCACGCTGCCCGACGAACTGTTCCTCCTCTCGGAGGGCTCGATCCTGGGCCTGCCGGTGCCGGCGCTCCTGTTCCTGGCGACCTGCGGCATCGCTGCGGTGTTCCTGCGCTATACGGCCACCGGCCGGCAGATCTATCAGGTCGGCGGCAACGAGGAGGCGGCGCGGCTTGCCGGCGTGAACGTCGCTCGCGTCAAGATCGTCACCTACGTCATCAGCGGCTTCCTCTCGGCCTTCGCCGGGCTGATGCTGGTGGCGCGGATGCAGTCCGGCGAGGCGGTCCGCACCGGCGTCGGCTGGGAGCTCGACGCGATCGCCGCGGCGGCGATCGGCGGCGTCTCGGTGATGGGCGGCACCGGCTCGGTCCTCGGCACGCTCTGCGGGACGCTGATCATCGGCATGATGGCCAACGCCTTCAACCTGATGGGCGTCAATCCCTACTGGCAGCGAATCGTGATCGGCATCGTGCTGGCGGTCGCGGTGGCGACCTATTCCAGCGGCGGCATCCGGGAGCTCTTCCGGCGCTTCCGCCTGGCCCGATCCCAGACCCGATCCCTCCAGGAACAATGAGAATGGCCATGACCAACGGCTTGCCGGAGACCGTCCGCGCGAACGGCTTCCATATCGACGGCGCCTGGCACGCGGGCAACGACCGGCCGCGGCTCGAGCGGCCGAGTCCCGGCCACGGCGTGCCGGTCAGCTCGGTGGCCCTCTGCACCGCCGCCGACGCCGACGCCGCCGTCGCGGCGGCGCGCCGTGCCTTCGACACGGTGTGGGGCGACATGCCCGGCGCCGCGCGCGGCAGCATCCTGATCCGCACTGCCGCCGGCATCCGCGAGCGGATCGAGGAGCTCGCTTACTGGGAGACGCTCGAGACCGGCAAGCCGATCACCCAGGCGCGCGGCGAGATCGCCGCCGCGGCCGACCACTACGAAGCGGCGGCCGGCATGGCGCGGCTGGTCACGGGCGAGACCCATAACGGCTATGGCGAGGCGATGCTCGGCCTCGTCACCCGCCAGCCGATCGGCGTGGTCGCGGTCGTCACGCCGTGGAACTTCCCCTTCATCGTGCTCGCCGAGCGGCTGCCCTTCATCCTCGCCGCCGGCTGCAGCGTCGTCCTCAAGCCCTCGGAGATGACCTCGACCACGAGCCTGATCCTGGCCGACATCCTCGCCGCCTCCGGGCTGCCCAAGGGCGTCTACAACGTCGTCACCGGCCTCGGTCCCGAGGTTGGCGAGGCTCTCTCGGCCCACCGCGACGTTGACATGATCTCGTTCACCGGATCGCTTGCGGTGGGCGAGCGGGTGCTCGCGGCATCGCGGTCGAACCTCAAGAAGGTCGCGCTCGAGCTCGGCGGCAAGAACCCGCAGGTGGTTTTCGCCGACGCCGATCTCGACGACGCGGCGGACGGCGTCGCCTTCGGCCTCTGCTTCAATGCCGGGCAGTGCTGCGTGTCGGGGTCGCGCCTGATCGTCGAGCAGTCCGTCGCCGAGGCGTTCACGGCGAAGGTGGTCGCCAAGCTTGCCCGGGTCCGTCTCGGCGACCCGCTCGATCCGGCGACGCAGATGGGTGCGATCGTCTCGCCGCAACACCACGCGAAGATCCTCGGCTATGTCGAGCGCGGCCGGGGCGAAGGCGCGACGCTCGAATGCGGCGGTCATGCCGTCGAGGCCGGCGGCGGCCGGTTCATCGCCCCGACCGTGTTCTCGAACGTCGCGCCGGACATGGCGATTGCGCGCGACGAGATCTTCGGCCCGGTGCTCTCGGTGCAGACCTTCGCGACGACCGACGAGGCGGTGCGGCTCGCGCGCGACACCGAGTACGGCCTCGCGGCGTCGGTGTGGAGCAAGGACATCGACAAGGCGCTCGGCGTGGTCCGCAAGATGCACGCCGGGCGCTGCTGGGTGAACACCACCATCATCGGCGGACCCGATCAGCCGATGGGCGGCTTCAAGCGTTCCGGCAGCGGGCGGGAATGCGGCATGCTCGGGGTCGAGGAATACATGGAGGTCAAGTCGATCCACGTGGCCCTCGGGCCGCGTCGGCACTGGGTCGACTGAGCGCCGGCGCGCGACCCGGAAGGGCGTCGCGTATCGGGACCTAGTCGAACCCGAAGTGCACCCGGAACGCCCTGAGTCCCCGCCAATGGACCGGGCGCCCCCGGTTGATCAACGTCCGCATGATCGCAGCGCGGGTCGCCTCGGGGACGTCGCCGAGGATGAGGCTGCAGTCCTGTTCCGAAAACACCAGGCGCTGGACCAGGTCCTTCTTCACCATCGGCGAGCCCATCAGGACATGGTATAGGCCGAAGCCTGCGTGGACCTGGCTCCGGTTCGCGATGTCGCCGATCATGAGATCGATCAGTGCCTGCTTCGCCAGCCCGCGCGTGGCTTGCGAAAGCGCGAGCTCATGGGGCGAGCGGGCGGCCGGCCCCCCTTGGCGACGTACGCCGACGCCGCGCTCGATGGCGCTCAGGGCCGGAGGCTTTCCGCGCTGCTCCGCGGCCGGAACCTTCCCGAACTCGGCGAGCAGGCTGTCCGAGGGACCGATGGGTCCCTTCACTTCCGGCGGGCGGGACTCTATCGCCAGTCCGCGGCTAGCGATGCGGGACTGATCGCGGCAGCCCTGGTCCGGCGCTTTTAGCTTCAGCGGCCTTCGCAGGCTGCCCGATCCGCATGCCGGCACACCGTCATGCGAGCTGGCGCGAGCGAACGTCGAATCGACCTTTACCCGCACCCCGCTCGACCAGACGCGCGGGTGGCGGCCACCAGCCCAAACGCCACTCCACTCCGCTTCACCCTCCCTCGTTGAGTCTGAGGACGGTGCATTGACAGTAGGACCATAGTGGTCCTACCATTTTAAAAGGTCCGGAATGGCCATTCCAATTGGTAGCGGCTGCATGGGCCGGGCTAAATGGGGAGAGAGATTGTGAGGAAGCTTGTCTCGTTGTTTGCCGCGGTCGCGGCATTGGCGCTGGTGGCGGGGACGCCGGCGGGTGCGCAGGAACTGACCGTCGAGGTGATGCATCCCTGGACGTCGGGCGGGGAATCGGCGGCAGCCGCGGTGTTCGCGTCGCAGTTCGAGAAAGCCGGCGGCGTGTGGGTCGACCGTGCGGTGGCCGGCAACGATCCGCTGCTGGCGGCCGCGATGAACCGGATCGTCGGCGGCAACCCGCCCTCGGCGTCGCACTTCAACACCGGCCGGCCGTTCGAGGAGCTGGTCGAGGCCGGCCTGCTGCGCGACGTCGACGAGGTCGCCGGACCGGGCAACTGGGCGGAGGTGATCCCGCCGGTCTTCCTCGAGGCGATCACCCGCGACGGCAAGATCATGGCGGTGCCGATCAACCTTCAGACCGAGAACTGGCTCTGGTACTCGACCGAGGTCTTCGACAAGGCCGGCATCGCCGAGCCGCCCAAGACCTGGGACGAGCTCTTCGCAGCGGCCGACAAGATCAAGGAGGCGGGCTTCATCCCGATGGCGCTCGGCGGCGGCTCCTGGGCCGACCGCTTCGTCTTCCAGAAGGTGCTGGCCAGCTCGGCCGGGCCGGAGCTCTATCTCCGCATCTTCCGCGACCGGGACGTGAGCGCCCTCGAGGACCCGGCCGTGAAGAATGCGGTCGAGATCTACGGCAAGCTCCGCGACTACGTCGATCCCGGCAGCGCCAGCCGCAAGTGGAACGACGCGACCAATCTCGTCATCACCAACAAGGCCGGCTTCCAGATCATGGGCGACTGGGCCAAGGGCGAGTTCGCCGCGGCCGGCTATACGCCGGGCGAGGAATATGGCTGCACGCTCTTCCCCGGCAAGGAGCTCTCGATCATGAGCGGCGACGTGTTCGTCCTGCCCAAGCTCGAGGACGCCAAGGCGACCGAGGCGCAGACCCTGCTCGCCGAGGTCCTCTTCGCCCCCGACACCCAGCTCCAGTTCAACATGAAGAAGGGCTCCAATCCGATCCGCCAGGACATCGACGTGTCGCAGATGGACATCTGCGCGCAGCACGCCGCGGAGGTGCTCAAGGATCCGGCCAACCAGGTCCCGAATCCGCAGTTCCTTCTGTCCAACGACGCGCTCGGCGCGGTCCGCGACGTGATCACCGCCTACTGGAACGACCCGTCGATGACGGCCGACCAGATGACGGCGGCGATGTCGGACGTGCTGACCACCGTCGAGTAGCCGACGACGGAGCCGGCGGCGGGCCTCGCCCGCCCGTCGCCGACCTCATCCCCGTCCAAGCCGGAGCGCACCGCCCGTGAACGCCGTCGAGCGGATCAGGACGCACATGGCCGCCTTCCTCGCCATGCTGCCGACCACCGCATTCGTCACCGTGATCTATCTCGGCTGCATGGCGTGGACGGTGTTCATCTCCTTCACCTCGTCGAAGGTGCTGCCCAACACCAACCTCGTCGGCCTCAGCCAGTACCGCCGGCTGATGATCACCGAGCGCTGGACGATCTCGGTCGAGAACATCCTCATCTATGGCAGCCTCTACATCGCCGGCTGCCTGGTGCTCGGTTTCCTGCTCGCCGTGTTCATCGACCAGAAGGTGCGGCTCGAGAACACGTTCCGCACGATCTACCTGTTTCCCTACGCGCTTTCCTTCATCGTCACCGGCGCGGTCTGGCAGTGGCTGTTCAACCCCCAGCTCGGCATCGGCAAGGCGGTCCGCGATCTCGGCTTCGAGGGCTTCACCCTCGAGATCCTCGTCAATCCCGCGACCGCCATCTATGCGCTGGTGATCGCCGCTTTGTGGCAGGGCGCGGGCCTGGTGATGGTGATGCTGCTCGCCGGGCTCCGCGGCGTCGACGGCGAGATGCTGCGGGCGGCGCAGGTCGACGGCGTGCCGCTGTGGCGGACTTACGTCACCATCGTCCTGCCCGAGCTCGGCCCGATGATCGTGACCTCGGTCGTCATCCTGGCGATCGCGGTGGTGAAGATCTACGACCTCGTGGTCGCGATGACGATGGGCGGACCGGGCATCGCCACCGAGGTCCCGGCCAAGTTCGTCATGGACCACCTGTTCGAGCGCGGCAATATCGGGCTCGCCACCGCCGCCGCGACCCTGATGCTGCTGGCGGTGCTGGTGTTCCTGGTGCCGTGGCTCTACTTCGCCTATGTGCGGCAGCCGAAGGCGGCACGGCGATGAGCGCCGCCGCCACGGCACTGCGCCCCGGTCCCGCCGGCCCGCCGCCGAAGACCGTCAGCCTCGCCCGGGTGGGTCTCTACGTCTTCCTGATCCTGTCGGCGGCCTTCTTCCTGATGCCGCTCTACGTGATGATCGTGACCTCGCTCAAGGAGATGAGCGAGATCCGCCAGGGCGAGATCTTCGCCCTGCCCTCGGCCTGGACCGTCGAGCCATGGATCCGCGCCTGGTCGTCGGCGTGCAGCGGGCTGACCTGCGACGGCGTCAGCGCCGGCTTCCTCAACTCGATCAAGATCACCCTGCCCGCAGTGCTGGTGTCGGTGATGCTCGGCGCGGTCAACGGATACGCGCTCTCGTTCTGGCGCTTCCCCGGGGCGAACCTTGTCTTCGCGATCCTGATGACCGGCGCCTTCATCCCGCTCCAGGTGTTCATCTATCCCCTGGTCCGGATCACCTCGGCCGTCGGCCTGTTCGGCACGCTCCCCGGCGTCATCCTCCTCCACATCTGCTTCAGCCTGCCGCTGATGACGCTCCTCTTCCGGAACTTCTATGCCGGCGTCCCGGTCGAATTGTTCAAGGCGGCGCGCGTCGACGGCGCCGGGTTCTGGGCGATGTTCCTCCACGTCTTCGTGCCGATGTCGGTGCCGATCATCGTGGTCGCGCTGATCATCCAGATCACCGGCACCTGGAACGACTTCATCCTGGGGCTGATCTTCGCCGGCGCCGAAAACAGGCCGATCACCGTGCTTCTCAACAACATCGTCAACTCGCAGTTCGGCGAGCGCGAATACAACGTCGACATGGCGGCGACCATCCTCGCCGGGCTGGTCCCGCTGGCGCTCTATTTCGTCTCGGGCCGCTGGTTCGTCCGCGGCATCATGGCGGGAGCGGTGAAGGGATGACCTCCGCCTCCGCCGCCAACGCCATCGAGATCCGCGGGCTCAAGGTCGCCTACGGCGCAATGACCGTCCTCAAGTCGCTCGACCTCACGGTCGGGGAGGGCGAGTTCCTGGTGCTGCTCGGGCCTTCGGGCTGCGGGAAGTCGACGCTCCTCAATGCCGTCGCCGGCCTCGGTCAGATCTCCGAGGGCCAGATCTTCATCGGCGACGACAACGTCACCTGGAAACAGCCGAAGGACCGGCAGATCGGCATGGTCTTCCAGTCCTACGCCCTCTACCCGCGGATGAGCGTGCGCAAGAACATGTCGTTCGGCCTGATGATGCAGCGGGTGCCGCGGCAGGAGATCGACAAGCGCGTCGCGGAAGCGGCGCGCATCCTCCATCTCGACGGCCTGCTCGACCGCCGTCCCTCCGATCTCTCCGGCGGCCAGCGGCAGCGGGTGGCGATCGGCCGGGCGCTGGTCAAGAACGTCAAGGTCTTCCTGTTCGACGAGCCGCTCTCGAACCTCGACGCCAAGCTCCGCGGCGAGCTGCGGGTCGAGATCAAGCGGCTCCATCGCGACCTCGGCACGACGATGATCTACGTCACCCACGACCAGATCGAGGCGCTGACGCTGGCCGACCGGGTCGCGGTCATGAAGGACGGGGCGATCCAGCAGCTCGACCGCCCCGACGTGGTGTACGCGACGCCCGAGAACCGCTTCGTCGCCGGCTTCATCGGCTCGCCGGGCATGAACTTCCTCGAGGGTACGCTCGAGGCCGGCGCTTCGGGTCCCGAGTTCCGGACCGGCGACACGGCGATCAGCCTCGCGGGTTATCCGTTCCGCGCCCCGCCCGGTACCGGCCGCCCCGTCGAGTTCGGCATCCGCCCCGAGCACATCCGCACCGGCAGCGCAGCGGGCGAACAGGCGATCCGCATCGAGCCCACCGTCGAGCTGGTCGAGCCGATGGGCGCGGATGCGCTGGTCTGGACCTCGCTCGCCGGCCGTCCGCTCGCGGTGCGGGTCAACGCCGAGGACGGGATGCCCGGCAAGGGGCCGATGGCGGCAGGTTTTCCGGTGGCGCGCGTCTCGCTGTTCGACGCCGCCACCGGCGCGCGTCTCTAGTTGGCAATGGGAGAACGAACTTGAAGATCGTCGATGTCGAAGCCCGGGCTCTCTCGATTCCCGTCGCCGATGGAATCGTCTTTGGCATCGGCAAGGTGCTGCGGCGGGACACCGTCCTGGTCAAGGTGACCACCGAGGACGGGATCGTCGGCTACGGCGAATCCCATCACGGGCGCGCCGCCGGCTCGGTCGCCCATGTCGTCAACAGCCTGCTCAAGCACTTCGTCGTCGGCGCCGACGCCACCGACGTCGTCGGCATCTGGCAGCGCATCTACACCATGCAGCTCCGCAGCCACGGCCTCGGCGCGGCGACGGCGATCGCCATGAGCGGCATCGACCAGGCGCTGTGGGACATCCGCGGCAAGGCCACCGGGTGGCCGCTCTACAGGCTGCTCGGCGGCTCGGCCCGGAAGGTCAAGGCCTATGCCGGCGGGGTGTCGCTCGGCTGGAGCGAGCCACAGGCGCTGTGCGAGGAGGTCGCCGCGGCGACGGCGCGCGGCTACAAGGCGGTGAAGCTCCGCGGCGGCGACGGCGTCCGGCGCGACATCGCGCGGGTCACCGCGGTGCGCGAGGCGTTCGGCGACGATCTCACGATCATGGTCGACGCCAACACCAACTACACGCTCGACGACGCGGTCCGGGTGCTGCCCGCCTTCCGTGAGCTCGGCGTGGCGTGGCTCGAGGAGCCCTTCGCGCCGCACGACTACCGCAGCTACGCCCGCGCCGACCATGCCGGCGTACCGCTCGCGGCCGGCGAGAACCACTACACGCGCTTCGAGTTCCATCGCCTCGTCGAGGATGCCCATGTCGACATCATCCAGCCGGACCTGTCGAAGTCGGGCGGCATCACCGAGGTGCTCCGCATCGCCGCGCTCGGCTCGGCCTGGAAGCTGCCGCTCTGCCCGCACACCGCGACCACCGGCATCAACATGGCGGTGACGATCCACGTCCTGGCGGCGGTCGAGAACGGGGGCTACTTCGAAGGCGACATTTCCGAGCCCAATCCGTTCCGCGATCGTCTGGTCTCCTCGCCCTATGCGGTGGCCGCGGACGGCACCGTCTCGCCGCTGGAGGCGCCGGGCATCGGCGTCGAGGTCGACGAGGACTTCGCCCGGGCGCATCCCTTTGTGGACGGACCGGCCTACGGCGAGATACCGGTGCGCGGGGGGACATGACCCGTCGTCGCCAGGTCTCCGTCCCCGCGAGCGCAAGGGAGCGGTGCCGCCATGGATGAAGCAAACCAGACGTTCCGGGTCGTCAACGACCTGGTCTCGTTCATCCAGAAGCGCGGCTACGAGCCCGGCGAACGGCTGCCGTCGGAACGGGACCTGACGAACCGCTTCGCGGTGGGGCGCGGCGTGGTCCGCGAGGCGCTCGCCTTCCTCGAGGCGAACCGCTTCATCGAGCGGCGCCGGAATTCCGGCATCTTCCTCGCCGCCGAGACCGACCAGGTCAGCCTCGAGACGCTGGTGCTCTATTCGAAGCTCGGCATCGCGCTGGACCAGCGGACCCTGGTCGAGTGCATGGAGGTCCGGAAGATCCTCGAGGTCCAGGCCGTCGCGATCGCCTGCGACCGGCGGAGCGACGCCGATCTCGCATCGCTTCGCGTGATCCTCGAGCGCTCCGAAACGGCCCTCGCCGAGGGCACGTCCATCGCGGATCTCGACCATGCGTTCCACATGGCAATCTTCCGGGCGACGCAGAACGACATCTTTCTCCGCGTCGTCACGCCCTTCTACCTGATGAGCCGGCAGCGCCGGAACGCCTTCTTCGCCGACAGCCGCCACGCGCGGACCTCGCATGGCCACCACGTCGCGCTGGTCGAGGCGATCGCCGCCCGCGACGCGGCGCGCGCCGCCGAACTGATGAACTCGCATATCGGCCGCGTCGAGCAGCACTACCTGTCCGGCGACGGCGCGCAGAACAGGAGCATTGAGCAATGAGCGACGCCCATCTCCCCCCGGCGGAATACGCCCGCAACATGCGGCTGATCGGCTACACCGACCAGGGCGGCCGGCCCGATGGCGTCCAGGTCATGGTCAACAAGGGCTATGCCATCGTCGGGCACATGTTCTCGCAGGGCTTCTCGGTGATCGACGTGCGCGATCCGCGCAACCCGAAGCCGGTCAACTACATCCCGAGTCCGCCCAACACCTGGACGCTGCACCTCCAGGCCCATGACGACCTCCTCCTCGTCGTCAACGCCAAGGACCTCTACCGGGACGCCATCCTCCAGGACGAGCAGAAATATTACGTCGGCTCGATGAGCGACAAGCTCGGCCTCCGCGCCACGCAGGACTTCTCCGCCGGCTTCCGCGTCTACGACATCAAGAACCCGGCCGAGCCGCGCGAGATCGGCTTCATGCCGGTCGAGGGCGTCGGCGTGCACCGCATCTGGTATGTCGGCGGGCGCTGGGCCTACATGTCGGCGATGCTCGACGGCTTCAGCGACTTCATCTTCCTGATCGTCGACATGGCCGACCCGACGAAGCCGTCGATTGTAGGGCGCTACTGGATACCCGGCATGAACCTCGCCGCCGGGGAGGCACCGACCTGGGACGCGCAGCGCTTCCGCTACTCGTGCCATCACGGGCTGGTCGCCGGCGACACCGCCTACGTGACTTGGCGCGACGGCGGCATCACGCTCCTCGACATCGCCGATCGCAGCGCACCGAAACTGATCGCGCACCGGACGTGGTGCCCGCCCTATGGCGGCGGCACGCACAACGCCCTGCCGCTCCCCGACCGCGACCTGCTGGTCGTCGTCGACGAGGCGGTGCTGACCAACTGCGCCGACGGCATGAAGTACACCTGGGTGTTCGACATCCGCGAGCCGTCGAACCCGATCAGCATCGCCACCTTCCCGACGCCGGCGGACCGCGACTACGTCGCCAAGGGCGGCCACTTCGGCCCCCACAATGTCCACGAGAACCGGCCCGGAAGCTTCGTGTCCTCCGAGCTGATCTTCGCGACCTACAACAATGCGGGGGTCAGGGCGTTCGACATCCGCAATCCGTATCAGCCGGTCGAGGTCGGCGCCTACGTGCCGCCGCCGCCGGCGCGGATGCTCGACCATCGCCCCGGCATCCCGCCGATCCTCCACACCAACGACGTCTTCGTCGACGCCAACCGCCTGCTCTATCTCACCGACATGAACGGCGGCCTGTCGATCATCGAGATGACCGGATGACCCGTCGCCCGGCGCGCGGCATATCGCCTGTGACGCAGGGAACGGCGCCGGCCGAGAAAGGATCGGGGGACCGAGTTCGCCTCCGATCGCGCTGACGCGCGTCAGGCCCGCGGCCGGGCGACGTCGTTGATGCCCTCGGCGTCGGGCGCCTGCCCGTAGCTCATCTTCCGCATCTGCTCGATGACGCGGTCCATCTCCTCGTCCGGCAGCACCGGCGGCTCGCCGAGCGACAGGGCCTGCACGTAGAGCCGGGCGAGCGTCTCGACCTCGATCCCCAGCCACAGCGCCGCCTCGAGGTTCTTGCCGAGCGAGATCTGGCCGTGCTGGCCGAGGAGGCACGCGAGACGTCCCTCGAGCGCGGCAAGCGCGTTGTCCGACAGCGCCTGGGTGCCGAAGGTGGCATAGGGCGCGACGCGGATGGTCGTGCCGCCGGCGACCCCGACCATGTAGTGGAAGGCCGGGATCGGCCGGTACTGGCAGGCGAGCGTCGTCGCGTAGATCGAGTGACAGTGGAGGACGACGTCGATGTCCGTCCGCGCCTGCATGATGTCGCGGTGGAAGCGCCATTCCGACGATGGCCGATGCTTGCCGAGATAGGTCCCGTCATAGGCCATCTCGACGATGTCCTCCGGTCCCATCCGGTCATAGGGCAGCGACGTCGGCGTGATCAGGAAGCCGCCGTCGATCCGCGCCGAGAGGTTGCCGGCGGTCCCCTGGTTGATGCCGGTGGCGTTCATCCGCCGGCAGATGTCGACCATCTCCTGCCGGAGCGCGAGGTTGGTGGGTTCGCTCATTTCGTGTTTCCCGGGTTTGTGAAGGAAGGAACGTCGTCGGTCTGCGCCTCGGCCTCCGCTCGCCAGCGCGCGCGGTAGGCGGCAAGGCCGGCGATATCGACCCGCGCCGCGTCCGTCGCCGTGACCGGAGCCGGCGCGGTGCGGTGCTCGTGATCGGCGAGCAGCGCGGCGCCGGATGCTGCGCCATAGGCGTCGGTGTTGACGAGGACGCGCGCCTCCGGCCGGAGCGCCTGGACCAGTCCGGCATAGAGCGGGTCCCTGGTGAAGGTGCCGTCGAGCACGATCGTGCCGCGCGCGCCGAGGCGTTCGAGGCAGACGTCGGTGAGGAGCGCGACGTAGAGGAGCGCCAGCGCCCGCCGCGCCGCAGGCGTCGCCGGCGCAGGGCCGGTGATACGGCCGCGGTTGGCGCTGCCGGGAAAGACCCCGTCCTGCTCGACGAAGGACGGCAGCGCCATGGTGCCGGCCGCGATCAGTGCGGCGACCTCGGCGGCCTCGACCGGCCGGTCGGGCCCGTCGCCGGCGATCAGCGCGAACTCGCGCCCGCCCATGGCGAGGATGCCGGAGAGCGGGTTGCCGTGGACGTCCATGTTGCGGGTGACGTAGCCGCGCGCGAGGCTCGCCTCCGACGCCGCTTCGTCGCTGATGCCGACGATCCAGGTGCCGGTCGAGATCAGCGTGAATCCGGCGAGCCCGGCCTGCTGGAAGCGGTAGAAATTGGCGCTGGAATCATGGACGCCGCAGAGGACTTCCATGTCCTCGGGCAAGCCGTGACGGGCGGAGAGCTCGGGCCGGATCCGGCCGACGGAGGCCCAGGCCGGGGTCAGCGGCGCGATCAGGCGTTGCCAATGCCGGGCGGCGACGATCGGCGAGAAGCCGCGCCGTTCGAAGTCCCAGAAATGCGTCTGCGCGGCGAGGTAGGTCAGCTCGCTGCCGCCTCCGCCCGAGAGGAAGAAGGCCCAGTATTGCGGGCCGCCGAGATACCAGCGTGCGCGCGCCACCGCCTCGGGCCATTCCGTCTCGAGCCACAGGAGCTGCCGCGCCATGTGGGCGGCGCCGGGCATCAGCGGACTGCCGAGCCGGGGGAGCGGCCCGGCGGCGGCGACATAGGCGGCGGTCACCTCCGCGGGCACCTCCGCCTCGTAGTCGATCATCGGCATGACGAGGCCGGACTCGTCGACCAGCCCGGCCGCCGAGCCGTGGCCGGTGGCGACGACGGCACCGATCCGGTGCCGGCGGCAGAGCGCCCCGAGCTCCGCCAGGAGCCATTCCTGGATGCGGGGGGCATCGATGTGAAGGTAAGGCGGCCCGGCCGCCGGCGCATTCGGCAGCGACACCGTCTCGATCAGCGCGCCGTCCCGGCTCGCCGCCGTCAGCTTGACGTTGGTCTTGCCGACGTCGAGCACCGCCACGAGGGTCATGGCGCGGTCTCACACGGGCGGGCGGGCAGGCATGGCACGGACGGATTCCCCCTAGTGTCGCCCGATGCTCAGCCGCTGCCATCCGAAGCGGATCACCATCACCGCGATGAGGAACAGTCCCCACACCGCGGTCGACAGGTGCTGGTTGGCGCCGATCAGGTTCAGGCCGGAGGACAACACCTGCAGGATCACGAGCGCGAGCGCAACCGGCACGACGCGCCCGAAGCCGCCGAACGGGTCGACGCCGCCGAGGAAGCAGGCGAGCACGGTGATGAGCAGGTAGGCGTCGCCGTGGCCGACCCGCACCGAGTTGAAGCGGGCGAGCATGAGGATGCCGGCGATTGCGCACATCACGCCGGAGAGCGTGTAGATGACGGTGAGCGTCCGCTTCGTCGGGATGCCGGAGAAGCGCGTCGCCTCGATGTTCGAGCCGAGCATGTAGGTCGAGAAGCCGTGGCGCGTGCGCCCGAGCATCACGTACCAGACCGCTGCCGCGACGAGGAACACGATGAGCGGGATCGGGATGCCGAGCAGGCTGCCGTGGCCGATCGGCCGGATGAAGGCAGGGAAGCCCGAGACGTCGCCGCCGCGGGTGAGGAACTCGCCGAGGCCGCGGATGAAGATCATCATCGCCAGCGAGACGAGGATGGGATGGGCGCCGACATAGGCGATGACCAGCCCCATCACCAGTCCGGTGAGGGCGCCGGCCGCGATCGCCCCGGCCGAGCCGAGGACGAAGGCGCCGAACCCGGCGTCGACCCCGCCATGGGCCTCCAACGTCCAGGCCAGCACCAGGGCGCTGAAGTTGGCGGTGTAGGTGACGGCAAGGTTGAGGCCGCCGGAAAGGATCGGCACCAGCATGGCGAGGGTCAGGAGGCCGAGCTCGGGGAGCTGGAAGGCGATCGAGCCGAAGTTCTCCCCGGTGAGGAAGCGCGGCGTGGCGAGGCCGAAGGCGGCCACCACGACGACGAGGAATGCGATCAGGCCGAGGACCTCGGCACCGAGCGCATCACGGACCCTCCGATAGGCTTCGCTCATCGTCTCCTCACTGCGCCCGGAGGAGTTTCGTGAAGGAGACGTTGGAGGTCGAGATGGCGAAGAGGATGAAGGCGCCCACGACCATCTTGAACGCATAGGGCGACACCCCGAGGAGGTTCAGCCCGTTCTGGATGATCGCCACCAGCAGCACCCCAAGCACGCAGCCCAGCACCGAGCCGCGGCCGCCGCCGAGCCGCGCTCCGCCGAGCACGACCGCGGCGAGTACGTCGAGCTCGCGCCCGAGCAGCGCGCTCGGCACCACTTCCTTGACGAAGTTCACCTGCATCAACCCGGCGATGCCGGCCATCAGCCCCATCCAGCCGAAGGCGATGAAGGTCATGGCCGCGACGCTGATGCCCTCGCGCCGGGCGGCCTCGGGGTTGTCGCCGAAGGCGTAGAGCTGCCGCCCGACGGTGGTGCGGTTGATGAGGAACCAGGTGGCGAGAGCGGCGACCACCATCACCGCGCCGGGCAGCGTCAGCTCGGCCCAGCCGCTCGCGGTCTTCACCTCGGCGAGGACGATGCGCTCGGTCCACCAGCCGGGCAGGTCATAGATGTACCGTCCCTTGGTGAAGAACATGAGCAGTCCGAAATAGGCATTGAAGGTGGCGATGGTGACGACGATGGAGATGATGCGGAAATAGTGGATCAGCGCGGCGTTGATCGCGCCGAGCACGATCCCGAAGGCGGAGGCGAAGAAGAAGCCCCAGGCCCAGTTGCCGCCGCCGACCGCGTCCAGCGCGTAGAACGCGACGTACTGCACCACCGAGGCGGCGACGGCGAAGGAAATGTCGATGCCGCCGGCGATCAGCACCACGACGAGGCCGACCGCGAAGATGAGGTTCACCGCGCTCGCAGCCAGCAGGTTCGAGGCGTTGGCAAGCGTGAGGAACTGCTCGCTCGCAATCGACAGCACGAGGCAGACGACCAGGAGCACGATGACGAGCCGGCCCTCGGTCGAGTTCACGAGCCTAAGCATAGACCGCCGCCTCGACCTCGGCGAGCGACATCGCCGCCGGATTGTATGTGGCCACGAACCGCCCGGCGGCCATGTGGATGACGCGGTCGGCGTTGAAATAGACCTCCGGCACCTCGTCGGAGATGAGGAGGATCGCAAGTCCTTCCCCGGCGAGCTTTCGGACGATGGCGAAGAGCCCGGCGCGGGCGCCGACGTCGACCCCGACCGTGGGCGAATCGAGGATCAGGAGCTTCGGGCCGGTGGCGAGCCATTTGGCGAGGACGACGCGCTGCTGGTTGCCGCCGGACAGCGTCGAGACGGCGTCGGACGGCTTGCCGATCTTGATCGCCAGCTCGCGGATCCAGTGGGCGACGAGGCCATCCTTCTTCCGGGTGGAGATCAGGTCCAGGCGATTGACGATCCGGTCGAGCACCGGCAGCACGGTGTTGTCGGCGATCGACTGCGGCTGGACGAGGCCGAGGGTCAGCCGGTCTTCCGAGACGTAGGCGACGCCGGCGGCGATCGCCTCGCGGTTCGAGCGGAAGCGGACCGGCCGGCCGTTGAGGCGGATGGTGCCGCGGTCCGCCCGCGTCATCCCGAAGAGGGTGAGCCCGAGCTCGGTCCGCCCGGCGCCGATCAGCCCGGTGATGCCGATGACCTCGCCGGCATGGATGGCGAGGTCGACGTCCTCGTATTCGCCGGCCCGCGTCAACCCCGCCACCTCGAGCACCGCCGGTGCCGATGATCGGTCCGACGCGATCGCCGCCTGGTCGAAGGTGCGGCCGGTCATCAGCTCGGTCAGCCGCGACTGGGTCATGCCGACGGTGTCGTAGACGCCGACCTTCCGCCCGTCGCGGAGCACGGTCACCCGCGACGAGATCTCCAGCACCTCGGCGAGCCGGTGGCTGACGAAGACGATCGACACGCCGTCGGCCGAGAGCTTCTGGACGATCGCGAGCAGCGCGTCGGTCTCCGAATGGGTGAGCGAGGCGGTGGGCTCGTCCATGAAGATCAGCCGCGCGTCGCCGACGAGGGTGCGGGCGATGGCGACGATCTGGCGCTGGGCGATGGAGAGCGTGCCGAGCGGCGCCTCGAGGTCGAGCGACACGCCGAGGCGCGCGAGCGCCCGTGCCGCCTTCTCGCGCATGTCGCGCCGGCGCACGATCCGGGGGCGCGCGCCGAGGATCTGGCTGAAGGCGATGTTCTCGGCGACCGACATCTGCGGGAAGAGGGCGAGGTCCTGCCAGATCACCTCGATGCCGAAGCTCCGGGCGAGGCCGGGCGTCACCGTCTCGACCGGCTTGCCGAAATACACCATGTCGGCGCCGTGGTCGGGGGCATAGACGCCGGTGATGATCTTGATCAGCGTCGACTTGCCCGAGCCGTTCTCGCCGGCGAGACAGTGCACCTCCCCCGGCAGCACCTCGAACGACACTTCCTTGAGCGCACGCACGCCGCCGAAGGTCTTGGAGACCTGGGCGAGGCGAAGCGCAGACGGCGGAGCCGCGCTCGCCTCTGTCGCGATGTCGCCTTCGCTCACCACGGTCCGTGCATGTCCTGCTTTCGATTCCGATGGCGTCGCCGCCCGGCCGCGAGCGGCGGGCACGTTCGCCGGGCGATCGGAATGCGGCTGCCCCTCACGGCAACGGGACGGGCTGCCGGATCCGACAGCCCGTCCACGGATCGCCTAGAGCCCGAGGTCGGCGAGCTCGTCGACGGTATCCTTGTTGATCGGGATCAGCGCGTCGACGATGATGTTGGTGCCGTCGGGGTGCACCACGCCGAGGCCCTCGATGGTGGTGCCGTCGGCGATCGGCTCGCCCTTCACCAGCATGTCGCCCATCCGCACGAAGACGCGGCCGGCTTCCATCGGGTTCCACATGAAGCCGCCGTTGATCGCGCCCTCCTTGATGAGCTGGCGCCCCTGGCCGGGCGAGAGCGGCCCGTAGACGGCGATCTCGCCGACCTTCCGGGTCTCCTCGATGGCACGGCCGACGCCGATCGGGCCCTGGCTGCCGAACGCGAGGAAGCCCTTGAGGTCGGGATTGGCGGCGATGAGGTCGAGCGCGGTCTTGCGGCTGTCGTCGACGTTCTCGGCAACGCCGTAGCGGTCGCCGATCAGCGTCATGTCGGGATACTTCTCCTTGAGATAGGCGATCGCGTAGTCGGCCCACTCGTTGTGGAGCGGCACCGTCAGCGAGCCGACATAGACGGCGTAGCCGCCCTTGCCGCCGAGGTCCTGGGCGAGCATCTCGGCATGGGCCTCGCCGAAGCCCTTGGACGACGCCATCTCGAAGTTCCAGTCGACGTTCTTCTGGGCCGGCGACTCATGGGTGATCACCTTGATGCCCGCGGCCCGCGCCTTCTCGAGCACCGGCTCGATCGCGTTGGCATCGTTCGGCACGACGCCGATGACGTCGACGCCCTTGGCGATCAGGTCCTCGATGGCGCGGACCTGGAGCGCGGGGTCGGCACTGGTCGGGCCGATCATCGTGGCGTCGATCCCGAGCGCCTCCGCCTGCTCGAGGATGCCGACCTCCATGGCGTTGAACCACGGGATGCCGCCGATCTTGACGACGACGCCCATGGTCGGCTTGTCCTGGGCGAGTGCGCCTCCGGCGAACGCCACGGCCATGACGGCGGCGCCAAGCAGGGGGGCAGCGAAGCGTTTGAGCATTGAATCCTCCCGTTTCGTGACGCCGTCCGGCGCCCGGTTTGTTGACCCGCACTTGCACATTCGATTGTGCAACGTGTGGACATCGACCTTGCAGGCCGTCCCGGCGTCTTCCTCCCGCCGTGTCCGCGCCCTCGAGCGCGGACTGGACTGACTTGCACAATCGATGTAGCAATCATCGCCGAGACGCCGCGGGAATGTCAAGCGATCCCCGGCAGCGAACGACATCCGCGGACGATGAAGAAGCGGCCCTCCACCGGCAAGACCACGATCTACGACATCGCCCGCGCGACGGGCGCGTCGCCGTCGACGGTCAGCGCCGCGCTCAGCGGGACCTGGCGGCGCCGGCGGATCAAGGAGAGCACGGCGCTCGAGATCCAGCGCCTCGCGGAAGAGCACGGCTACACCATCAACATGCAGGCGCGCGGACTCCGGAAGGCGCGCTCCGGCCTGATGGGGATGGTGCTGCCGGCCCACTTCAACCGTTTCTACTCGGCGATGTCGCAGATCTTCGAGGCCTATGTCCGCGCCCGCGGCATGTGCCCGGTGGTGGTCTCGACGCTACGCGATCCCGCCGAGGAGCGCAGGACCGTCGAGACGCTGATCTCCTATGCGGTCGATTCGCTCCTGATCGTCGGCGCGACGGACCCGGATGCGCTCTCCGACCTCTGCGCCGCCGTCGACCTGCCGCATGTCAATGTCGACCTGCCCGGCAGCAAGGCGCCGTCGGTGATCAGCAACAATTACGGCGGCGCCTACCAGCTCACCACCGAGATGCTCCGCGCAATGCCGACGCAGCGCGCGCACCCGCGCGACAACGTTTATTTCATCGGCGGCGCGCCGTGGGACTTCGCGACCGCCGAGCGCATCCGCGCCTTCAAGGACGTGATCGGCCCGGGCGCGGACGAGCTGATCATCGCCCGCAACTACGATCCCGATTCGTCGGAGGCCGACCTTCGTGCCCTCTGCGAACGCATCGGCGGCCTCCCCTCGGGGCTCTTCGTCAACTCGACCTTCGTCTTCGAGGGCGTGCTCAAGTATTTCGCCACCCTGCCGCCGGGGGCGTTCAACGACGTCGTCGTCGGCTGCTACGACTACGACCCCTTCGCGTCGTTCATGCATTTCCCGGTGATCATGGTGCGCCAGAACGTCGACCAACTGATCTCGGAAGCGTTCCGCATCCTCGAGAGCGGCGTGACGGGTGCCCCGCGCGTCCTGGTCGAGCCCGAGCTGATCCCGCCGCGCACGCTCTCCACCAGCCCCTACGAGACCTTCCGCCACACCGTCGTGCCGTGACGGGCCGCCGGCTGGGCCGGTGACGGCTCAGGCCGCCATCAGCTCCGGCATCTCGGGCCCGACCGGGACGATGCCCGCCGGGTTGAGCGCCTTGATCGAGTAGTAGCCGCGCTTGATGTGATCGAAATCGACCGTGTCACGGACGCCGGGAATGGCGAGGACCCGCGCGACATAGGCGCTCAGGCCAGGATAGTCCGCGATCCGCCGGAGGTTGCACTTGAACAGCCCGTGATAGGCCGCATCGAAGCGGACGAGCGTCACGAACAGGCGGATGTCCGCTTCGGTGAAGCGCTCGCCGGACAGGAAACCGCGGCCGTCGCCCAGACGGTCCTCGAGTTCGTCCAGCATCGCGAAGACCCCGTTGAACGCTTCCTCGTAGGCGACCTGCGTCGTCGCGAAGCCGGCACGGTACACGCCGTTGTTCAGCTTCGGATAGATGCGTTCGTTGAGGGCGTCGATCTCGTCGCGGAGATCCGCCGGGTAGAGATCGACCGCGGTGTCGGCCAGGGCCCCGAAGCCGGAGTCCATCATGCGCACGATGTCCGCCGATTCGTTGTTGACGATCGTGCCCAGTTTCTTGTCCCACAGGACCGGGACCGTCGCCCGTCCCGACAGGTGCGGGTCGGCGCACGTGTAGACCTCGTGAAGGTAGGTGGCGCCGTTGACGGCGTCGCGATCCGATCCGGGGTAGTCGCCGAAGCGCCAGCCCTGATCGCTCAACATCGGTTCGACCACCGACAGCGAGATCGCGTCCTCGAGCTTCTTGAGCTTGCGGGCGATCAATGTGCGCGAGGCCCACGGACAGACCAGCGCGACGTAGAGGTGATAGCGTCCGGCTTCCGCAGCGAAACCCGCTTCACCCGTGGGGCCGGCGCTGCCATCGGGCGTCACCCAGTTGCGGAAGGTCGAGGCCTGGCGGACGAAGCCGCCATTCCCGTCATTGGCCTGTACCGGCTGCCAGGCCGCAACCCATTTTCCATCGACAAGCATGATACCTGCATCCAATCGAGTGTCATGACGGCGTGGCCTCAGCGGGCCGCGCCGTGATTGCAAAAGAGCCGCGTCAACGCCCCGCGATCGCGGAGCGCCGTGGCGCGGCTGGCTGGAGGCGTCAGGCGGCGCGCTGCCAGGTGGGAGCGATGTCGGTGCCGTGGCCGAGGCCATAGCCCAGCGCGATGTTGAGGCCGGCGACGGGCTCGAGATAACGCGACGAGGCGAGTGCACCTGTCTCGAGCGGGGCGAAGCCGGCGCTCGCGGCGAGGTCGGATACGACCTTGCGGGCTTGCGGATCGTCGCCCGCCACGAACACGGTCGCGGGCCGGCCCGCCGCCTTGCCGTCCGCCTGGAGGACGGAGGCGAACACGGTGTTGAACGCCTTGACCACCCGGGCCTGCGGCGCGTGCTTCTGGATCTCCTCGGCGGCGCTCGTCGTATGGCCGACCGTCAGGCCGGAATAGTCGGCCGTCAGCGGATTGGTGATGTCGACGACGATCTTGCCGGCGAGACCGCCGGCTGCCGCGATCACCTCCGACGCCGCGTCATAGGGAACCGCGAGCACCACGACATCGGCCGACGCGGTCGCATCGCGGAAACCGGCCGCCGAGACGCCATTGCCGAGCTCGGCCGCGACGGCACGGGCCTTCGCCTCGTCACGGTTCGCCAGGACGACGGGATGTCCCGCCTTTGCGAAAACGCCGGCAAGGCCCTTCGCCATATTGCCGGTCCCGAGGATCGAAATGTTCATGTCCGCTCTCCTTGCTGAGAAGCGCCTCCTGGCGCCTGGAGGAGAACATGTGAGCGGA
Source organism: Hyphomicrobiales bacterium (assembly GCA_044506555.1). Lineage (GTDB taxonomy): Bacteria > Pseudomonadota > Alphaproteobacteria > Rhizobiales > Kaistiaceae > Bauldia. The sequence continues at coordinate 52,424 of JBIQKL010000003.1, read as the reverse complement.
GAGGCCAGATTATAATACGGCGCAATGGAAGGTGATTAATTCCATATCGGAAATAATGCCTACAGGCTGCCCTCCCAGTGCGGCGTGCTCCGATAGCGCTCGACCATGAAGTCCACGAAGGCTCGGACCTTCGCCGCCAGATGGCGGCTGTGCGGGTACAGAGCATGGACGCCATAGGGCTCGGGCTCGAAGGCGCGCAGAACCGCGCGCACCGTGCCCCTGCGAAGCGCGTCACCGGCAACGAAGCTCGGAACGCAGGCCAGCCCGAGACCGGCTTCGGCCGCCTGCAGGCAGGCTTCCGCATTGGAATAGCGGATGCGGCCGTGGACCGGCACCGCGTCGCGCCCATTGGAAAGTCGCAAAGGCCAGCGGTTGGGTTCCCGGAAGTTGCTGTCGATGATGCACGCATGACGGGCGAGATCGTCGGGCTCTTCCGGTTCCCCTTGCCTGTCGAGGTAGTCCTCCGATGCGACGATCACGATACGGACGCTGCAGATGCGGCGGGCGATGAGGCTCGAATCGGCGGGCCGGCCAACCCGCACCGCCATGTCGAAGCCTTCGTCGACGACATTGACGAGGCGGTCCGAGAAGCTGACGTCGAGCTCGATGTCGGGATAGGCCAGGGCGAACGCATTCAGGGCAGGGGCGAGCTCGAGGGTGCCGAACGTCAGGGGCGCGGTGACCCGCAGCCTGCCGCGCGGTGTCTGCGACACGTTCCTGATCGAGCGGTCGAGGCTGTCGAACTCGTCGAGCAGCGGCCGCAGCCGCTCGAAATAGGCGCGGCCGGCTTCGGTCGGCGAGACTGCCCTCGTCGTGCGGTTGAGGAGCCGTGCGCCGAGATGAGACTCGAGCCGGGCGACCGATTTCGAAGCCTGGCCGGAACTGGTCCCCAGGCGCCTGGCCGCCGCGACGAAGCTGCCGGTCTCGATTACGGCAACGAACATCCGTTCGTCACCGAGCCTGTCCGTCATCGGATCGTTGCTCCAGGGAGTTGGCAGGCTCTGCCGATGATCTACACTGGCCCGACATTATCCACCTACCGGATCTCGCGAAGCGGCGAGATAGCAGGAAGATTGCGCGACATGGTGCATTATCCTGTCAAGCATCGCGGTGAGTGGCGGCCCCCGGGGCGCTCCCGGCATCGGTCACCGGGACGTTCGGCGATGGCCGATCGCGGCTTCGAGGCGCCAGCGCCGAGCCGCGGACGATGAGTGTGAAGGCGAATCACGGCAGGAGACGCAAATGACCAAGGACAGTACCCATCTTTTCTTCCTCGCTGCGGCCCTCACGGCCGCCGTGGCGTGGGGAGGCACGACCGCCGCCGGGGCGCAGGAGAGACAGTCGTCCGAAGAATGCCCTGCGGTCGGCGGGGTCCTCAAGTTTGCGCGTACCGCCGACGTTTCGGACTGGTACTACAATTTGAACAACCCCAGCATCTGGGCCTGGCCGCTCGTCAACCTTCCGCTCGTGCGCAACAATCTGGATGCGACGGCGGTGGAGGCCGCGGCTGCGGAATCATGGGAAGCCAACGCAGATTCGACGGTGTTCACCTTCCATCTTCGGCCCGGGCTCAAGTTCTCCGACGGTTCCGACCTCACCTCCGCGGACGTGCTCGACAGCTTCCAGCGCTCGCTGGACGATCCTCAGAGCACGTTGCGCAGCCGGATCCCGGAGACCACCCTGGCCGCCCCTGACGAATCGACGTTCGTCATCACGCTGTCCCAATCGACCCCGGCATTCGTCGAGTCGCAGCTGACGTCGGTCGGCATCTATCCCGAGGGGAGCGACTCGCAGACGATGGCGACGGCACCGGTCAGCGCCGGACCTTTCGTGCTGGAGAGCTGGCAGAAGGGCCAGATGGCGCGGCTCGTCCGGAATCCCTATTTCTGGAACCAGCCCTATCCCTGCCTGGACGAAGTCCAGCTGATGGTGATCGGCGATCCGGGAACCCAGGCCTTGCAGCTTCAGGCCGGCCAGATCGATATCGCCCAGGAACTTCCGCCGCCGCAGCTCGAGGCGCTGCGGAATGCGCCCGGCGTCAACATCGTGATCTACCCGTCGCTCGCCGAGGAGCTCATCCGCCTGCAGCGCGTCAAGCAGCCCGCGTTCGCCGACCTCAACGTCCGCAAGGCGATGAACTACGCCATCGACAAGGCGGCCATCGCCGCCGTGGTCTTCTTCGGCACGGCGACGCCGCAGGATTCCGAGATGCCTCGGACGAAGTACTACGTGCCGCAGACGCCCTACACGTATGACGTCGAGAAGGCCAAGGAACTCATGGCCCAGAGCGCGTTTCCCGACGGCTTCACGACGGAGCTGCTGATCGCTTCGGGCGATCCCGTCGAGGCCGGCATCGCCACGATCGTCAAGGATCAGCTCGCCGACATCGGCATCACCGTGAACATCCAGCAGGTGGAAGCCGGCACCAAGTTCGAGCTGCGCGGCAACCGGCAGTTCGAGATGTTCCTGGCGACGACCAGCGCCGACCAGATCGACCCGGAAGGGTTCTGGGAGTTCTGCTGCGCCGCCGGCTTCGGGTTCGGCTCGGCCTGGACCGACTACGTCGAGGACGACATGCTGGCGCTCTTCGCCGAGGTCAAGAAGACCGCCGGCGACAAGCGCGGGGAGCTCTTCGCGCAGATGCAGAAGATGGCCTGGGACGACGCGGCGCAGCTCTATCTCGTCTTCATCGATGCGCCGATGGGCCTTCGTGACAACGTGCACGGATTCGAGCTGCCGCCGACCCGGCATCACTACCTCGAGACCGTCTACAAGACGAACTAGGCGCGACGCGATCCGGCCCGCGGAAGGACCGCGGGCCGGATCAGGACGGAGCTGCCCGATTTTCCCGTGCCCGGGGGCTCCCGGCGTGTCGAGCCTGAAGTGGTCGATCAGTTTCGTGGCCGTGTCGCCACGAAGGCACCGCGGCGGCCCTCCTGGTATCTTGGCTCCTTGAGGATCCGGCCGGCGGGCGTCAGGTGCTCCACGTTCGGAAACCCGAGGAACCGGAGCAGCCCCTCGACGGCCACCGGGTTGGGCACGAACTGGCAGACACCCTGCTCCGGGCGCCAAAGCGACGTGACGTCCTTTTCTTCGGTGGGACCTCCGGAAACCTTCATGCGCCAGACCGGCAACTCGGATTTCGTGACGAAGATGTTCGTCTCCACCAGCAGGAGACCCCTCGTCACAGCGGCGATCTTGCGCATAGACGCGACCGGGTTCTCCAGATGGTAGAGGATCCCCAGACAGAGCACGATGTCGAAATGGCCGTCCTTCTCGGGGCTGAGATCGTCGAGCGAGCGCTTCTCGAAGCGTACGGCGTCGGCGCCCACGGCGTTTTTGATGAAGTTCGCCTGGGCTATGTAATGGTCGACGACGTCGATGCCATAGACCTCGGCAGCGCCGGACTTCGCCGCTTCCAATGAGAAGCCGCCGCAATTGCAGGCGATGTCCAGCACCCTCAGCCCTTTGAAGCTTCCCCCGAAGTGGCTCAAGAGGTCGGACCATACGAAACTGACAAGGTTCCGCGTGCGCTGTCTGCCCCGCAGGGTGCCGGTGCGTTTCGGATCGTGCGTATTCAGCCCGTGCGGGAGCCTGACACGATGAAGGAAAGGAGAGAGTTCCTCGAGCTTCGTCTGCATTTCGTCTCGGGTCATCATCTTCTCATTCTGGAGGGAAGAGGATCGGCCTTCTCCGCGTCATCGCTCCGGCCTCGGAGGCAGGCAAGATGGTCTGCCAACACGCGTGGGGTTGACGCTGAGATCGGGCGCATACCGCGAAGTGCGATCGGGCTTTCCGACCGGCCCTTGGCGCCGAAGGCGAACGGCTGACGATTTTTCGCCGGGTCCGCCATGGCGGGAGGATACCATTGTCTCGCGCCGATCGTAACCGGCGATGCGCTCCGAGACGGAAGGTGGATCAACGACGGCGGCGCCACCGCGATCAGCGAGCCGACGAGGCGGTCAGGCCCGCAACCGCTCCGCTTCAGCGTCGGCTCCGAGCTCCCGGCGAACGTCCGCCAGTATGCGGGCCGCCGAAGACTCACCGAGATGGGCGCGGAAGTGCTCCTCGATCGGCCCGGTGTCCCAACCGAGCTCGCGGAAGCCGACGAGGTAGTTGTGTATCCGATCCGGCCAGTTGTTCGGGTAGGGGGTCCCGAAGGGCCGCTGGAAGCGATGCAGCCATCTGAGGAAGGGAAGGCAAAGCACCTTTCCCCCGCGCCGGCGGATCTTCTCGTGGATGTAGCCTTCTTCGCCTCCAAACCCCCTGAACCTTCGGTTGAAGCCCGGCCACGCCTCCCGGCGGCAGGCGAAGAGCCCGAGGCCCTGCATGGGGATTTCGAAGGGCGGTGCCGCGGGGTCCTCACCCGCGGGGTCCGTACCCCAGGTTCCGAACATGCCGTTCCGCCATTCGGGGTTGAAGTGCGTCGAGATCGTCCGGACATCGTCATAGACGAGAGGTCCCTGGAGGAGGTCGCGGGAGTCCGGATTGCGCGCCATGTAGTCGAGGAGTTTGGCGAGCGCGCCGGGGGCGACGAGGACGTGACAGTCGAGGCAGAGCACGAAGGTGCCGCTCGCCTCGGCGAAGACGAAGTCGCGCACCGCCGTGCCGTTCACTTCCGTATTCGGCACGTAACGGAGCTCCGGCGCCCAGGATTCGAGGGCGCGGAGGGCTTTGGCACCGCGGCCGCCGGGATTGTTGTCGACGATCACGAACTCGATATCGCCGGCGATCTCGGGGTGAAACATGCGGATCGCCTGGACGGTGAAGAAGACGCCGTCGTAGTCATCGTAGGTGGCCATGCCGATGGTGAGCTTCGGGGCGACGGAAGGCTTCGGCCGGATCGGGTGCGGAGGCTCCGGGGGCGGTGGCGGCCTGGTGGCCACCGGCTTTTGCGGATGAGCCGCGCGGGCAAGCGCCGTCTGGACAGCGCCGAGAACCGCCTGCGCGGCGGAGGGTGACAGCCTTTCCCCGGCGATCGCGGCGCAGAGGGGGTCGAGCACGTTTTCAAGTGCATCGAACCCCGGAAAGCGGATCTCAAGCGCGGGAACCTTCGCGGCCATGTCCCGCAGGATGTCCAGGCCATGGTCGGGAAGGTTGCGTGCGTTCAGATTCGCTTCCATGAGGCGGAGCAGAGCGCGCCCGGCACTGAGCGGGCCGAGCCGAAGCGGCGCCGCGGGCTCGAACCGGGGAAATATCAGCAGTCCCGGCGTTGTCGTCCTCGGGCGCGACCCCGGGATCGAAAGCGCCGCGCCCGGTCCCGCGGCCGTGGCCGTCGCGCCGGCATGGAGCTTCAGGAGCTCGATGACGGCGTCGCTGCGCGACTTGGTGAGAAGCGGGCGCGGAAAGGTGAAAACCCGCCCGTCGGCCGCCACCGCGATCTCGTCGGAGAGGAAATCGAAGCCGCGCGACACCAGCCAGGCGGCGAGGCTGGTCTTGCCGGAGCCGGTCGAGCCCGCGATGAGGACCGCCGAGTCTCCGATGCCGACGCTCGCCGCATGTAGCGCGACCGCATCGTCGAGGTCGACGATCAGGCCGTAGGCGATCCGGTCGAGCGCGACATTGATCGCCGCCTCGGGGGGAACCGATGCGGCGACCGCGATCTCGTCGCGGAATACCGAGTAAGTCTTTTCGATGGCGCCGGGGACGATTGCCACGCCGCCGGCGTCGGCATCGACAAGCTCGCCCCATGCAACGAGCTCGCCCAGACCGGCGCACAAGTCGTCGGGGAAGCTGAAGTCGACCGCTTGGCCGCGCAGCGCTATGCGGTACGTCGGCACGCGTTGGGAACTATGGCGGCTGCGTGCCGCTCGTTTCAGTTGCCGTCGTCTCGGTCGCGGTCGTCTCGGTTGCCGTCGTCTCCGTCGCCGTGGTCTCGGTCACCGTGGTCGTCTCGATCGGCGACGACTGCGCGTGCGCGGGAACGATCACGGTCTCGACGACCGGCTTGATCCACGAATGAGGAAGCAAGGCCGCTGCGGCGGTGCCGGTCAGCGCCAGAAATGCTCTGCGACTCGCCATGTCTGCCCCGTGCCCATGGTTGCATTGATCCAATAGAGGTAGTTGAAGCGTCTTCTCTTGTCGACTGCAAATGCAGTCTCCCCGAAAGGCATCGTCATCGCCCCGACCCGCACCCATTCCGACGAAGTCTTCGACCTCCTCGCACGGATTCTTCACGACGTCGCGTGCGATACCGAACCTCTACGCGACGAGCCTGAGTTCCAGGCGCGTCTCGCTGCGGCCGACAGGCTGTGGCGCCATTTGCCCTCGGAGGCCCACTACCACGGCGTGGTGGCGCTGGTCGCCCCGCCGCTCGGTCGGCTCGCGCGCGCCTCGCAGCTCGACGAGGCGCCCCACGCCCGGCGCGCGCTGCTCGCGCTCGTCGCGATGCAACGCTCCGCCGTTGCGGCGCGCGAACGCTGTGTCAGCGACGTGCTGGCCGCCATGCATGCCCGCCAGGTGCAGGCGGTTCTGCTCAAGGGCGCGGCTCTCGCCCATCTCCTCTATGTCCATCCCGAAGATCGCCCCTCGCTCGACATCGACATCCTGGTCGATCCCCGTCAGCTGCCGGATGCCCAGGCTGCGGCGCGGGCGGTCGGCTTCGTCTTCGCCGAGGATCATGCCTCCCGATTCGCGCCTCGCATGAACCATCTGCCCGAAGCGTCGCTCGAGCGCGACGGCATCCGCATCGCCCTCGAAATCCACGTCGACGCCCTGGCGCCGACGCGCCGCGGACGATTGTCGCTCGCCAACCTTCGCGTGCCGCTGCAGGAGATCGACCGGGGCGCCGAGATCGCGGGCATGGCGCTGGGCCCGGCCGACATGCTTCGCCACCTCGCCCATCACACCTTCGAGCCGAGCCAGCGGATCAGGCTGGTGCACCTTTTCGACCTTTGGCGCTACGGCGCCCGTGTCGGCGACCCCTCGGCAGGCCAGACCTCCCGCGACCGCATCCATCTGCGCGCCGCCCTCGCCATGGCGGCGCTCGTGTTCGAACCGCGCGAAGGCGGCGGGCGGGCGAAGGGCATTGGCCAGGGCCTGCAGCCGCTCTCCGGTCTGGCGAGGATCGACGGCATCGGCAGAAAGGCGTCTGCCCTGCTCCTGCCGTCGGAATGGTGGCTCCGCGGCTTCTACGGGATCCCGCCCGGCCGCGCGCTGGGGCCGACCCGTTTCGTCGGCCATCCGCTGACGCTTGCCCGATGGGTCTGTGCGCGGTATCTGGCGCGATCGCTCCGGGGCGTCGGTCCGGCAAGGGTGCGGCTCCGGGCGTAGTCGAACGGCAAGGATGGTTGCAGATGGCCTCCGTCGATCCCACGGTGATCCCCATTCGGCAGGACGGCGTCCGCGAGGAACAGATGGACGGCGAGCTGCTCCTCTACGTCCCCGAGGCGACGCGCGCGATTTATCTGAACGCCTCGGCTGCGGTGATCTGGGCGCTTTGCGACGGCGCGCGCAGCGTGGCCGAGATCGTATCCATTCTCGCCGAAAGCTACCCCGAAGCCGGTGCGGCGATCGGCGCGGAGGTCACGGCGACCATAGACCAGCTCGCCTCGGCCCAAGTCGTCACGCTGGCCTGAGCGATACCTTGCGGGATCGCGCCCTCGCGACGCCCGCGACCTCGACGGCGGGAGGCCGGAGGGAGGGTTGGCCGCCGTGCTCGCCAGCCGTTTGCCCGATCTGACGGTTCTGGCCCTGTTCGGGATCTCTGCCCTGCTCCTGTCCCATCGCGGCACGGGGGACCTTTTCTCCTCGGTCTTCGCGGCCGTGGTGCTGGCCGCAGCCTGCCTGAGCCTCGGGCCGGCGGCGCGCGCGCTCGCCCTGCTCGGCGTGGGATTGGTCGGGCTCCTGGAGATGTACCTGGCGCTCCACTACGGGGGCGTCACCAAGGGCGCCCTGATGGCGATCATCGGAATCGCATTCTGGATGCCGCAAGACGGCTCGGCCGCCGGAGCCCTCGCCGTGGTTCC
>JBIQKL010000003.1:43016-44357 GCA_044506555.1 Hyphomicrobiales bacterium | reverse complement strand
GTTCATCTCGCCGGGGGCGGCGCGAGGAACGTGGTCGTCATCATGGGGGAATCGTCCAATCCCGCCTACTACGGCCTGTATGGGCACGCGACGCCGACCACGCCGCGCATGGACCGGATGGCAGCCGACGGCGCCGTCTGCGTGATCGACGACGTGCATGCCAACGGCAGCCAGACGCGGACCGCGGTGCCGTTGCAGCTTTCGTTCGCCGAGGCGACGGATTTCGAACGCCTGTTCACCCACAAGAACATCTTCGAGATGGCCCGGGACGCGGGCTACCGGACGCACTGGCTCGGCGCCTCGTCGGGGGGCGGCCTTTGGGGCAAGCCCTATGCCTATCTCTCCGACTATGCCGACATCGTCCTGCGCCCTGACCGGTCGAACACACCGATCCGGATCGGCGAAAGCGACGACGACGCGCTGATCGACGTCGCCGACCGCTATTTCCAGGAGAAGGCGGACGGGAACCTCTACCTCATCCACATCTTCGGCAACCACATGGACTACCGCCGCAACGTCGATGCGATCGACGAGGCGGCGCTGCCGGGCGCGAGCGACTACGAATTGTCGATCCACCATACGGACCGGTTCGTCGACGCGATCTACCGGCTCGCGGAGAAGCACCTCGATGACTTCGCGTTCCTTTACGTCGCCGACCACGGCGAGGTCGTGGGGGTGGGACACGGCTATCCCTCGAGGAGCCGTGAGATGTACATGGTCCCGATGATCCTCAGGCAATCCGCCTATTGCGACGCGGTCGAGACCATGCGCTCGCCCGACGGGTTCTATGCCACCACCAACAACAAGTACCTGCTCGCGACGATGCTCGGATACGAGGTCGACCGGGAAGTTCTCGCAAGGGCCAGGATCGACTCGCCGCTCCTTCTCAATGAAAGCGACCGGGTCCTCGATTTCGGCGAGCTCGAGCCGTGACCGTCCGGTGGCGCTGCGCCGACATCGGCCGGCCTTCGCGGAGCAGCCGATGACCGTGCTGGTGACCGGGGGCGCCGGCTATATCGGCAGCCACGTCGTGTGGGCGCTCCTCGACCGCGGCGAGCGCGTGGTCGTGGTCGACGACCTCAGCGCCGGCCTCGCCGGGGCGGTGGCAAAGGAGGCTGCGCTCGTGGCGGGCGACGTCGGCGACCAGGCGCTGGTCGAGAGCGTGATCCGCGCGCATGGCGTGGACGCGATCGTCCACCTCGCCGGTTCGGTCGTCGTATCCCAATCCGTCGCCGACCCGCTCCGCTACTATCTCAACAACACCGCCAAGTCACGGTCGCTGATCGAGAGCGCGGTCGCGAGCGGCGTTCGTCATTTCATCCTTTCGTCCACGGCCGCAGT
>JBIQKL010000003.1:37349-42916 GCA_044506555.1 Hyphomicrobiales bacterium | reverse complement strand
GACTATCCCACGCCGGACGGCACCTGCATCCGCGATTACATCCATGTCGCCGATCTTGCCGAAGCGCATTGTCTGGCACTCTCCCGCCTGCGCGCCGGCGGGGCCAGCGTCGTCGCCAATCTCGGCTACGGCCGTGGGCATTCGGTGCGCGCCGTGCTGGCAACGGTGCAGCGCGTCACGCGCCGCCCGCTCCTCATCCGCGAGGCGCCCAGACGACCGGGAGATCTCGCCTGCCTCGTGGCCAATGCCGACCTTGCGAGGACTGCATTCGGGTGGCGGCCCCGATACGACGATCTCGACACGATCGTGCGACACGCCGTGGCGTGGGAGCGCTCTGCTCATGCTTCGGAGCTCCGGGCGGCGTCGCGCCCCGGGAACGCGGGCACATAGCGGCAAGTGCGTCATCGCGGTGTATCCAGCGCATCAAAAGCACTACTCTGCTGAAAAGGAGGAGAAGTAGTGCGCTGCAACAACAGGAAGCAATTCGTCCGAGAGCGCGTTCATGCACGCCTGCCGGACACTCGGTCATGCCGATCGGCGGACCGCGCTGGACTGCTGCCGATGGCGTGTGAAGATGGGCATGGATTGAACGGCTGCGGCGGGCACTGAATGCTGCGTTTCATTGTCGTCAGAGTGCTGCAGATGATCCCGGTGCTGTTCGGGATCAGCCTCGCCATGTTCGTCCTCGTGCGGGTCGTGCCCGGCGATCCGGCGGTGATGGCGCTCGGCGTGTATGCCACGCCCGAGCTGGTCTCCGACCTCCGGGCGCATTGGGGGCTCGATCGGCCCATCCTCGTCCAGTACGGCATTTTCCTCCAGCAGGTGCTGAAGGGGGACTTCGGCTTCTCGTATTTCTACGGGCAGCCGGCGATAGCGCTGGTCTTCGAGCGCCTGGTGCCGGAACTGTTTCTCGTCGCCTATGCGATCGTTCTGACCGTTCTCATCAGCGTGCCCCTTGCGATCTGGGCGGCGCTGAGCCGACACGGCGTGGCCAATGCGGCGGTCCGCGTCGTCGTCGTCTTCGGCCTGAGCCTGCCTCCCTACTGGATCGGCCTCCTCCTCCTGCTTCTCTTCGGCATCTGGTGGCCGATTCTTCCGGTCGGCGGCTACGGAGCGACCTTCGGGGAGCAGTTGCGCTCGCTGCTCCTGCCCTCCTTCACCCTGGCGTTGGGCCTCAGCCCCCTGGTCGTCCGGTCGCTCCGTGCCAGCCTCATCGAGGCGCTGGAGGCCGACCATGTCGACATGGCACGCTCCAAGGGAGTCCCCGAGCGCGAGGTGTTCTTTCGTCACGCCTTCCGGCTGGCGCTGATCCCGACGGTGACCATCCTCGGCCTGCACATCGGGCTCCTGATCGGCGCGACGGTGATCGTCGAATACGTCTTCGCGGTTCCCGGCCTCGGCCAGCTCATGCTCACCGCCATCTCGACCCGGGACTATCCGACAGTGGTCGCCGTCACCATGGTCTTCGCGGTCTTCGTCATGGTGGTCAGCCTCCTGACCGACATCTTCGTGGCGTTCCTCGACCCGCGGGCCCGCGATGCGATGGTGGCCGCGCGATGAGCACCGTCGCCCTCGAAGCCCGGCCGACATTGTCCGCCCGGATCAGGAGGCTGCCGCTGTCGCTGATCGCCGGCACCCTGATGATGCTCTCGGCGATCGTCGTCGCGATCGTCGGACCCTGGTTCACGCTCGATCCGCTCGACCTCAACCTCGGTGCCGCGCTCCGGCCGCCGAGCGCCGAGCATTGGCTCGGCACCGACAATTACGGCCGGGACGTCTTCGCCCGCATCATTGCGGCAACCGCCGTCGACCTGCAGTTCGGCTTCTTCTCGGTGATCCCGACGCTCATCCTCGGGACCGCGCTCGGCATCCTGGCGGGAACCTATCGCTGGTTCGACGCGATCCTCATGCGCCTTGTCGATCTGGTCGTGGCGTTTCCCTTCTACGTGCTGATCATCGCGATCGTGGCGACGCTGGGCCCCGGCATCACCAACATGTTCATCGCGGTGATGATCGTCGGCTGGGCGAGCTATGCCCGCCTCGTCCGGAGCGAGGTCCTGGTCGTCGGCCGGCATCAATATGTCGAGGCGGCACGGGTGCTGGGCTTCTCCGCGCCCCGCGTGCTGTGGCGGCATGTTCTGCCGAACGTCATCGTGCAGCCCGTGCTGCTCGCCACGACGAACTTCATCGCCTGGATCCTCGTCGGCAGCGCGCTGGGCTTCCTCGGCCTCGGGGTGCAGCCGCCGGCGCCGGAGTGGGGCGTGATGATCGGCGAAGGCCGGACCTTCCTCGGCCAGGCGCCGTGGATGGCGATCTTCCCCGGCGTGGCCATCTTCTACGTGTGCTTTGCCGCGATCCTGATCGGCGACGGTCTTTCCGACGTGCTCCAGCCCGAGGTGGGACGATGAGCGCGCGCGATTCCGCCGCTTCGGCGACGGCGCCCATCCTCGAGGTCGAGGACCTCGGCATCGTCTATCGCGGCGGGCGCCATGTCTCGATCGCGGCGCGCGACGTGTCCTTCAGCGTCAGGCGGGGAGAGATTTTCGGGCTCGTCGGCGAGACCGGCAGCGGCAAGAGCACGATCCTTCGCTCGATCATCGGCCTCCTCCACAAGAATGCGCGCGTCGAGCGCGGCACGATCCGCATCGCCGGCCGCGAGGTGACCGACGCCAGCCGGGATGCGCTCGCGGACCTCCGGCGCCGGCACGTGGCGATGGTGTTCCAGGATCCGTTGCGCGCGCTCAATCCGGTGATGACCATCGGCGCGCAACTCGCCGAGGTGCTGCGCGTGGCGGGCGGGCACGACCGCGGGGCGATCCGCCGGCTTATCGTCGAGACCCTCGAGCGCGTCGGCATCGCCGACCCGCTGATCCGCATGCGCGCCTATCCCCACGAACTGTCCGGCGGCTTGCGCCAGCGCGTCTCGATCGCCGCCGCCATCATCCGCTCGCCGGAACTGATCCTGGCGGACGAGCCGACGACCGCCCTGGACGTGACGATCCAGGACCAGATCCTGACGCTTCTCCGCAACCTCTGCCGCGACATGGGCATGAGCGTGGTGCTCGTCACCCACGATATCGGCATCGTCGCCGAGATCTGCGACCGGGTCGGCGTCATGTATGCCGGACGGCTGGTCGAGACCGGCGATGTCGCCACGGTGCTGACGGCACCGTCGCATCCCTATACGGCGGCGCTGCTCGCTTCGATCCCGCGGATCGGCGAGCACCGGGCCCGCCTCCGCGTCATCCCGGGAAGGCCTCCCGATCTCTCCGTCGCGATCGAAGGCTGTCCCTTCGTTCCCCGATGCGAGCATGCCCTTGCCGCCTGCGAGACGACGCGGCCGGTCCTCAGCATCCACAGTGGAACCCAGGCGACCGCCTGCTGGCGTCACGACCAGTTGCGGACGGAGCTTGCGGAGGTCGCCGGATGAGCGAGGCGCCGCTGCTCCGTCTGACCGGGATCTCCAAGACGTTCCGCGTCGGCCGCCGCAGCTTCGTGCGGCCGCAGGCCCAACTCCATGCCCTCATCGACCTGAACCTCGACGTCGCGGCGGGTACGACCCTCGGGATCGTCGGCGAATCCGGCTGCGGCAAGTCCACGCTCGCGCGGATCATCATGGGCCTCAGCCGTCCGGACGGGGGAAGCATCGCATTCGAGGGCAGGGACCTCACCGACGTGCGCCGGCGGCCGCCGGACGTGACGCGCAGCCTGCAGATGGTGTTCCAGGACCCGTACTCCGCCCTCAATCCCCGCATGAGCATCGGCAGCGCCATCGTCGAGCCGCTGCTCGTCCATCGGATCGTGCCCCGCGCGGAGGCCGCGCGGGAGCGCGACCGGCTGATGGACATCGTCGGGCTCGGCGCGTCGCTGGCAGACCGGTTTCCGCATGAGCTTTCCGGCGGGCAGCGCCAGCGCATCAACATCGCGCGGGCGCTCTCCGTCCGCCCCAAGGTGATCATCGCCGACGAGGCGGTCGCGAGCCTGGACGTTTCGGTACGCGCCCAGATCCTCAACCTCTTCTCCGAGCTTCGGGACCAGCTCGGGCTGACGCTCATCTTCATCAGCCACGACCTCAGCGTCGTCGATCACCTCTGCGATCGGGTCGCCGTCATGTATCTCGGGCGGATCGTCGAGGAAGGATCGTCCGCGATCCTTCGCGACGGCGGCATGCACCACTATACGCGCGGGCTGGTGTCGGCGATCCCGCAGCCGATACCGGGGCGGCGACATGCGCAGCCTGCGATCAGCGGGGAGCTGCCGAGCCCGATCAATCCGCCGTCGGGCTGCAGCTTTCGCACGCGCTGCCCCGCTGCGCAGCCGATCTGCGCCGAGGTGACGCCACCGCTCGAGCCGGCAACGCCCGGCCACCGGGTCGCCTGCCATTTTCCCAGTCACGCCGCCCGCCCAGAACCCGACCTCATCCGGCAAGAGACAGTGTCATGAACCAGCATTCCAGCCAGGATCACGATCTTCTGGCATCGATGGGCCTCCGGCCCGTGATCAACGCGGCCGGCTATCCGAGCCGGCTCGGCGGCGCGCGCCTGGCGCCGCCGGTCGTCGCGGCAATGGCGGCCGCGGCGCGGACCTTCGTCCCCATTGCCGAGATGCAGGCGCGCGCGTCGGAGCTCATCGTGGCGCTGACCGGCGCCGAAGCCGGGTGTGTCGCCTCCGGCGCCGATGCCTGCCTGACGCTGGCGGCGGCCGCCTGCATGACCGGCGACGACTTCGCGGCGATGGACCGCCTTCCCGACACCACCGGGCTCCGCAACGAGATCGTCGTCCACCGCGCGCACCGGAACCCGTTCGATCATGCCTTGCGCATCCCCGGCGCGCGATTCGTCGAGTTCGGGTATCTCGGCCCGTCGAGCGGCGTCGGTGCCTACCAATGGCAGATGCATGCGGCCTTCACGGAGCGGACCGCCGCGAGCTTTTACGTCGATATGCCGGAGCCCCTGGCGATCGACTTCAAGACGTTCGCGGAGATCTCCCACAGCCACGGCGTTCCGGTGATCGTCGACGCCGCCCCGACGCAGTTGCCGCCCGAGAACTTCAGGCGCTGGATGGAGCTCGGCGCCGATCTCATCGCCTGCGCCGGGGGCAAGTTCATCGGGGGGCCGGCGGCGTCGGGCTTCCTTGCCGGACGGCGGGACCTCGTCCGGGCCGCGACCCTGCAGCAGCAGGATGCCTTCATCCATCCCGAGGTCTTCGAGCCGCCCTTCGGATCCCCCGAAGAGGGCCCGCAGGAACCGCCGCACCAGGGGATCGGCCGCGTGCTCAAGGTCGGGCGCGAGGAGCTTGCGGGCCTCATGGCCGCGCTGCAGCTTTGCGCCTCCCGCGATCACGGGGAGGAACGGCGGCAGCGCGTCGCCATCTCCGAGCGGCTGATGCAGGCGATCGACCGGCGCAATTGGCAGGGCGTGACCACGACGGCCGATGACCCCTCGTTCGCGATCACCGTCACCTTCGCGACTGCGCAGCACGCGGCGCGGGCGGTGCGCGCATTGCAGGAAGGGACGCCGCGCGTCTTCGTGCTGAACACGCGGATTTCCCAGCGCCAGATCCTCGTC
>JBIQKL010000003.1:35275-37249 GCA_044506555.1 Hyphomicrobiales bacterium | reverse complement strand
GGCGGTGGCGGCCTCGGCGGCAATGGCGGCTTCTCGAACGGCGACGGCGGCGGCGGTGGCGGCTACGAGGGGGCCGGCGGCAACGGCTTCATCGGCGGCGGCGGCGGTGGCGGCGAGTTCGGCTCGGGCGCTGCCGGCGGCAACGTCGTCGGCGCCGCCGGGGGTGGCGGTGGCGGCCAGGCCGGCAACGGGGGCACCAGCACCGGCCACGGCGGCGGCGGCGGTGGCGGCGCGATCAACGACGGCGCGGCCGGTACGGCCACGGGCGGTTCCGGCGGCTCGCCGCAGGGCGGCACGGGGGGCGATGACGGCGCCGATGGCGGCAACGGCCTCGCCCTCGGCGGAGGCGGAGGCGGAGGCGCCGCTGCCTCGGGCGGCCATGGCGGCATCTCCGGCGGTGGCGGCGGCAGCGGCGGCAACAATGGCGGGAACGGCGGTGTCGGGGGCGGCGGTGGCGGCGGGAGCAGCGGCGCCGGCTTTCAGGCAACCGCCGGAGCGGGTGGCGATTTCGGCGGCGGCGGCGGCTCGGCCTCGCAGGCCGCCGGCGGTGCCGGTGGCTTCGGCGGCGGCGGTGGCGGCGGCGCCGGTGTCTATGCCGACACGACCGGCGGCGCCGGTGGGTTCGGGGCCGGCGGCGGCGGTGGCGGTGTCTCCGGTGGCGCCGGCGGCGCCTATGCCGGAAACGGCAGCGCCCGCTCGGAGGGCGTGTCGGGGATCGGCGGCAACGGCGGCGGGGGCGCGGCACTCGGCGGCGCCGTCTTCGTCCGCGAGGGCGGGACCCTCATCCTCAATGATACGGCGTTCCAGGGCAGCTACACCGTCATCGGCGGCATTGCCGGCGGCAGCGGCGCCACGGCCGGGCAGGCGCACGGTGCGGTGATGTTCCTCGACGCCGGCACCTCGACCACGATCGGCGTCTCGAGCGGGAACACCATCACCATCGACGCGAACGACGCCATCGCCGGGGCAGGGGCCTTGACCAAGGCGGGCGGCGGCACGCTGGTCCTTGGCGGCACCAGCAGCTACACGGGCGGTACGCTGCTCAACGGCGGCACGCTCCACCTCGAAGTGGCGAAGGCGGCCGGCACGGGTCAGATCACCTTCGGTGCGGGGAGCCAGACCCTCTCGCTCGAAAACGCCACGTTCGCGAGCGTCGGGTCCGACAATTACGTCTTCCAGAACGTGATGCAGGCGTTCGGCCCGGGCGACGCGATCGACCTCACCGGGGTCGATCCGACCAACGTGAGCATCTCCTACAATGCCGGAACCGGCTTCCTCGCCGTGAGCGCTGGGAGCCTCACCTATGCCTTCATGGTGCTGAAGCCGTCATCGGTCGACTTCGTGACGGAAAGCGACGGAGCGGGCGGGATGAGGATCGTGCTGGGCGAGGGCGTGACGATCGTCGGCACCGGTAAGGCCGACGTCATCGACGCCAAGCACACCGTCGCGGGGCAGCCGCTGCCCGGCGCCCATGCCGACTGGATCCAGGGCAAGGGCGGCAACGACAAGATCAGCGGCCATGGCGGCAATGACTGGCTGCAGGGCGGGGCCGGCCGCGATCACCTCAAGGGCGGCAAGGGCGACGACAGGCTCGAAGGCGGCAGGGGCGACAACAAGCTCAAGGGCGGAAAGGGCGAGGACGTCTTCGTGTTCGCCCACAACCTCGACAAGACTGTCGGCAAAAGTTCCAAGAAGGCCGATGGCCATGCCCGCATCAAGGATTTCGAGATCGGGAAGGACTTGGTCGAGCTCGACGCCGATGTCTTCGCCGCGGTCGGTTCGGCGCTCGAGGCCGGCGAGTTCCGGCACGGCAAGCGGGCAAAGGACGACGACGACCACATCTTCTACCATGCGAAGAGCGGCCGGTTGTTCTACGACGAGGACGGGAAGGGCGGTGCCGATGCCGTCCAGGTCGGGCGTCTCGACAAGAAGCTCGACCTCGACGAGGGACATTTCCTCGTCGCCTGAAGCACC
>JBIQKL010000003.1:31171-35175 GCA_044506555.1 Hyphomicrobiales bacterium | reverse complement strand
AGCTTGAGCTCGATACGCCGGTTCTTGCCGTAGGCTTCCTCGGTGTCGCCTTCCTCGATCGGCTGGTACTCGCCGAAGCCTGCCGCGACCAGCCGGTCGGCCGGGATGCCCTCGTCGATCAGGTGCTGCACCACGGAGATGGCGCGGGCCGCCGAAAGATCCCAGTTGTTCCGGAAGCGCCCGTCCGGGTTGGTGATCGGCCGCTTGTCGGTATGGCCGTCGATGCGCAGAACCCAGGGGATGTCCTCGGGGATCTCCTGGTTCAGCTCGACGATCGCCTCGGCGAGCTTGTCGAGCTCCTCCAGGCCGGCGCCGCCGATCTGGTCCGAGCCGGTATCGAAGAACACCTCGGACTGGAACACGAAACGGTCGCCGACGATGCGGATGTCGGGCCGGTCGCCGAGGATCTCCCGCAGACGCCCGAAGAAGTCGGAGCGGTAGCGCGAGAGCTCCTGCACCCGCTGGGCCAGCGCGACATTGAGGCGGCGCCCGAGGTCGGCGATCTTGGTCTGGCTCTCGCGGTCCCGGCCTTCCGATGCCTCCAGCGCGTCCTCGAGCGCCGCGATCTGGCGGCGAAGGGCCGAGATCTGCTGGTTCAGGAGCTCGACCTGGGCGAGCGCCCGCTGGGTGGTCTGGTTGGCATCCTCGAGCTCGGCATTGAGCTGGGCGGCGCGGTCGCCCGCCGAGTTCGCCGCGTCCGACTGGCTGTCGAGCAGGCCCTGGAGCCGGTTGCGCTCCGACTCCGCAGCGGACAGGCTCGCCTCCAGCGTCGCGATGTTGTCGGTGACCTCGCCGGAGCTCGCGCGCTCGAGCGCGAGCAACTCGGTCAGCTCGGCGATCTGCGCGTTCAACCGCGCCATCACCTCGTCCTTGGTCGATACCTCCTGCGACAGCAGGAACTGCATCAGCGCGAAGATCGACAAGAGGAAGATGAAGACGAGGAGCAGGTTCGTCAGGACGTCGACGAAGCTCGGCCAGTATTCCGACCGGGCGCTGATCCGTCGCGCTCTCGCAGCCATTTACTCTCCTGCCGGGGTCTGCAATGCGCGCGAGATCGTCTCGAGGAGGTGCTGCAGCTCGCGCTGCTGCTCGGACTGGGCCTCGACCCAGCTCCGCACCACCTGCTGCTCGCTCCGCACATGCTGGACCAGATCGCGGATGCCCCCCGCGAGTTCGGCCATGGCCGCGTTGGCACGCTGCGTCGAGCCGGCCTCGGCCCGTTGCGGCTGCTGCCCTTCCTGGATCGCCCGCGACAGCCGCTCGATCGCGACCCGCAGGTCCTCCGCCGTCGTCCCGCCCCGGTTCTCGATCAGTTCCGGGTCGAGGTCGGTGACCGTCGAGAGCCAGTCCTCGAGGTCGTTGTAGAACATGTTCTGCGCCTGGCCGGCCTGGAGGTCGAGGAAGCCGAGGATCAGCGAGCCGGCGAGACCGAACAGGGACGACGAGAAGGCGGTGCCCATGCCGCCGAGCGGCTCGGTGAGGCCGGCCTTCAGGTCCTCGAAGATGACCCCGGTATTGCCCGAGGAGACATCGAGGTTCTGGATCGTGTTGGCGACCGCCGACACGGTCTCGAGGAGGCCCCAGAACGTGCCGAGCAGGCCCAGGAAGATGAGCAGGCTGACGAGGTAGCGCGACATGTCGCGGTCCTCGTCGAGGCGCATGAGGATGGAATCGAGGATCGACCGCATGGTCTGGGTCGAGATCGCCATCCGCCCGATGCGGTCGCCGAGCAGCGTCGCCATCGGCGCCAAGAGCACCGGCGGCCGGTCGACCTCGACGCCGGGCTCGGCGACACGGAAGGTGTTCACCCACCGGATCTCGGGGAACAGCCGCAACACCTGGCGGAAGGCCAGCACGATGCCGATGAACAGCGTCGCCAGGATGACGCCGTTCAGCGCCGGATTGGCGAGGAAGGCATTATACGCCGGCCGATAGAGGATGAGCACGACGAATCCGGCGATGATCAGAAATATGATCATCCGCCACAGGTAAATCTGCGGCGTCGCAAGCTTGTAAGGGTCGTACTCGCGCGGCCGGCGAGTTCCGAACAAACGCAAGGAGCGGGCCCTTCCTTTGCAGCCTTGGCTTCTTACCCCGATTGCGAGCAGGGAGAAAAGGCAAATTCACGGCGATCGGCGCGAAACACAAGGCAATTCCGCCCGGCGGCGACACGAACCGGTCATGCCGTGCCGGCGCCGCTGCCGACGAGGGCGAGGAGCGCGCGGTGGATCGGCTCGTTGCCGGCGATCACCGTGCCGGCGGTGAACGCATTGTCGTGGCCCGCCGCATCGGTCACGTAGCCGCCGGCCTCGCGCACGAACAGCATGCCGGCAGCGATGTCCCACGGCTGGAGGCCATGCTGCCACATGCCGTCCATCCGCCCCGAGGCGACCCAGGCGAGATCCATCGCAGCCGATCCCGTCCGCCGCACGCCGGCGATCTTCGGCAGCGCGGCGCGAAGCTCGCCGAGATAGGCGTCCTGGCCCGGCCGGGTCAGTTGCGGCATGCCGGTCGCGATCACGCAGTCCTCGAGCTTCTGGCGCCGCGCCACGCGCAGCCGGCGGTCGTTGAGGAAGGCGCCGGCGCCCTTCTCGGCGACGTAGAGCTCGTTGAGGATCGGGTTGAAGACGACGCCGGCGACGATCGCGCCTTCGCGCTCGAGGGCGACCGAGATGGCGAAGAGCGGGATGCCGTGAAGGAAGTTCATCGTTCCGTCGAGCGGATCGATGAGCCAGCGGTTGGCGCGGTCCTGCCCCGGGGTCTCGCCGCTCTCCTCGGCGAGGAAGCCGAAGCCGGGTCGGGCCTTCTGCAGTTCGGCCATCAGGACCTGCTCGCTCCGCCGGTCGGCGGCGGAGACGAAGTCTCCCGGTCCCTTGAGCGAGACCTGGAGGTTCTCGACCTCGCCGAAGTCGCGGGCGAGCCCGCGGCCGGCCTTGAGCACGGCATTGACCATGACGTTGAGAAGAGCCGTGCGGGCCATCGGAAATCACTCGCATTTCGGGAAAGGGTGGATGCCGCGTTCTCCATCACAGTTCCGGATGCGATTCAAGGTCGGGATGAGCAGGGCGCCTGTCGAATCCGCCCGGTCCCGTTCGTCGTGACGACGAGCGGGGCGTTGGGCCCCGTCGCGAAGCACGAAGGAGGACCGCATGCGCTTCATGGTGATCGTCAAGGCGAACGAGGAGTCGGAAGCCGGCATCATGCCCTCGGAAGAGCTGCTCGGCGCGATGGCGGCATTCAACGACGAGATGGTGAAGGCGGGCATCATGCTCGACGGCGCCGGGCTCAAGCCGAGCTCGGCCGGCGCCCGCATCGTCTTCGACGGCAGCAAGCGGACGGTGATCGACGGCCCCTTCGCCGAGACCAAGGAGCTTGTCGCCGGCTACTGGATCATCGATGTCAAGTCGAAGGAGGAGGCGATCCAGTGGATGATGCGCGTCCCCAACCCGCACAACGACGGGGGCGTGGTCGAGATCCGGCCGTTCTACGAGCTCGAGGATTTCGGCGAGAGTCCGGCCATCGAGCGTCATCGCGCCGTCGACCGCGCCATGACGGAGCAACGCTAGGTTCGGTGCGACAGCACGTTGACGACGGTGCCGGCGGGGTCGCGCAGGAAGAAGCGACGCACGCCCCATGGCTCGTCGGTCAGCGGATAGGCGATCGGCACGCCCATCGCCTCGGCGCGGGCATGGGTCGCATCGACATCGTCGACCTCGATCGAGAGGGCGGGGACCGGCGTGCCGGACCCGCCCTCCGACATGATGCTGACCTGGGTCCGGGCAGACTCGTCCGAGGCGAGCGTCACGATCCAGCCCATGTCCATGGCCACGTCGAGATCGAAGAGGCGGGCGTAGAATTCCTGAACGATCGCGACGTCGTCGGTGGCGATGTTCGCGACGATGCGGCGGACGATCATCTCAGATGTCCCGGAGGCCGGTCGTCACGAGGCCGCGGGTGATCGATCCGGTCGTCGGCAGGAGCGGGATCAGGCAGGCCTGGAGCGC
>JBIQKL010000003.1:5675-31071 GCA_044506555.1 Hyphomicrobiales bacterium | reverse complement strand
GCCGGTGGCACGGGCAAAGAGGCCGCGTGCCGCCTCGGGCAGCCAGTCGAGCCTCCGGCCGCCGAGCGCCCAGAGCTGGAGGAGGAGCCGGGTCCATTCGAGCGCATGGCCGGGGGTGACGCCGTAGGGCCGGAAGACGTCTCCGTCCGAGAAGTCGCGGACGACCTGCCACGTCTCGTCGTAGTGCTCGGGCACCTGCCAGCCCGCGGCCCGCGCGTTCCGTCCGATGATGTGGGTGGCGATCGATTCGGCCCAGTCGAGATAGAGCCGCTCACCCGTCGCCTCGAAGGCGGCCATCGTCGCCTCGGTGAGGTGCATATTGGAGTTCTGGCCGCGGTAGCCCGAGATGCGCGACCAGTCGCGGCCGAATTCCTCGGCCGAGGCGCCCGGCTCAGCCTCCCAGAAGCGGGTCGCAAGCACCTCGGTCACGTCGGCGATCAGCCGGTCGGCATCCGGGTGGCCGACGAGCTTGGCGCTCGACGCGGCGAGCAGCACGAAGGCGTGGCCGTAGGCCTGCTTCCGGTCGTCGCCCCCGACGCCCCACACGTAGCCGCCGTGGGTGGCGTCGCGATGCGCGTTCCACAGGAAATCCATGCCGTGGTCGATGAAGCGGTCGGCCCCGGGGCGCCCCATCAGCCGGGCGATGGCGAAGCAGTGAACGGTACGCGCGGTGACGTGGATCTCGCGCACCGGCTCGGGTCGCGGCCGGCCGGCATCGTCGAGGGTGAAGAACCCGCCTTTCGGGTCGAGGCTCGCCGCCTCGAAGAAATCGAGGAGATCGGCCGCCTGCTCGACCAGCCAGCGGCGGTGATAAGGCAGCGTCACCCAATTCGTGGCGGGCACGGCTTCACCTGTCATGAACGGCTCCGGAAACGTCAGTGACTTCGGTCATTATGCCCTCGTAGGCTGGCCTCTTCACAACCCTTCCCGGCCTCTCCTTGGCCTGAAAGAGAGCCTGTTGCGAGACCCTCGCGCTTCGCATGCCTCCAATCCGCTCGTCCCCGCGCACGCACGCGGGGATCCAGCTTGTTCATCTTCGGCGCATGTCGTTGAAAAAACTGGATTCCCCCGCGTGCGCGGGAATGAGTGGGCGGAAAGGCCAGGGGGGCCTTTATGCGGCGTCGGCAACGTCCCGGAGTCTGTCACGCCGCCCGCGAGTCGTCGCGGGCGCCGACCATGTACTGGACCAGCTCCTCGGTGCTGGTGTCGGCGGTCTTCTTCTCGGTGACCTTTCGCCCGCGGTGCATCACCATGAGCCGGTCGGAAACCGCAAAGACGTCGGGCAGGGTGTGGGTGATGAGGATGACCGGCACGCCCTGGTCGCGGAGCCGGCGGATCAGCTCGAGCACCTTCTGCTGCTCGGGCACGCCGAGATTGTTGGTCGGCTCGTCCATGATCATCAGCCGCGCGTCCCAGTAGACTGCGCGGGCGATGGCGACCGCCTGGCGCTGGCCGCCGGACAGGCTCTCGATCGGCTGCTGCAGGCTCGGGAAGTGGATGTCGAGCGAATCGAGCGCCGATTTCGATTCCCCGAGCATCTTCTTCTCGTCGAGCATGCGGATCAGCCCGCCGAGATAGCGGAGCTTCAGCTCGCGGCCGAGGAAGATGTTGGAGGGAACGTCGAGGTTCTGGGCGAGCGCGAGGTCCTGGTAGATGGTCTCGATGCCGTGGGCGAGCGCGTCGATCGGGCGGGCGAAGCGGACGCGCTGGCCGCGGAACAGCACCTCGCCCTCGTCGGGCTGGTGGACGCCGGAGATGCACTTGATCAGGGTCGACTTGCCGGCGCCGTTGTCGCCGAGCAGCGCCACGACCTCGCCGGCATGGACGTCCCAGCTCACGTCGTTGACCGCGGTCAGGCCGCCGAAGCGCTTGGTGAGGTGGCGGACGGAGAGGGTCGGCTCGGCCATGGCGCTCACTCCGACCTGCCGCGGCCGATGATCAGGTCGCGCGACTGGTCGATCAGGACGGCGATGATGACCACCGCGCCGACCACGATGAACTGCCAGAAGGCCTCGACGTTGAGCATCACCAGGCCGGTGGTGAGCACGGCGATGATCAGGGCGCCGATCACCGTGCCGATCACGTTGCCGGCGCCGCCGAACAGGCTGACGCCGCCGATGATCACCGCGGCGATCGACTGAAGCAGCAGTGCGTCGCCGATCACCGCCGACCCGGCCGTGAAGCGGAGCGTCGTGAGGAACCCGGCGATGCCGGCGGTGCCGGCCGACAGGACGTAGAGCATGATGATGTGGCGGTCGACCGGGATGCCGGTGCGGCGGGCGGCCTCCATGTTGCCGCCGATGGCGTAGGTGTGGCGCCCGAACTGGGTCTTGCGAAGCACGAAGATGGCGATGGCGACGACGACCGCGGTGATCACCACCGGCCATGGGAAGATCGGGTCGAGCCGGCGGAGCGCCTCGCCGGTCAGCTCCGGCCGGTCGAAGAGGTAGAAGCCGCCGCCCTCGCCGTGAAGGTAGTAGAGGAGCGCGTTGTTGCCGTAGTCGCGGATGCCGGGCGGCAGGCCGATGACCGTGGTGTTCTCCGACATCAGGAGCGACACGCCGCGAACGATGAAGCCGCTGCCGAGCGTGACGATGAAGGCCGGCACCTTGAGCTTGGCGATGATCACGCCGTTGAACAGGCCGACCACCGCGGCGCCGCCGACGGCGGCGAAGAACCCGGCGATGGCCGCCAGGAACAGCGGCGCGCCGGCATTGAAGGTGCCGCGTATGGCGAGCGCGGAGAGGACCGAGGCGAGGCTCATCACCCAGCCGACCGAGAGGTCGATGCCGGCGGCGATGATCACGAAGGTCTGGCCGAGGCCGAGCAGCAGCACCGGCGTGATCGCGACCAGGATGTTCTGCGAATTGCGGAGCGTGAGGAACGTCACCGAGCCGCCGCTCGTCACCGAGATGGCGACGACGAAGAAGACGATGAGCAGCCCCAGGAACACCCATGCCCAGAGCCGGCTGAGCGTGAGGACGAAATGCTGCAAGGGCGTCTTGACGCTCGAAGGGTCGCCGCCGAGACGCCCGGCGAAACGTCTGTCGGAATCAGCCACGCGGGCGCCTCTGCTGCGATCGGGAAGGCGAGGCCGGACGGGACGCTGGCTTGCGGCAGCGGCCCGTCCGGATGGTCGTCTGGCCCGGCGGCCTAGTTCGGGACCTGGTAGATGAACCGCGCCACCTCCGGATCGGTGACGTTGTCCTTGTCGATGATGGCGAAGCCGGTCTCGACCCGCTTCGGCAGGCTGGTCACGCCGGCCGCATCAGCCGCCGCGAAGGCCACCGCCAGGTAGCCCATGTCGAACGGCTTCTGGCGAGCACCATGCTGACGGTGCCGGCATTGAGCTGCTCGATGGCGAACTGGGTGGCATCGTAGGCGACGACCTGGACCTGGCCGCCGAGCCCGGCATTGACCACCGCGGTGCCGGCGCCCTGGGCGCTGAACACGTTGGTGCCGAACACGCCGGCGAGGTCGGGCACGCGCTGGAGCACGGCCGCGGTCTGCGTCGTCGCGGTGTTCGGATCGTCGAGGTTGAAGTCGAGGCCGACCACCTCGATGTCCGGATAATGCTCCTTCATCTCCTCCTGGAAGCCGACGGCGCGGCCTTCGACCGAGCTCACGTTCGGGTTGGTGGAGTTGATGTAGACCTTGCCCTTGCCGCCGATCGCCTCGGCGAGGCCGTGGGCCGCGATCCGGCCGCCCTCGACGTTGTCCGAGCCGATGTAGCTGATCGGGAACGTGACCGGGCCGGCGGCATAGTCGCCGTCGCCGAGGAAGGTGTCGACCGTGATCACCCTGATCCCGGCATCGACCGCGGCCTGGAGCGGGCCGACCATCTGGTCCTTGTCGGTCGGCGCGGTGATGATGTAGTCGAGGTCGCCGCGGGCGATCAGCGCATCGAGGATCGGCGTCTGGACCTCGACGCCCCAGGTCGGCGGGATCTGCGTCACCACCTCGATGCCGAGATCGGCGGCGGCCTGGTTCACGCCGATCTCCATGACCTGGTAGAACGGATCGATCACGCCGGGCAGGAACCCGATCTTGATCTTCTCCTGCGCGTCCTGGGCCGACGCGCTCCCCGCGCCGAGGGCGATGGCGGCGGCCGCGAGCGTGCCGAATATGGACTTCTTCATCATCGGAAAGTGCCTCCCTGCCTGATTGTTGTTGTGATGGTCGTACGGGACGGTACGACCTTGACGCGACGATATCGGAGCGCTCGCGTCGAGGCAATGCGTCCCGGGCGGCGCCGTCCGCTCAGGGCTTGAAGCGGAAGGTCTTGCGCCGGAGATGGCGGAGGAACAGCCGCGGCCGCGCTCGCGCCGCCTTCCACATGTATTGCCGGGCGAGTTCGGGGTCGTCGTTGTTCGCCGCGAACCGGGCCGAGTGCATCTCCATGTGGTACAGCCGGGTGTTGACGAACTTCCGGCCGTAGCGGCTGTAGAGCACGCGGTAGCGGTCGAAGATGTAGGCGTTGCACTGGCGGATCTGCGCCGCGCTCCGGCCGAGGTCGGACTTGTGGTAGATGCAGAGCGCCTCGGGATGCCCGGGCTCGACGATCCGGCCGCGCTTCAGCACGAAGCGCAGGAAATAGTCGAGGTCCTGGAGCCGCGGCAGGTTCTCGTCGAACCAGCCGACATTGCGGAACGTCTCGGCGCGCGCCAGCAGCGTCCACAGATAGGCGCGCAGGTCGGTGCCGATCAGCAGGGACCTCACCTGGTCCTTGTCGGTGACCTGATGCTTGATCCTGTAGGCCCGGTGGTCGTGCCACTTCCAGTGATAATGGCAGGACATCCACAGCGCCTCGCCGGGCGCGGCCGCCTCCGCCTTCTCGAGCGCCGCGAACTGGAGTACGAGCTTCTCCGGGTACCATTCGTCCCCGGCGTCGAGCCAGGCGACGAAGGGCGCGTCGATCGAATCGAGGAGCACGTTCCGGCTGTAGGGCCGGCCGCGGTTGCGGGGATTGGCGATGAACGTGACGGGATGGACGAAGGCCTCGGCGACGGCGCGCGCGGCGTTCGCCTCCTCGGGCCGCGATCCGTCGTCGACGATGACGACGCGGGTCGTCCCGTCCCAGGTTTGCGCCGCGATCGAGCGGAGCGTCAGGTCGAGCGCCTCGGAATCGTTGTAGTGGGGGATCAGGATATCAAGCGTCGCCATGACCGCTCGCCCGGGGTTCGGCAAGTTCCTCGATGAGCGCCGCCCATCGTTCGGCATAGCGCGCCTGCGTGAAGCCGGCGACGCTCTGCGGGCCGGCGTCGCCCAGCCGCCGCCGGAGCGTCTCGTCCTCGATCAGGCGCCCGAGCGCGGCCGCGAGCGCTGCGGCGCCGCCGGCCCGGTCGACCAGCAGTCCGTTCTCGCCGTCGAATACGAACTCGGTGACGCCGGGGCAGTCGGCGAAGGCGACCACCGGCATGCCGAGCGCCAGCGCCTCCGCCGCGGACAGACCGAAGCCTTCGAAATGCGCCGGATGGCAGAAGATCGAGGCCCGAGCATATTCCTCGCCGAGGTCGCCGCGGTGGCCCTCGAGCAGGAACGTGTCGTGGACGCCGAGACGCGCCGCCTCGGCCTTGAGCGCTTTCATCTGCGGCCCGACGCCATAGACCACGACCTTCCAGCCGGCATGGTCGGGGGCGATCATCGCCCATGCGGCGAGCAGGGTGTGGTAGTTCTTGACCGCGGCGAGGCGGCCGACGGCGAGGATCACCGGATCGCGCTCGGGCCGCGCCTTCGACCGGAGGATCTCCTCCGAGACGTAGTTGGGCATAGCGACGATGCGCGACTGGAGATGCGGCGGGAACCAGTCGCCGAAGCGCGGGAAGATGACGTGGATGCGGGCGGCGTGGTCGAGGGCGGCGAGCCGCGCGGCCCGGTCGAGGGGGTTTGGGTCCCAGCGCGCCGGGGAGGTGTAGTCCTCGGCCGGGACGTTGTGGTTGGTGGGGATCACCTTGATGCCGGTGCCGGCGGCCGCGAGCAGTGCGGGCGTGTTCGCCGGCGGCATGAAGGCGATCACCGCCACCGGCTTGCGGAGCGTGAAGAAGTCGCGGAGCTGGCGGATGAAGATGTCGTTGGCGGCGAACCAGCCCCACTTGTTGCGGAGCGCGCGCGGTACGAAGGACCGCCGCGAGAGCCAGCGCGCGAGCCGATGGCGGAACGGGATCGGATCGGGATGGAGGTTGATCAGCTCGATCCGCGGATCGAGGGGATAGAATGGCCTGCCGTAGCCCTTGTCATAGTGAAGGCAGGTGACCTCGTAGCCTCGGCCCGCGAGCATGTTGGCGAGTTCGCTGTAGATGCGCTCGGCGCCGCCGCTCCGCTCCAGAAGCAGCCGGATGACGATCGTGACCGGTCTGCCGCGCCGAAATCGACGGTCCGGCAGGATCGGAGCCGATCCGGTGGCGATCTCCTCGGGCGCAGCCGCGGTCGCCGCGCCGGTGCCGGCGCCCGGGGTCAAAGCAGGAGCTCGGCGGTGAGCTGGGCGAAGCGCTGGGCCGACATGCCGTCATAGACCGCGGGGACCGCGTCGCCGTCCGGCATCGCGAAGGGCGGGAACAGCGGCGTCGTCCGGGCCGGCAGGAATTCCGCCCGAAGCCTGTCGTTCGATTCCGCGAAGGAGGCGTAGAACGCCGCCATCTCCTCGACCGGGAGCCAGTCGACCTTGCCCCGCCGGGCGTCGCTGACGCGGCCGGCCTTGTCGAGGAGGAGCAGGCCGATCTCCTTGAGCCTTTCCGGCTTGAGCGCCGTGCCGTTGAGGATCCGCTTGAACTCGACCAGGTCGATCGGCAGCGACGGATTGGCGGCGGGTCGGCCGGAAATGTTCGAGATGTCGACGCCGAGATGGGCGAAGAACGCGTCGATCAGCCCCTTCGCGGCGAGGTCCTCGTAAACCAGGACGTCGACGTTGCCGAAGGCGTCCCGGAACAGCCGGAGGTGCTCGTAATATTCGAAGGGAGACCGATCGGCGATGAACTCGGGGAAGGTCTGGCGGTATTTCGTGACCTTGATCCGCTCCTGGTAGAGCGAGCGCGCGAATGTGTCCTGACGGCGGACGGTGGTCAGAATCTTGACGTCGGGGCCGGGAAAGAACGCCCGCACCCGTTCGACATAGGCCTGCCGCTCCGCCCAGTAGCCGCCTTCGGCCGGCAGGACATGACGGTAGAACGGCTCGGCGCTGATCAGGATCGTCTCGCCCGGGCGCTGCTTCGCCGTGACATGGTCGATGAAGCGGCGCGTGTCCTCGATCGACAGACGGTTGCCGTTCTCGTTGGCGAGCGCATGGGCGATATGGTGGTGCCCATAATGCACGAAGAGCTTGATCTCGTCGTAGGACGGATACCAGAGCCCGCGCGCGCGGAGCTTGGAGCGGTTCGCGGCGGCGAAGCGCTGGATCGCCGTGCTCCCCGTCTTATGGGTACCAATGTGAAGGACAACCGTCATCGGCGCTTCGCGAAGTGGGGGTAGCGGGCCTAGGTAGCGTCGCGGCCCATCCCTGTCCAACCCTTTCGCGCAATCTGCCTGCCTGCGGCATGTGTCTCTCGACTTTCGCCGGCGGGTGCGTTTAAGCATGGCGCGACACCGGTCGGACGGCCGGACGGGATACCGACGGAGTTCCATGCCTTCGGTCGTGATTCACGCTGGCTGCTACAAGACTGCGACCAGCACGATACAGGCCATTGCCCAGAAGAACCGCGCCCGCTTTCTCGAAGCGTTCGGCGTCCTCTATCCCAAGACCGGCGCGCGCGCGAACCAGGGCATTCCGGATCCCGATTCCGTTGCCCATCATCTCCTGTTTCATGCCGCCAAGGCCGTCACCCTCGCCGACCGGGGGCGGAGCGCGCCGGAACAGTTCGCAACCTACCGCGCCAAGCTCGCCGCTGAAGTGCGCAAGAAGGCGCCGCGCCGGATCCTGGTCTCGACCGAGCTCCTCTCCTTCGCGCCGGACGCCGTGAAGGCCGGTTTCCTCGACTATTTCGAGGGCATCGCGGACGACCTCTCGGTGGTCTACGCGGTGCGCCGCCCGGACGAGATGATCGATTCGATGAACAACCAGATGCTGCGGGCGGGACGGGGCAAGACGCGCAGCCGCGAGCTGGTCGACTACCGTCCCGACATCGAGCAATGGAGCGCACGGCTCGGCGCCGACAAGGTCAAGGTGCTCTACTTCTCGAAGACCGGCTACGGCGACTATCTCCGCCGGATGTTCGCCCTTGCGGGCATCGACATGGCGACGCCGGGGGTCGCCACCGAGGTCTACGCCAATGCGCCGATGACGGTCAGCGGGCACGTGATCCGCGGCATGATCTTCGACCGGCTCAAGGCGCAGAACATCGAGATCGACCGGCCGCTCCGCCACGAGATCAACGTCGCGCTCGCCCCGATCGAGGAGAAGCTGTCGCCGAGCCCCAAGGTCGTGACCCTCGGCGCCGACGACCGGGTCCGCATCCTCAACGCCAATCGCGACGAGCTCGACGCGGTCAAGCCATGGCTCTCGCCGGAGGATCGGGACGTCCTCGAGGCCGAGTTCCGGACCGGGATCGAGGGGCCCCATCCCGAGCGCAACGTCGACGCGCCGGCCACCCTCGGCAAGCACGACATCGCCATGATCTATCGCGGCCTCAATGCTTCGCCGACCCTCCGCCGCCTCCTAGCAGCCGACTGAGACCGCCCCACCGGGCCGCCGGTCTCGCGTCGGTGCCGGCGGCGAGGGCGTGCAAGATGCGCATCAGCATCTCCTGCCGACGCTCCGGGTCGACCTCGCAGATCGCCTCGATCCCGGCCGGCCTGTCCTTCTTCTTCTTCCGGTCCGGCGCGGGTGGCGCCGGCGTGATGCGCGAATAGTCGATGCCGTCGAACACGATTCCGTACGCGTCGCGGAGCCACAGGACGTCCTCGGAGCCGTGGTCGATGGCCGCCCGGACCGGTTCGAGCAGCCGCGGCCTGAGCGCGCCGCCCACCGCCCGGTCGGCCTCGCGGATCGCTGCGATGACGCGATCCGTATCGGGGGTGAAGCGGCCGCGCCGCCGGGGATGGTTGACGCGGCGATAGCCGGCGAGGATCGCCATGCCTTCGGCGCTGATCGTCGCGTTGGCCTCGCGCGCGCCGCCCGCGGGCACGAGATCGACGGCGTCCGGTACGAAGGCGGCGAGGAAGTGGCGGACGATGTCGCCGCCCGGAAAGGCATCGCGATCGTATCGGACCACGTGGATCGTGTCGGCGATGCGGGCGAATCCCTCGAGCGGCGTCCGGTAGCGGATCGCGGTCGCCGGCCTGATCGCGTGCGAGCCCTTGAGGGTCTGCTGGACGGTGGAGAGATACTGGTCCGACGGCCGCCGCACATAAGCCACGACCGCGATGCTGCCGCCGAGGTCGCGGAGCAGGCGCCCGAGCCTGTCGAACTTGCTGCTGCCGCGGAGGCCGAACAGCCATTCCGACGAGAGGACGAGCGTCTCCGGGCGAGACGCCTCGACGGCCGACCGCATCCCGGCCGTCCATTTCGCGAATTCCGGGGCGATGCGGTCCATCCGCCCGTCATAGGCGGCGCGGATCATCCGGGGCAGCGCATGCCGCCGCTCCTCCAGCCCGGCGATCAGGAAGTTCTGGCTGTCGGCGAAGATCGGTGCACGCGGATAGAGGATGCCGCGCCGGCCGAGCGCGTCGCGCGATGCGGCAAGCGACTGCTGCAACGCGGTCGAGCCCGCCTTCGGCATGCCGACATGGAGGAGGATGCGCAAAGGGTGCTCGTTCAGCCGCGCCGCGCGATGACGGCGGCCCGGCGGATTCCGGGAAGGGTGTCGTTCATGGCGCGCCTCGCTATTTCCTGCCGGAGGCGCAGTCTAGTCCTTTTTCGGCCGGTTGCGCGCCGGATGCATCCGGCGGCGGAAAGGCGTATGACGAGCCCCGGATCGAACGGAGCGTTGCCATGGCCCAGATCGCAACCAAGCCGCGCACGAAGACCAAGCTCAAGACGGCGCGGCCGCCGCTTCACAAGGTGATCCTGCTCAACGACGACTACACGCCGCGCGAGTTCGTCGTGATGGTGCTCAAGGCGGTGTTCCGGATGGGCGGAGACCAGGCGGCGCGGGTCATGATCACCGCGCACCAGAAGGGCGCCTGCGTCGTCGCCGTCTATCAGCGCGATATCGCCGAGACCAAGGCCACCGAGGCGACGGATGCCGGGCGGAGCGCCGGCTTCCCGCTGATGTTCACCACCGAGCCCGAGGAATAGGGGACGCCTCTCGTCCGGCCCCGTGTACGGATAGCCGGTCGCCGCGCGGGCCTGCGGCGTGCTATTTCCCTCTGTCGCCAGAACCAGGGCCGAGGGGAACACCGATGCCGAACCAGCTTGCCAAGACAATCCGCGCGTTGACGCTCGCCGCCGCCGTGCTCGCCGCCGGCTTCGCGGGCGGTTGGATGATGCGCGGCGGGGCCGAGGCGCAGGAGGACGCAACCGTACTGGCCAAGGCCGAGCTCGGCCGCTTCTACGAGGCGCTGGCCGGGCGTGTGGAGCTCTCGGACGTCCTCGGCGACGCCTTCCAGATCATCCGGACCGACGGCATGCGTTATGACCGCGAGGGCTATCTGGCGCGGCCGCCGTCCTACACCGACTACGAACTCCACGACATCCATGCCGTCCAGGCGGACGACCTCCTGACCGCCAGCTACTTCTCCACCGTCGCCGGGACCTTCGAGGACACGAGCGTCGCGTCGGAGAAGCAGCCCCGGCTCGCGGTGTTCGCCAAGGCCGACGGGGAATGGAAGCTGCAGGCGCTCGCCAATCTCGGCATGGGGACGATCAGCGACCCGGCCGCGGCCGGAAGGACGGCGGTTGATTCCTGGGTCGGGGCGGTTGCGGCCGGCGACACGGCCGCGCTCGCCAAGATCCTCGCGCCCGAGTTCCAGATCATCCGTTCCGACGGCACCGCCTACGACACCACCGCCTATCTCCAGTCGGAGCTGCCGCACTTCCCCGAGCCGCCGAAGATCGGCTCGCTGGTGGTCACCGGCTACGGCGGCTATCTCGTCGCCCGCTACGAGATCGTCAGCGAAGTGACGCTCGGCACCGAGACCGAGATGCGCTACGGCCCGCGGCTCACGGTGTTCCGGAAGGGGCCCGACGGCACGTGGCTCGTCGTCGCCCACGCCAATCTCGCCGCATTGACGCGTTAGGAGGGGGTCGCCCATGAACGCCGTCGAGGCCTCCTCGGCGGCATCTCGTCACGATCCGTTGACGGCGAGCATCCAGTTGAGCACCTGCCGCCAGTCGGTCATGCGCAGCGAGATGCCGTGGGTGCCCTCATCGAACAGCACGAAGCGGATCGGATAGTCCGGCACCTCCTTCTTCATGCGCTGGAAGAAGGCGAGCTGCGCCTTGTAGCCGAGGATCCAGTCCTCCATCGTGCTGGAGATGCTGATCGCCGGGCGGGCCTCCGGCGGGAGCTTGGCGGCGCGGGCGATGAAGTCGTTGTTCATCTCCGAATCGAGAAACAGCACGCCCTTGATCAGCGGTGCCGTCTCGCCGTCATAGACCAGGCGCCAGCAGATCCGGCCGCCCCACGAGCCGCAGGCGAGGATCACCGGGGCGCCCGGCGACAGCCGCGCCTGCTCGAGCACCAGTGCCTTGATCTCGGCGGTGCCGCGGCGGCCGAAGTCGGAGAAGTCAGCGGAGATGTAGAGGCCGTCGTTCCGCATCATCAGGTTCTTGACGCGGTTGAAGTTGCCGCCGTGGATCAGGTCGCTCGCCCCGCTCGAGCGGTCGGTGCCGCGCCCGTGGACGAAGAGGACGATCGCCTTGGCGCCGCCGTCGGCCTTGCCGACCGCGGTATATTCCACCTTGCGGTTTCCCACCCGGATGACGCGGTCGCTCTGGACGGACTCCGTCGAGAGGTCGACGTATTCGGGCCGGACCTTCTGGAGCTTGATCTCGTCGCGCTTGTGAAGGTCGCGCGGCCGGTCGTAGTCGACGAACAGGAAGTCGCCGTCATACTCGCTCTGGAGCACGTTCCGGTAGGCGAAGAGTTCGTCCTTGTAGGGCTCCAGCGCGTAGGGCTGGGCCATGGCGCCGGCCGTCGCGGCGAGCAGGATCGGGATGGCGGCGGTCAGCCCACGTCCATGAAGGTGGCGAGGCTTACCCGCTGCCGCCCGCCCGCGTCGAAGTTGGAAGCGTCGAGCCACCGTTCGAATGCCTTCTTCCGTGCCGGCCACTCGCTGTCGAGCATCGAGTACCAGGCCGTGTCGCGATTCCGCCCCTTGACGACCATATGCTGCCGGAAAATGCCTTCGAAGGTAAACCCCAGGCGCAGCGCAGCCCGACGCGACGCCGCGTTGAGCGCGTTGCACTTCCACTCGTAGCGGCGGTAGCCGAGGGTGTCGAAGACGTAGGAGGCGGCGAGGTACTGGGCCTCGGTCGCGGCCGGGGTGCGCTGGAGAACCGGGGAATAGACGATGCTTCCCATCTCGATGACGCGCATCGGCGGCCGGATCTCCATCAGCGTCACGCTGCCGGTCGCGGCGCCGGTCGCCCGGTCGATCACGGCATAGGCGAAAGGGTCGGCCGCGGCAGCGCGGGTCACCAACCAGTCCATGAAGGCGGTCTCGCCCTCGAAAGGGCCGTAGCCCATGTATGTCCAGACCGAATCGTCGCCGCGCAAGGCCTGCCAGAACGCCGCGCCGTGACGGTTGGGATCGAGCTTCTCGAGGGTGGCATGCCGGCCCTCGAGCACGACCGCGCCGGGCCGCCTCGCGGACGCGACGGCGACCGCGACGCCGATCGGTTTCTGAACGCTCATCGTCTCCCGCTCCTTCGCGACGGATCCGTCACCGGATAGCGCCTTTCGGGAGGGGAGGCGAGAGCGGAAAGTCGTTGCGGGCGCGCGCCAACGCTCTCCCGCCTGGGACGGGAGCAGGAACTCCGTTTGCGGCGCCGGCCTGGAAGGGGGCGGGTCTAGCCGCCACCTTCCATGAGGGCGAGAATTACCGGTCGCCCGGTGCGCAGAAGGTCGCGACCTCGAAGCTGCCGGCCGGGTACTTGGCCTTGGCGTCGGCACACTGGAAGTCATAGACCGAGCTGCCCGACATCACCGTGCCGGCACCAGGGATCTGGAGGTCGGCGCCGCTCGCGTAGGACTGCGAGACGGTCGGCGTCGGATTGGGCGCCGGGGCCAGCGAATCATGCAGGTCCCAGGCGAAGGCCGAACCCGCGCTAAGGGCAACGACGGTGGCAGCGGTCGCTGCAAGAGCCGTGACGTTCATCGTCTTTCTCCTTTCGAGAAACGTTCGTGCCCGCTCGATATGGTGCCTTGAAGCAGCGGCGGAATAAGCCAAATAGTGAAGCTCATCATCAGTTAGGTTCATGGAACATGTTGGATCCGCTCACGCTCGACCAGTTGCGGGTGCTGGTCACGGTTGCCGAAGAAGGCAGCTTTTCCGCCGCGGCACGGAAGCTCGGACGGGTCCAATCGGCGATCAGCCAGGCGATCCAGTCGCTCGAGACGGCGCTCGGCCTGCGGCTCTTCGACCGCGAGGGGAAGATCCCGCAGCTCAACGACGCAGGCCGGAACCTTCTCTCCGACGCGCGCCATCTGATCGGCGGGGCCGACGCCCTCAAGGCCAAGGCGGAGAGCTTCGGCGAAGGCATCGAGCCGGAGCTGACGCTTGCCGTCGACGCGATGTTCCCGAGCGCCGTCCTCACCCGGAGCCTCCGCGCGCTCAGCGAGGTCTTCCCCTGCCTTCAGGTCACCGTGTTCACCGAGGCGATGGGCGGCGCCGAGCAGCGCCTGCGCGACGGCGCGGCGCGCCTCGCCTTCTGCGTTCCGCTGCCCGGGGTGACCGACCACCGGGAGAGCGAGTTCCTGGTGCGGATCCCGATGGTGCCGGTGGTGGCGGCCGGCCATCCGCTCGCAGCGGTCGAGGGCCCGCTCGCCCGCGCCGACCTCGAGAAGGAGGTGCAACTGGTCCTCACCGACCGCACCCCGGTCAGCAACGGTCTCAGCGGCGGCATCGTCGGCTTCCGCACCTGGCGCTTCGCCGACCTGATGACCCGTCTCGAGTTCCTCCTCGACGGGTTCGGCTGGTGCAACATGCCGCACCATCTGGTCCGTGATCATATCGAAGCGGGCCGCCTGGTGGTGCTCGACGTGGGCGAGCCGACCGTGGCCGGTCTCGACATCCATGTCGTGCACGAGCGTGGCCGGGCGCCCGGCAAGGCCGGACGCTGGCTGATCGAGGATCTCAGGAAGCGTGTCACCGAATGCGCCGGCCACGGCCTTCTCGACGGCAACACCGGGGTTCCGGCCAGGATGGCGCGCCCGCCGGCGCTCAAGGTCTTGCGGGCAGGACCGAAGAGGATTTAATCCATCGGAAAAAATGATGGATATGATCGCAATTTAAGCCCTTCGCAGAGAGATCGAGCGACCGCATCTTGAGGGTGTCAGGACC
This sequence comes from Hyphomicrobiales bacterium, assembly GCA_044506555.1. Lineage (GTDB taxonomy): Bacteria > Pseudomonadota > Alphaproteobacteria > Rhizobiales > Kaistiaceae > Bauldia. The sequence continues at coordinate 16,635 of JBIQKL010000003.1, read as the reverse complement.
GCCTCTCCGGTCCCGCTCGTGAAGGGTTACGGATATGCTCAGAATTGCAGTCATTCTCGGTTCGGTGCGTGAGGGTCGCTTCGGCGACAAGCCGGCGCAGTGGATCTTCGACGAACTGAAGAAGCGGAAGGGCGTCGACGCGACCTTCCTCGACCTCAAGGCGTTCGACCTCCCCAATTTTGATTCGCCAGTCAGCCCCGCCTGGGTCAGCGAGCCGCTTTCCCAGGGCAACGTCGCCAAGTGGGCCGCGGCGATCGGTGAGCAGGACGGCTTCATCGTCGTCGCGCCCGAGTACAATCGCAGCCTCGGCGGTGCGATGAAGAACGCCTTCGACTGGATCTACCCGGAGTGGAACCGGAAGGCGGTCGGATTCGTCGGCTATGGCTCGACCGGCGGAGCCCGCGCCGTCGAGCACATGCGCAACATCGCGGTCGAACTGCAGATGGCGCCGGTGCGGCAGGGCGTGCACATCATGTGGGAAACGATGGCGCCGTTGATGCAGGAGAAGGCGCCGGTCGACCCGGCTCGCTTCGCCGTCGTCCAGCAATCGGCCGACGGCATGATCGACCAGCTCGTCTGGTGGAGCTCGGCGCTCAAGGCCGCCCGGGAGTCGGATCGGCAGATGAAGGCGGCCTGACCTCCGATCGATTCGGATTGGGACGGCGCCATCGGGTTGCCGTCCCGCCGCCGGCGCCCGCGGTCACCCGCGTCCCGTAGCCCGCGCGTGAAACGTGGGCGCCGGTGCCTCGCGGGGGGTTGCGATCGGCGGGCCCGCCGGCAAACCTACCGGCATGCGAATCCTCCTGATCCTCGTCATGCTGGCCGCCGCGGCTCTTCCGGCAAGCGCCGGCGAGCCGCCCATTCCGTCGCCTTATCGCGACGACCGGCTTTTTCTCGAATCGATTGCCGCGGCCGAGGCGCTCGGCGTTCCGGCGCGGAAGGTCAGCGGCCTGACCGTGCCGCATCATCTCGTCGCCGCCGACCTCATCGCCCGGGCCTTCGTGCTGGCCCGCGCGAACCGCTACGAGCGGATCGTGGTGCTGACGCCGGACCACTTCAAGCGCTCCCGAACCCCCTTCGCGACGACCCGTCGCGGCTTCGAGACCGTGTTCGGTCTCGTCCCTACCGACGTCGCCGCGGTCGAGACGCTGCTCGCCGAGGATGCGCTGGTCGCGGAATCGGACCTCTTCGTCCGCGAGCACGGCATCGGCGCGCTCCTGCCCTACGTCGCCCGTTTCTTTCCCGACACGCCGATCGTGCCGGTCGCCGTCGCGATCGGTTCGGACCGCGCCGAATGGGACGCGATGGTCGCCGCTCTCGCCCCGCTGGTGAGCGAGCGGACGCTCGTCCTCCAGTCGACCGACTTCTCCCACTACCTGCCGCTCGCCGAGGCCGTGATCCGCGACCAGGAGACGCTGAACGTCATCGCGGCGGGCGACCTCGACGCGGTCGCCAGGCTCCGCCAGCCGCAGCACCTCGATTCCCGCGGCAGCCAGTACATCCAGATGCGGCTCCAGGCGGACCGCTTCGGCACCACCCCGGTGGTGATCGCCAACGCCAACATGCAGTCCTATCTCGGCCGACCCGTCGACGAGACGACGAGCTACATCGTCCAGGCCTGGTTGCGGCCGAGGTCCGCCGCCCGCGTCGACTTCGCCGGCTATGTCGACGGCGAACGGCTCTGCTTCGCCGGCGACACCTTTTTCGGCCGCCATCTCGCGCCGGTCTTGGCGCGCCCGGAGATCCGCGACCGCCTCGCATCCGAGATCGCCGACGTGCTCGGCGGCTGTCCGCTGGTCGTGAACCTCGAAGGCGTGATGCTGCCGGAGCTCCCCACCGGCATCTCCGACATGCAGCTCGCGATGCCGGAGGACCTGACGCTCGACTGGCTGAGGCGGCTCAACGTCGTCGCGGTATCGATCGCCAACAACCACAGTACCGACTTCGGCGAGGACGCGCGTGCCGCCATGAAGGCCCGTCTCGCGGCGGCCGGGATCGTGGTGCTCGACGGTCCCGGCGCCGTGGATCTCGGGCCGCTTCGCGCCTTCGCCCTCACCGACCTCGACAACGCGGCGGGAACCGGGCGGGTCAGCGAGGCGATGCTCGATGCCGTCACCCGCTCGGATGCCGCCCCGCCGCTCGCCGCCTTCATGCACTGGGGCCTCGAATACGGCCGCATCCCCGACGCGCGCGAAGGATATCTCGCCGATGCGCTCCGCCAGGCCGCGGTGTCGCTGATCGTGGGCGCGCATCCCCATGTCGCTGGCGAGGGCCTGGCGGCGCTCGCCGGCGGCGAGACGCTGCTCGCCTATTCGCTCGGCAACTTCCTGTTCGACCAGCCCGGCTCGCGTACCTCGGGGGCGGTGCTCGAGGTCCGCTTCTTCCCGCAAGGCACGTTCTTCGCGCGCCAGATCGCGATTCCCAACTTCTACGACCGCGCCCTCGGCATGCGCTGAGGCCGAAGCGTCAGTTCACGGCTTCGCTCCGCGGCAGGAAGTAGAGCAGGTCGATCTCGGGCGAGGAGACGGTGCGCCCGTCGGCGAGCTCGACGACGAAGCGGAAACGATGCTGCGACGACTTGTCGGCGACGAAGTTGAGGCCGAAGCGCTTCTGCTCCCGCGGCGCGATCGTGTCGGTGTAGTTGATCGGGATGCGGGCGTTCTCGACGTCGAGCGGCAGCTTCGCCGTCGGGAAGCCGCGCTCGACCGGACCGCCGGCGCCGCATTCCGGCCCGAAGCTCACGTCGAGCACGGGGAAATCGATGATCACCGGCGAACTCCGCTGGTGCGTGCCGCCCTTGATGTCGGTCCAGGTGTATTCGAGGATGCCCCACATCCGGGTGAGGAGCTGGGCGTTGTCGTCGCTGAACAGCGCGCCCCTCAGCGGTGCCAGCAGCTCGGAATCCTGCCAGTCGGCGAGACATGCCGCATAGGCGTCTTCGGAGGTGCACTGGAAATCGTCGTTCCTGAGGCGGTCGAGATCGAGGCCGAGCGCCTGCACGGCGTCGAGGAGCGACACTTCGGCGAAGGTGTCGATGCTGCCGACCTCCGTGACATAGGCCTGGTCGAGCGGCTGCTGCTCGGTGCCGAAGGCGTAGGTCAGGCGGGCATTCTCGACGCCGCCCCAGCCGGAATTGAAGAGCGAGAAGACCGGTTCCAGCCGCGTGTTGCAGCCGTCCGCCGGGCCCCAGGCATCGAGATAGGGCTGGAGGTCGGACATGCTCTCGGCGATGTCGAGCCAGGCGCCCACCACCTCCGCCGTCTGGTTCTCCTCGTTGGCGATGTCGACCACCACGAAGACGGGGCCGAACTGCGTCGCTTCCTCGAAGTAGTTGCTCCAGCCCTGGCGAAGCGTCGCCTTGATCGGGTCGTCTCCCTTCCAGTGGCTGACCAGGTCGTCGTCGTCGGGGCGTATCCGCAGCACGCCGTCGGCGTCGTCGATCCGGTAGGCGAAGCGGTCGAAGCCGTCCTCGTCCGCGGCCGAGCGGAACTCGTCGTTGAGACGGCTGTCGATGTAGACGTTGACCGCGACGCCCTCCGCCTGGGCGAGCCGGATGCTGTCCTCGGCGGGCTTGCGCTCCACCTCGGCACCGTCGCGCCACACCGATCGCCAGGTGCGTCCATCGGGCGTGGTGAGACGTCCGGCGCCATCGGGATGGCCGGCAACGAAGCGTCCCTCGAAGGCCTCGCCGCTGGCGAAGCGGATTCGGCCTTCGCCTTCCATCGCGCCGCCGCGCCACGCCCCGACATAAACCAGACCGTCCCGCGTCTTGAGCCGCCCTTCGCCGTCCGGCCGGCCGTTCCTCACGTCGCCGACGTAGTCGCTGTAGACGGCGGTCGGGTCGTAGGCCGGCGCGCCGCGCTCGCGCCAGACCAGCCGTCCCTCGCCGTCGATCGGGCCGTCGCCGCGGTCCGTGCCGTCCCAGGCGAATTCGAGGTCGAGGTCGGGCGCGGCGTTCCAAGCGAGATACGCCTTTCGCACCAGCTTGCCGTCCGTCTCGTTCCACACGAGCTGGCTGCGCTTCTGCCAGACGCCGGTATCCGCGGCGGCGCCCGTCGCGGCGAGGACCAGGGCGACGGCGGCAGTGGAGGCGAGGCGGAGGAGGCATGGGCGAGGCATGACGAACTCCGTCAGTTGAGAGCGGCGAGCCGGGGCGTGAAGTAGGTGAGGTCGACAACGGGCGAGGAGACGGTGTTGCCGTCGGCCAGCTCGAAGACGAACTGGAACAGGTGGTGCGACGACTTCTCGGCGACGAAGTTGAGCGCGAAGCGGCGCGACTCGCCGGGCGCGAGGTCGGCGGTGAACGGGATCGGCACGCGCACGTCGTGCTGGTCGAGCGGCAGCGTGATGGTCGGGAAGCCGCGCTCGATCGGACCCGGCGCGCCGCCCTCGGCGCGCATGCCGAGATAGACCAGCGGCAGGTCGACCGACACCGGCGAGACCCGGCTGTTGCGGTTGCCGCCGGCATCGACCCAGTCGTATGCGAGCTCTCCGGTGAGGCGCGTCATCAGGTAGTTGTCCCGGACGAAGGTCGCGGGCCCGAGCCGGCCCAGCAGGTCGTCGTAGTCGCCGGGCTCGATGGCGCAGCGGAGGTCGCGGTCGAAGCGCTTGCACTCGAGCGACTCCCAGTCGCTGAGCGCCGCGGTATCGACCCCGAGCGCTGCCATGCCCTCGATCGTCGTCGCCTCGAGATAGCTGTCGATCGTCCCGACATCGACCGCGAACTCCTCGGTCACCGGACCGTCCTCGGTGCCGAAGGCGTAGGTCAGGGTCGCATCGAGCGCCTCGCCCCAGCCGAAGTTCTGGAACGAGAAGGTCGGGTTGAACACGGTGTCGTGCGAGCCGTAGATCACGACGTAGGGCTGGGTGTCGGTTGCCGATTCGGCGAGATCGAACCACGCCGACGTCACTTGCTGCGGCTGGCCGCCCTCGTTGGCCAGCTCGATCACCAGGAACACCGGCGCGAACTGGCCGGGATCCTCGAACATCCACGCCGAGCGGTCGACCGTGTCGTCGCGGATCACCGCGTCGCCTTTCCACAGGTCGAGGATCTTCGGCGCGTCGAGCGTCACCGCCACCGCGCCGGCGGACGGCGTCGCCGTATAGGCGTAGGACAGCATGTCGAGGTCGGCGTCGATGAACTCGTTGTTCAGCCTGGTGTCGATGTAGGTGTCGACCGTCACGCCGCCGGCCTGCGCCGCCCGGACAGGGGCGCCGTCGAGCGGCGTCCGTTCCACCTCCGCCCCGTCCTTCCACACCGAGCGGAAACGCCGGGCGTCGGGCAGGGTGAGGATGCCTTCGCCCTCGCGCCGGCCGGCAACGAAGGCGCCCTCGTAGACGAGGCCGTCGACCGAGGCGTAGCGGCCGAGTCCGTCGGGCATGCCGTCCCGCACGGCGCCGCTGTAGCGGTCGCCGGTCGCGAAGCGGAGCACGCCGTAGCCGGTCATCAGGCCGTCGCGCCAGGTCCCGTCATAGACGAGGCCGGAGCGGAGCCGGATCTTGCCGCGCCCTTCGGGCCGGCCGTTCCGAAGCTCGCCCTCGTATTCGGAGAAGATCGCCGTGCGGTCGTAGGCGGCGGCGCCCTTCGCCAGCCAGATCAGGCGGCCGGTGCCGTCGATCGCGCCGGGTTCGGACTTGCCGGCCGAGGGTTCCCAGACGAAGTCGAGGCCGAGCGCCGGATTGGCGTCCCAGGCGCGGAACGTCTGGCGGGCGAGCTTGCCGCCGGCCGCGTCCCAGACCAGTTGGCTCCGCTCCTTCCAGACGCCGTCATCGGCCAGGGCCGCGAAGCCGAAGGCGACGAGCGCGACCGCCGCCGCGGATGCGCGCACCCAACGCCGAATTCCGGTTCCCCGCATCCCCGCCACCACGAGACCCGCCGCCGGATTGACCCGGCGGCGCTCCAACTCTACCGATGGCGAGGATAATGGTGATGGAGCCGTTCGGCCATAGCGTCATGGGTCCCCTGGTGAACGACGCCACAGCGGCGATGCCGGCCACACGCTGCCGTCCGATGGGCTGACCGCGCGCGATGGCACGGATCTTCGTCTCCCATTCCAGCCGGGACAACGCCGTCTCCGCGGAGATCATGGCATGGCTGCGCTCGGCCGGATTCGACCAGACCTTCCTCGACATCGACAAGCACAGCGGCCTCCAGCCCGGCACCAACTGGGAGCGGACGCTCTACCAGCAGATCGACAGCGCCCACGCCGTGATCCTGGTGCTGACGCCGCACTGGCTCGAATCGAAATGGTGCTTCGCCGAGTTCACCCAGGCCCGGGCGCTCGGCAAGTCGATCTTCCCGGTGATCGTCGCGCCCGGCGGCGAGCGCTTCGTCGCCCCCGACATCCAGCAGCTCGACCTCCGCGCCGACCGCCAGGGCGGCCTCGCCCAGCTCGAGCGCGAGCTCACCCAGATCGCCCTCGACGCCCAGGGCGGCTTCCCGTGGGACCAGCGGCGGCCGCCCTATCCGGGGCTGCTGTCGTTCCAGGCCGACGACGCGGCGATCTATTTCGGCCGCGACGACGACGTCCGGCGCCTGATCGAGCGGCTGAACGCGCGCCGCGTCCAGGGGCCGCCGAAGCTGGTTGCGCTGCTCGGCGCCTCGGGCTCGGGCAAGTCCTCGCTGCTCCGCGCCGGCGTCCTGCCGCGGCTCGCCCGCGACCGCCGGAACTGGATCGTCCTGCCGCCCTTCCGGCCGCGGACCGATCCGGTCGGCGAATTCGCCCGCGCCGCCGCCGAGGCGCTCGGCAAGACCGACGACTGGCGCGCCTGGCGCGAGCGCTTCGCCGCCGATCCCGCTCCGGCGCTCGCCGCGCTGACCGAGCAGCTGCAGACCGCCGCCGGCTCGCGCGAGGCCTGGGTGCTGATCTCGATCGACCAGGCGGAGGAGCTGTTCACCATCACCCCGCCCGAGGAGGCGCAGGCTTTCCTCCAGCTGATGAAGGCCGCCGCGGCCGATACGTCGATGTATCTCGGCGTGATCACGCTCCGCTCCGATTATCTCGGCCTCCTCCAGCAGGCGGCAGAGGACGTCGTGCGTTTCGAGGAGTTCTCCCTCGGGCCGATGCCGCTCGACCGCATCCGGCAGATCGTCGAGGGTCCGGCCAAGGTGGCCGGCCTGAAGGTCGAGGAGGGGCTGATCGCGGCGGCGAGCGCCGACGCCGGCACCGAGGATGCGCTGCCGCTGCTCGCCTTCACGCTCCGCGAGCTCTATGACCGCTACGTCGGCGACCGCGACCTCGGCGGTGCATCGCGGCAGCTCTCGCTGGTCCAGTATGCCGCCCTCGGCGATGCCGCCGCCGGCCTCAACCCGCTCGAGAACTCGGTCCGGAAGCGCGCCGACGAGGTCCTGGCCGAGCTGAATCCCTCGCCGGAGGACCTCCAGGCGCTCCGCGAAGCGTTCATCGGCGGCCTGGTGCGGATCGACAGCGAAGGCGAATATTCCCGCCGTCCGGCGCGCCTCGATACGCTGCCCGAAAAGGCCCGGCCAATCCTCGACCGGCTCGAGGCGGCGCGGCTGGTCATCTTCGGCGAGGAGGGCGGCGAGCGCACCGTCGAGGTGGCGCACGAATCGCTGCTCCGGAAGTGGCCGCGGCTCCGCGGCTGGCTCGACGAGGAGCGCGACTTCCTGATCGGCCGGATGCAGGTCGACCACGCCATGGCCGACTGGCAGAAGGCGGCCGAGAAGGACAAGCGGGCGGCGCTGCTCCGCGGCCTGCTGCTCGGCAGGGCGCGGCAATGGCTGCTCGACCATCCGCGCTCGCTCAACGACGCCGAGAAGACGTTCATCGCGGCGAGCATCGCCGAGGACGAGGCGGAGAAGCGCCGCGGCCGGCGGCTTCGCAACCTCCTGATCGCCGGGGTCGCCGCCGTGGTGGCGGTCATCGTCGTCGCCGGCGGCGTCGCCTTCGTGGCGGAGCAGAACGCCGAGAGCGCCCGGCGCGAGGCCGAGGCCGCCGACCGCGGCGCCGAGGCGACGCTGCTCGCCTTCGCCTCCCGCGACCTGCTCCAGCGCGGCGACATTGCCGGGGCGACGGCGGCGGCGGTCGATGCGGTGAGCATGCTGCCGACCACCGAGACGCGCTCGGCGCTCCTACAGTCCGTGCTCGCGCTCTCGCCGCATCTCGCGCGGAGCGCGGCCGCGGACGGCATGCGGCCGGGACTGGTCGCCTTCCTTCCCGACAGCACCGACGTGCTGGTCGGCGGACCCGGACGCATCGATACCTGGGATCCCGAGGCCGGCACGGCGCCGGATCGCTTCGCCGAGATCGCGCGGCTCGAGGCGAGCGGCCCGCAGCCGCCGGCGGTGAGGGCGCTCGCCGTCACCCGCGTCGGCGGCGCGACGGTGCTCCTCGACGACGGCAGGCTGATGCGGTTCGACGCTTCGGGCGCGCCGGCCGGCGAGCAGCGCCTCGCCGACGACATCGGCCGCGCCGCAGCGATCGCGGCCGCCGGCGGCCTGATCGTCGGCGCGTCGCAGGGCAGCCGGGAGATCGCCGCCTGGCGCTGCGAGAGCGGCAGCGACTGCGCGAAGGTCCCGATCGCCGAGGATTTCGCCCGCACCGCCGCGGTCAGCGCCGACGGCGGCGTCGTGGCCGTCGCGACCGAGGCGGCCGGCCTGATCCGTGCCGACCTCACAGGCCCCGTCCCTGCCCTGACCAATGTCGCACTCACCGGCGACGTCCGCCTCCAGTCGCTGGCGCTGAGCGAACACGGCGACCGGCTCGCCGCGGGCAGCGTCGACGGCCGCGTCTTCCTCGTCGACATTGCCGGCGCCGTCCGCGAGGTCGTGCAAGGCCAGGGCAGCGTCACCGCGCTCGCCTTCGATCCCGCCGGCAACCGGTTGGCCGCGGCCTGCGGCGGCGCCGACATCTGCCTCTACGCCCTCGGCGACGGCGGACCGGTGCCAGCCGGGCGCCTCGCCGGCCACGCCAACACCGTTCTGTCGATCGCCTGGAACGAGGACGGCACCCGGCTCGCCTCGGCCTCGGTCGACGGGTCGGTCAAGTTCTGGACGGCGGATTCGGTCGACCCGACGACCTACGCGCTCGCCACGCCGGGCGCGGTGCCGCTCACCGACCTCGACCTCTCGTCCGACGGCCGCTGGCTTGCCGCCGGCGGTGATGCGGGCGGGGTCTTCGTCTGGGACCTGCCGGCGCGGAGCTTCGCCGCTGCGATCCCCACCGGCAAGGGCGGCGAGGTCCGCTCGCTCCGCTGGAGCCCGGACCGGCCGTGGCTCGCTGCGGTCGACGATGGCGGCTTCGCCGTCATCCGCGACTGGCCGGAGGGCGAGATCGTCGAGGAGCGGCGGATCGACGAGAGCGTGGTCGAAGCGATCCGCTGGCTGCCCGACGGCAAGGCGCTGGTGTTGGGCACGCTCGGCGGCGACGTCCGCATCTGGCCGCTCGGCGGCGAGCCGGCGGATTTCGAGGGCCGGCAGCCCGAGCCGGTGCAGGGGCTCGCCGTGCTGCCCGGCGGCGATCGTCTCGTCTCGGCCGATGCGCTCGGCAATGTCTGGCTGTGGGACGTGCCCGGCAAGAAGCGAATCGAGATCGCCTGGCCGAAGGCCGACGACGCGATGGATACCGTCGCCGTGAGCCATTCGGGCACACGGGTGCTGGTCACCGGCAACGGCGGCATCGTCTATGTCTACGATATCGCCACGCCGGGCGAGCCGCTCCGCATCGACCTCGGCAGCCGCCAGATCGACGGGGCGGCGTGGAGCCCGGACGACACGCGCATCGCCGCCGTCGACACCGAAGGCAACCTCAAGGTCTGGTCGCTTACGGACGGCAAGCTGATGGCGACGGCGCGGATCTACGGCGCCACGGCGGACCCGGAATCCGAGGACGAGGCGGGCGGCCACCTCCGGCGGATGACGTGGCTGCCCGCCGGCGAGGCGGTCGCCATCGCCACCGCGGCGGGCGAGGTCATGGTGGTCACGCTGGACGAGGCGGCGTGGCTCGCCCGCGCCCGGAGCGTCTTCGGGCTTTCCGCGCCGGTAGAACAGAATGCTCCCGCCGGCGAGGCGATCGCGGCGGCGGAATAGCCTATAGCCGATAGACCCGGGCCGCCGTGTCGTGGAGCATCGCCGCCTGTTGCGCCGGGGTGAAGGACGCGAGGGCCTCGCGGTGGGCCGAGACCAGCGAGCCGTAGTCCGTCCACAGCTTCTCGATCGGGAAGTTCGAGCCGAACAGGCAGCGGTCGTGGCCGAACATGTCGGCGGTCTCGCGGACGACCCAGGCGACGTGCGCCGGATCGTTCCGGTGGATGAAGGTACCGAGTCCGGAGAGCTTGGAGACGACGTTGGGCTGGGCCGAGAGCAGCCGCATGCCGCGGAACCAGGTCTCGCGACCCCGGTCGGAGAGGTCCTCCAGCATCCCCGCGTGCTGGAGGATGAAGATCGTGCGCGGGTGATCCGCGGCGAGGCGCGCCGCGCCCTCCATCTGCGAAGCGAAGACCTGGAGGTCGAAGGACATGCCGTAATCGGCGAGCGCCGCGAGATTGCGCCGGAAGACGGGGTCGTCGGCCACGTCGGCATGCGGGGCGAAGCGGTATTGGGGGTTGTCGTGCCAGTGGAGCTGCATCCGGACGCCGCGGACGAGCGGAATTGCCGCCAGCCGGTCGAGCGTCGGGCGGACGTCCTCGCCCATCAGGTCGGCATAGGCGACGATGCCGTGCGGCCAGCCGCTGCGGTCGGCCTCGGCCTGCACCCATGCAGCCTCCTCGACCGCATGCTCGCGCGGCCAGTTGGCCTGCACGTAGACCGACTTCGCCACCCCGGCGCCTTCGACGTCCTCGAGATATTCCTCGATTGCGTAGTCGCGGCGGATCGGCTCGTAAGGACCGAAGATCCGCGGCACCATCGGCCCCGCCAGCCACGGCAGGTCCGCCTGCCGCCAGATGTGGTGATGCGCGTCGATGACGGGCTGGGTCATGGGCTGGAACCACCGTCGACCGA
>JBIQKL010000003.1:2662-5575 GCA_044506555.1 Hyphomicrobiales bacterium | reverse complement strand
TGGTGATGCGCGTCGATGACGGGCTGGGTCATGGGCTGGAACCACCGTCGACCGAAGAAGAAGGACCCCCTCCCGACCTCCCCCTTTCAGGGGGAGGGGGAGCAGGATGGGCCGTCCGAGCCGGAATCCCGATGCCGACAGGATATCCACGGCGACGCGGGTTCTCCTCCCCCTGAAAGGGGGAGGTCGGGAGGGGGTCTGCAAGATGCATCGCCTGGTGAACCCGAATCCTGGAACGACGACCGCGCATCGCGAATTCTACCCGATCAGCACCTTCTCCTCGGCCATGAAATGGAAGCGCTCGGCATGGGCTGCGGCGTCTGCGCCGGCCGCCTTGCCTTCCTCGGTGGCGAAGCCGGCGAGCCGCGCCTCGTCCGAGTCCCACCACATTTCGGAGATCGCGTCGCAGGGCGAATCCGGGTTCTCCTTGAGCGGCACGTTCATCCGGTAGCCGCGCATGCCCGGGATCTTCTTGGCGAGCTCGGCGTGGTGGTTGAGCGCCCAGTCGCGGAACTCGTCATAGCTCGTGCCCGGCTTCCGCTTCATCAGCGACAGAACTTTCAGCATCTCGTCGTCCTCTTACTCTGCAGCCTCGAGAGCGCCTTCGCGGGCGCGAATCGCGCGAAGCACCCGCTCCGGCGTGATGGGGATGGTGTCGATGCGGACGCCGACGGCGTCGAAGATCGCGTTGGCGATGGCCGGGATCGGCGAATTGGCGGTCATCTCGCCGACGCCCTTGGCGCCGTACGGGCCGTCTGCCGACGGTCGTTCCAGGATCACGCCCTCGAAGGCCGGCAGGTCGGCCGGCCCGGGCATCAGGTATTCGTTGAAGTCGAGCGGCCCGTGGGCGCGGTCGGGATAATACGGCTCGGTGGTCTCGTAGAGCGCATGGCTCATCCCCATCCAGGCGCCGCCGATGATCTGCTGCTCGACCATCTTCGGATTGAGCGCGCGGCCGATCTCGTAGGCGCTCTTGAGCGACAGCACCGCCACCTCGCCGGTCTCGGTGTCGACCTCGACCTCGGCGATCGTGCAGGCATGCGCATAGGTCGTCGCCGGCACCATCTTGCCCGTCTCCGGGTCGGGGAAGGAGCGGGTCTGCATGAAGATGCCGCGGCCCGACACGGTCTTGCCGTGCTTGAAGTGCGCGGCCAGCGCCACCTGGAACACGGGGATCGACTTCGACGGCACGCCCTTGACGTGGATGTTGCCCTTGCCGTCGGTCTCGAGGTCGGCGGCGCCGACTTCGAGCTCCTCCGCCGCCACGTCCATCAGCACCGCCCGCGCCTCCTTCGCCGCCATGATGATGGCGTTGCCGATGCGATGCGTGCCGCGGCTGGCGAAGGTGCCCATGCAGTGCGGGCCGGTGTCGGTGTCGGCGGTGTCGATGATCACCATCTCCGGCGGCACGCCGATCGCCTCGGCGCAGATCTGGGTCATCACCGTCTTCAACCCCTGCCCGAGGTCGGTGGAGGAAAGCGAGACGACGAAATTGCCGGTGGTGGTGGCATGCACCAGCGCCTGGCTCGGATCGCCGCCGAGATTCATGCCGGTCGGGTAGTTCACCGCGGCGACGCCGCGCCCGTGTGCCTTGGCCATGGTCAGCGCTCCGCTGGCAAATGGGATGCCGGCGCTGCCGCAGCGCCACCTCTCCCATGGGGAGAGGTCGCTTCGGGCGCGGACGGATGTCCGCGGCCGGAGCGGGTGAGGGGTTGTGGCCTGCGGTCCGCGGGCGCCCGGGAGGGCACGCCCCTCACCCGGATCGACGCGGATTGCATCCGCCTCGATCCGACCTCTCCCCATGGGAGAGGTGGTGTCGCGTTCGCATCAAGGACCATCGCCATCACGCACCCGTCTTCAACGATGACGCCGCGGCGTCTTCCGCCGAAACCGGCCAATCGGCGAGCGCGGCCGCCGCCTGCATCGTCTCGACCAGCGCGGCGCCCTTGGTCAGCTCGCCATGGGCCTTCATGTCGCCGTCGCGGTAGGCGTTCTTCATGCGGAAGGCGATCGGGTCGATGCCGAGCATCCGCGCCAGCTTGTCCATCTGCACCTCGAGCGCGAAGTCGCCGATGGTGACGCCGAAGCCGCGCATCGCCGAGGACGGGGTGCGGTTGGTGTAGACGCAATGCGCGTCGACCGACACGTTGGGGATCGTGTAGGGACCGGGCATGTGGGCCGCGGCCTTGGTCGTGCCGTAGGGGCTGTGGCGCGAATAGGCGCCGGCGTCGACGTAGAGCCGGACCTGCCGGGCGACGATCCGCCCGTCGTCCATCACGCCGTCCTTGATGTAGATGCGCTCGGCGGCGCGCGGCGAGGAGACCTGCATCTCCTCCTCGCGGCTATAGGCGTATTTCACCGGCCGGCCGGTGAGCATCGCGCCGAGCATCGCCACCGGCTCGGTGATCACGTCGACCTTGCCGCCGAAGCCGCCGCCGACCGTACCGCCGATCAGCCGGAGTTTTTGGAACGGGACGTCGAGGATCAGGCCGGCATTGTCGAGCGTGAAGAACAGCGCCTGCGTGTTGGAGTAGCAGGTGAGGCGGCCGTTGGCTTCCGGCACCACGATGCAGCCGGTGGTCTCGACTGGGGCATGCTCGATCGGCGCCGACTGGTAGCGGTGCTCGACGACGTGGTTGGCCGCGGCGAAGCCCTGCTCGACGTCGCCGAACCGGACCCGCCGAAAGGGGTGGCCCTCGTAGGTGAAGAAGTTGTTGCCGTGGTACTCGTTGACCAGCGGCGCACCCGGCCGCAGCGCCTCCTCGACGTCGAGCACCGCCGGCAGCACCTCGTACTCGACCTTCACCTTGGCCACTGCGGCGCGAGCCTCCGCCTCGGTCTCGGCGAGGACCGCCACGACCTGCTCGCCCTTGAACCGCACCTTGTCCTCGGCGAGCACCGGCTCGTCGTTGG
>JBIQKL010000003.1:0-2562 GCA_044506555.1 Hyphomicrobiales bacterium | reverse complement strand
ACCTGCTCGCCCTTGAACCGCACCTTGTCCTCGGCGAGCACCGGCTCGTCGTTGGGCTCGACCTGGATCAGGCGGAGGATGGTGTAGATGTTGGCCGGAACGTCCTTGTGGGTGAGGATGCGGACGACGCCGGGCATCTTCTCGGCCTCGGACGTGTCCACCGAGAGGATGCGGGCATGGTCGTGCGGGCTCCGCACCATCCTGAGGTGGAGCGTGCCGGGAAAGCTGCGGTCGGCGTAGAACTGGGTCTGGCCGGTGACGTGGCCGAGCGCGTCGGAGCGGGTCAGGCTGGTGCCGACCGCCTTGCCGTCGTCGGTGCGCTCGCCGGCGAAGAAGGAGCGGACGTGTTCCATCGGACGTCCTCCTCAGGCCGACCTGGCGCCGCGGAGATCGGCGGCGGCGGCAAGGACGGCGTTGATGATCGGCTCGTAGCCGGTGCAGCGGCAGATGTTGCCGGAGATCGCGTCGACCACGTCGTCGCGGTCCGGATCGGGGTTGGCGTCGAGCAGCGCTTTGGCCGCGACCAGCATGCCCGAGGTGCAGAAGCCGCACTGGATCGCGAAGCCGTCAGCGAAGGCGCGTTGCAGCGCGTGCAGCGTGCCGCCCGCGGCGAGGCCCTCGACGGTGGTGACATGCGTGCCGTTGGCCCGCGCCGCGAGCGTCAGGCAGGAGAGCACCGGCGCGTCGTCGACCAGCACCGTGCAGGCGCCGCAGGTGCCCTGGCCGCAGCCGACGCGGGTACCGGTCAGCCCGAGCTTGTCGCGGAGCACGTCGGCGAGGGTCGCATCGCTCTCGACGAACTCCGCCTGCTCGGCGCCGTTGACCGTGAAGATGAGCGGGATCTTGGTCATCAGCGCGCCTCCCCCGTCAGCAGCCGCTCGAGATGGACGGGAAGCACTTCCCGCCGGTACCAGGCGCTCGCCTGCGGATCGTCCTCCGGCGCGGTGCCCTCCGCCGCGACCGCGACCGCCGCGGCGATCGTCGCCGCGTCGAGCGCGCGGCCTTCGAGCGCGGCTTCCACCGCCCTTGCCCGCATCGGCCGCCTGGCCATGGCGCCATAGGCGACGCGGGCGCCGGTGACCTTGCCGCCGCTCACCGGCAGCAGCGCCGCGATCGAGAGCACCGAAGCGCCGTGCGGGTGCTTGCGTGTGACCTTGAGGTAGCGGAACGCGCCGTCCGCCGGCCGCGGGAACTGCACGGAGCGGACGATGCCGCGACCCTCCTCCCTGCCGAGGAAGACCTCGAGGTCCTCGCGCGTCTCGCCGTCGGCGGTGGCCCGGGTCACGGTCGCGCCGAGAGCGAGGAGCGCCACGGCGAAATCGCCGTAGGGGCTCCATGCGAAGAGATTGCCGCCGACCGTCGCCATGTTGCGGATCGCCGGACCGCCGATCGACTCGGCGACCGGGCGGAGGAAGGCGAGGCCGGGGACGGCGGCGATTGTCGCCATGGAGGCCGCGCTGCCGAGCGTGACCGTTTCGCCGGCCTCGATCGCATCGAGCCCGAGGCCGTCGGCGAGCACGAATTTCCGGATCGAGCCGTCGCCGGCGGTCAATGCGCGGACGAGGAAGGTCCCGCCACCGAGGAACCGCGCCCCGTCGTCGCCGGCGAGAGCGCTCGCGGCCTGCTCGACCGAATTCGCGCGCACGATGTCCAGCGCCATCAGTCTCCTCCCTTGCCGGCGGATCGTCTGCCCGCCGATCGTGCCGGCAGGTCGTTCGCCCGCCGGCCAGAAGGCCCTCTTCCGGAGCCTTTGACTTGTTCCAGTTCGACTATCGATTATCGATTATCTGGCTGTCAACGTGCTAGCTCTGGCCGGTCTGGCGTGCGGCCGGCCCGTTTGGCAGAGGGATGCGCGCCAGATTTCCCGCGCCAAGTCGGGCGCGACCGGGGAGCCTTTTACGCGTGGAAGCCCTTTCCCATTCCGAGCCCGAACGGCGCCAGAACGTCGACCATCCGCCGCTCAGCGTGCGCATCCGCAACATGCTGATCGAACGCATCGTCTCCGGCCATTACCGGCCCGGCGAACGGCTGGTCGAATTGCAACTCGCCCGCGAGTTCGGATCGAGCCAGGCGCCGGTCCGCGAAGCGCTCCGCGACCTCGAACAGGGCGGGCTGGTGACGATCCGCCCCCGCCGCGGCTCCTTCGTCAACGACTACCACGCGCGCGCCCAGCAGGAGATCTACGTCGTCCGCGGCGCGCTCGAGGAGGCGGCGATGCGGCTGGCATTCCCGCGGCTCCACGCCCATCCGGAACTCGTCGCCGAGCATCTCGACGGCATGCGCGAAGCGGCCCGGAGCGGTGACGTCGAGGCGATGGTGCACCACAGCGCCTGGTTCCACCGGGTGATCATGCGGGCGGCCGGCAACGAGCTGCTGCTCCGCATGTGGGAGTCGCTCCACGTCGAGCTCCATTCGCGGAAGACGATCGTCCAGCCCAATCTCGACATGCACGCCGTGGCCGAGAGCCACGCACCGATCCTCGCGGCCATCGTCGCCGGCGACGTCGATCGCGCCTGCCGCCTGTCGCGCGAGCACCAGACCTATTTCGAGCTGAAGGCGTAA
>JBIQKL010000076.1:13301-18180 GCA_044506555.1 Hyphomicrobiales bacterium | reverse complement strand
ACTCGATCGGCGTGTTCAGCCTGATCGGCGCGGTGATCGCGTCGTGGTTCCGCCGGCTGTTCGGGCGGGGCGAATAGCGCAACGCCCGTCCGAGGAGACGGCGGGTGTGCCGGCGTGCTCGCCTTCCGCGACGATGCATCTGGCCGCAGACGGCAATTCAATAGCGGTCAGAGGATGAAGTCGCCGCCGCTCAGCGTCAGATTGCCGACGAGGACGATGGCAAGGTCCGCGTGGCCGTCGCCATCGGTATCGCCCTGGACGATTGTATTCCCGTCGGCAGCCTCGTAGCGGAGCTCGCCCTTGTGCCCGGTGAAATCCCGCGTGCCGATGAACAGGAAGTCGTCGTCCGCCTTGCCCGGCCGTGCATCGATCTTGCGCAGGTCGATCCGGTCCTTGTCGATCATGAAGTCGAGGATCGTGTCGGGCGCATCGGGCGTGGAGTGCTCGACCTTGGTGACGATGAACTTGTCCTTGCCCTTGCCGCCGTGCAGCAGGTCCGCGCCGGCGCCCCCGGTGAGCTTGTCCTTGCCCTTGCCTCCGTCGAGGTAATCGCTGCCGGCGCCGCCCTTGAGCGTATCGGCGCCCGATTCGCCGTAAAGATCGTCGGCGCCGCCGCCGGCCTTGAGCTTGTCCTTGCCGGCGCCGCCGTCCAGCCCGTCGGCAATGCTGCTGCCGGTGAGGATGTCACGCCCGCCGAGGCCGAAAAGCAGCAGCCCGTCGCCCGCGTCCGGCCCTGGCAGGACGTCCTTGCCGTTGGTGCCCATGATCAGCGTGAGCGGCTGGGAGTCGACGGAATCGCCGGAAAACGCCTCCGGGATGCTGGTATCCGGATAGCCGGGGAGCGAGTCCCAGGCGCGGTCGCCGGGGACCGCCTGCGCCATATAGGCCCAGTGGGTGATGTTGGCGGCGCCGCTGCCGGTGGTCATCTGCATCTCGAAGAACCAGGCGCCTTCCTCGAAGACCATGGTGCCGATGCCGACGGTCAGCTGGGAATCGGGATCGTCCGGCGTGAAGCTGAACGACACCGATCCGTCCGGCGTGATCGAGCCCACCAGGGTGGAGTAGCCCCAGCCCGCGCCGAAATTCGATGCCACCTGGCCGATGACGTAGCCGTTCTCGACGCTTTCGATATGCCACAGCGTCTGGTCGACCACCGCGCCCGTCTGGGCCGGGTTGACGTTCACGAGGACGATCGCCGGCAGGTAGGGCGTGGGCACGTACCAGTACGTGTCCTCGAGGAACTCCCAGCTGCCGTCGTCGGTCGGAGGGCTTGCCGTCTGTGTGCTCATGACGCCATCTCACACCGGCGCGGTGCCGCTGTCGAGATCGTAAAAACCATCATTATGCGGTGACGTCGGCCGTCACGGCCATTTCGCCAGGGGCGGCATCGAGGAGAGGATCGACTCGACGTTGCCGCCCGTGCGGAGCCCGAAGATCGTGCCGCGGTCGTAGAGCAGGTTGAACTCGACGTAGCGGCCGCGGCGGACGAGCTGCTCGTCGCGGTCCGCCTCGGTCCACGGCGTCGCGACGTTGCGGCGGACGATCTCGGGATAGATCGCCAGGAACGCGAGGCCGACCTCGCGGGTGAAGGCGAAGTCCGCCTCCCAGTCGCCCGAACTGAGATAGTCGTAGAAGATGCCGCCGATGCCGCGCATCTCGCCACGGTGCTTGAGGAAGAAGTACTCGTCGCACCACTGCTTGTAGCGGGCGTAGTCGGCGACCGGATGCGGCGTGCAGGCGGCCTCCATCGCGGCGTGGAAGTCGCGCGAGTCGGGGTCGTCCTGGAGCCGGCGCCGGTCGAGCATCGGCGTGAGGTCGGCGCCGCCGCCGAACCATTGCCGGCTGGTCACCACCATCCGCGTGTTCATATGGACGGTCGGCACATGCGGATTGCGCGGATGGACGATCAGCGAGATGCCGCCGGCCCAGAAGCGGGGGTCCTCGGTGGCGCCGGGGATCTCGCCCCGGAACTCCGGCGAGAACTCCCCATGGACGGCGGAGACGTGGACCCCGGCCTTCTCGAAGACGCGGCCCTCGCGCATCATGCCCATCACGCCCCCGCCGCCATCGGCGCCGGTATGGTCCTTCCGCGCCCAGAGCTTCCTGACGAGCTTCGCCGGCGGCAAGTCGGCGAAGGGCATGCCGGCAGGAGCCTCGTTCTCGATCGATTCGAGCGCCGCCGCGATCTTGTCGCGAAGCTCGGTGAACCATGCGAAGGCGCGGCGCTTCTTGTCGTCGAGGTCGGGCGGGAGGGACATGGTTCCGGTCATCGGGGAGGAAAGGCGGGGAAGCCGCCGGTCTGGCGGAGCGCCTCCCCCAATACCATGGCGGCCGCCGCGGCGACATTGATCGAGCGCAAACCGGGCCGCATCGGCACCACAAGACGGGCATCGGCGGCGGTGTGAACCTCCTCCGGCACGCCGGCGCTCTCGCGGCCGAGCATCAGGATATCGCCGGGCGCGAAGGCGAAGCCGGTATAGGGCGTGTCGCCGCGGGTGGTGAGCAGCACGAGCCGCTGACGGGAACTGACGCGGGCCCGGTCGAATTCTATCCAGTCGACGTGCCGCAGGATTTCCACATGGCCGAGATAGTCCATCCCCGCGCGCCGCAGCGCCCGGTCGGAAAAATCGAAGCCGGACGGGCCGACGACGTGCACCGGCACGCCGAGGCAGGCGGCGAGGCGGAGCATGTTTCCGGCGTTCTGCGGGATGTCGGGCTGATACAGCGCGAGGGCGGCGGTGGTGTGCATTATGGCGCTGCCGCACTAGATTGGGACAGGTCGAGACTCTCCGACCGGCGCGCGCCGGCGGAGGCATGGTGACGATGCTTCAGTGGTTCGCACGCCTCAGTGATCCCTTCGTCGATGCGCCGGTGGAACGCCCGCCGGATCGCATGATGGCGTTCTTCTGGCATTTCCTCGCGCCGCAGCGGCGGCTGATCGCGGCGATCGTCGTCGTATCGTTTGTCTCCGCCCTGGCCGAGATGGCGCTGCTCGTCTTCCTCGGCATCGTCGTCGACTGGGCGACCGTGACGCCGCCGGCCGCCTTCTTTTCCACCTATGGCTGGTCCCTGGCGGGAATGGCGCTGGTCATCCTGGTCCTCCGGCCGGCCGTGGCGTTGTTGTCGCGTGGGCTGACCAGCATCGCCTTCGTCCCCGGCATCACCGCGCTGGTGCGCTGGCGAAGCTACCGCTACGTGCTCCGCCAGAGCCTCACCTTCTTCCAGAACGATTTCGCCGGACGCATCGCGCAGAAGGTGCTGCAGAGCGGGCCGGCGCTGCGCGAGAGCGTGGTCAACGTCATCGAGGGCATCTTCACCCTCGTCATCTATCTTACCGGAACCATCGCGCTGTTCGCCGGCCTCGACGCGTGGCTCATCATTCCGGTGGCGGTCTGGAGCCTCGCCTATGTGGTGACGATCTACTGGATGGTGCCGCCGGTCCGCGCCAGATCCGAGGCCGCGGCAGAGGCCAATTCCGGCCTCTCGGGTCGCGTCGTCGACAGCTACACCAACATCCAGGCGGTGAAGCTCTTCGCGCATGCCGAGCGCGAGGAGGAGTTCGCGAAGGAAGGCTTCGTCCGCCAGGTCGTCGCCTTCCGCGGGCTCGCATGGACCGTCATGAAGATGATGGTGTCGCTCAACATCATCAACAGCCTGCTCATCTTCGCCACCGCGGCGCTGTCGGTCTGGCTGTGGTCGACCGGCGAGATCAGCGTCGGCGCCATCGCCATGGCCAACGCGCTGGTGATCCGGCTCAACCAGATGTCGGGCTGGATTCTCCGCACCATCACCTCGCTGTTCGAGAACGTCGGCACGCTCGAGAACGCCATCGAGACCATCAGCCGGCCGCAGGAGGTGGTCGACCGCGCCGATGCCGTGCCGCTGGCCGTGACCGAGGGGGCGATCCGGTTCGAGCACGTGCATTTCCACTACGGTCGGCCCGGCGGCCTGATCGAGGACCTGTCGCTGTCGATCGCGCCGGGCGAGAAGGTCGGCCTCGTCGGCCGTTCGGGCGCGGGCAAGTCGACCCTCGTCAACCTGCTGCTCCGCTTCTACGACCTCGAGTCCGGGCGCATCCTGATCGACGGGCAGGACATCGCCGGGGTCACGCAGGAGAGCCTGCGGGCCGCGGTCGGCGTGGTCACGCAGGATACCTCGCTGCTGCACCGCTCGGTCCGCGACAACATCCGCTACGGCCGGCCCCAGGCCAGCGAGGCCGAGATCGCCGAGGCCGCCACGCGCGCCGAGGCCGCAGACTTCATCGCCCACCTCGAGGACTGGCGCGACCGCACCGGCTACGACGCCCATGTCGGCGAGCGCGGCGTGAAGCTCTCCGGCGGCCAGCGGCAGCGGATCGCGATCGCGCGGCTCCTCCTGAAGGATGCGCCGATCCTCGTTCTCGACGAGGCGACCAGCGCGCTCGATTCGGAAGTCGAGGCGGCGATCCAGGACCAGCTCTACAGCCTCATGGAAGGCCGGACGGTGATCGCCATCGCGCACCGTCTCTCGACCATCGCCGTGCTCGACCGCCTGGTGGTGATGGATGACGGCCAGATCGTCGAGGAAGGCACGCACCAGGAACTGCTGGCACGGAACGGCATCTACGCCCAGCTCTGGCACCGGCAATCGGGCGGCTTCCTCGGGCTCGATGCCGAGGAACGTGCAGCGGCGGAGTAGGGCGGTCGCTCGCGCGGAAAGGGCCATCTTCGCTTCGGAGGGACCGGAGGCCACCGCTCGTTCCCGTGTACGCGGGGACGGGCGGGTTGAAGGCGGCACGTACGGTTGCGGACGTTGCGCATCGGCCACACCGCCGGGGAAACGCCATCTCGCCACAGGAATGTCGTAGTCTCCAGTGCAATTGCCGCTATGAACGGCGCGG
>JBIQKL010000076.1:0-13201 GCA_044506555.1 Hyphomicrobiales bacterium | reverse complement strand
TCTCGCCACAGGAATGTCGTAGTCTCCAGTGCAATTGCCGCTATGAACGGCGCGGACGGCGAGACACGCTCGTCACCTTGCGCGAACCGAGGAGGCCACGAATGGAGCGGATTGATCAGATCGTCAGATCCGACCTGGCATTCGCACGCCACCGGTTCCGCCTCGACACGGCCCGTTAGCTCCACCGAAGCTTCGACCTGATCGAGGTCCCCCGGCGCGGCAGCGCCGCGGGGCACGTTCCCATCCGCGGTCCACCGCCAGGCTCGGCCACCGGGCATGCCGCCCGTTCCGTCCGCGCGCACGCGCGTCCACCGCATCGAGATTCCCGTGGTCATCGCCATGTTCCGTACGTTCGAGTCGTTCATCGACCTCTTCCGGCCGCACGACGAGAGGATGCCGCCGGCGACGCTCGTCGGCTTCTATTGGCACTATACGCGCCAGGTCTGGCCGGGGCTGGCAGCGCTGCTCGTCATGGGCCTCGTCGTCGCCCTCGTCGAGGTGGCGCTCTACGACTATCTCGGCCAGATCGTCGATCTGCTCCAGGACACGCGGCCCACCGATCTCCTCGCCGAGCACGGGGGCACGCTCCTGTGGATGGCCTTCGTCATCGTGATCGCACGGCCGGTGACGAGCTTCATCCACCAGATGCTGATCGACCAGACGCTTGCACCGTCCTTCACCAACCTCGTCCGCTGGCAGACGCACCGGTATGTCGTCCGTCAGTCGGTCGGGTTCTTCGCCGACGACTTCGCCGGACGGATCGCATCGAAGATCGTGCAGACCGGCCCGGCGCTCCGCGAGTCGGTCGTGCAGGTCTGCGAGGCGATCTGGTTCGTCACCGTCTACGCGACCAGCGCGATGATCCTGTTCGGCGAGCTCGACTGGCGCCTGGTGGTCCCGGTCGCGGCTTGGATCGCGTTCTTTGCCGGCGTCCTGGTCTACTTCGTGCCGCGCATCCGCGACCGCTCGACCGCGGTCTCGGAGGCGCGCTCGGTGCTGACCGGCCGCCTGGTCGATTCCTACACCAACATCCAGACGGTCAAGCTCTTCGCCCATGCCCGGCGGGAGGACGACTACGCCGAGGAGGCGCTCCGGGAGCATACCGAGGCGTTCCGCGCCGAGACACGGGCGATCACGATCATGAACGGCCTCGTGACCGGCTCGACCAGCATCCTGATCGGCGGCACGATGGCGCTCGCCATCTGGCTCTGGGCGCGGGGCGACCTCACGCTCGGCGCGGTGGCGATGACCAGCGCCATGACCATCCGTATCGCCACCATGTCCGGCTGGATCACCTGGACCGCAATCAACGTCTTCGAGGCGATGGGCACGGTGCAGGAGGGGATGGAGACCATCGCCAGACCGAACCGGCTGACCGACGCGGCCGGCGCCGGCGAACTCGTCGTGTCGCAGGGCGAGATCCGGTTCGACCATGTCGGCTTCCATTACGGTCGCGACGGCGGGGTGATCGACGACCTCGCGCTCACCATCCGTCCCGGCGAGAAGGTCGGCCTCGTGGGGCGGTCGGGCGCCGGCAAGTCGACTCTGGTCAACCTGCTGCTCCGCTTCTACGACGTGGAGAAGGGACGCATACTGATCGACGGGCAGGATATCGCCCGGGTGACGCAGGAATCGCTCCGACGGCAGATCGGCCTCGTCACGCAGGATACGTCGCTCCTTCACCGTTCGATCCGGGACAACATCGCCTATGGCCGGCCCGAGGCGACCGCGGCGGAGGTCGCCGAAGCGGCACGCTGGGCTCACGCCGAGACCTTCATTCCCGAACTCGGCGACAAGCACGGCCGGCGAGGCTACGACGCCCATGTCGGCGAGCGTGGCGTGAAGCTCTCGGGGGGCCAGCGGCAGCGGATCGCGATCGCCCGCGTGCTCCTCAAGGACGCGCCGATCCTGGTCCTCGACGAGGCCACCAGCGCCCTCGACTCGGAGGTCGAGGCGGCGATCCAGGAATCGCTCAAGCGGCTGATGGAGGGCAAGACGGTGATCGCCATCGCCCACCGGCTTTCGACCATCGCGGCCATGGACCGGCTGATCGTGATGGACCGCGGTGCCGTCGTCGAGACCGGCTCGCATGCCGAACTGGTCTCGCGCGGTGGCATCTACGCCTCGCTGTGGAAGCGCCAATCGGGCGGGTTCCTCGGGCTCGACGACACGGCCGAGGCGGCGGAGTAGGAGAGGTGGCTCCTGTGACCTCATTCATAGCCAGGACCCCTGGCGGCGCGCAGCAAGGCCGGCCCGGGCGCCGGCTTGCCGGAATTCCGTGCCGGTCCCATGGTGACCGGAAACGATAGCCGGGGGCCGACCCCAAGGAGTGACTGCCGTGTTCGCCGCGTTCGAACGAATCGTCGATCCCTACCCAGCGGACCCGCCGGGGACGCCGCCCGACGGATTCCTCGCCTTCTGCTGGCACTATACCCGGCCGTTCATCGCGCCGCTGATCGCGACGGCGGTGCTCACGGCGGCCATCTCGGTGATCGAGATCGTGTTCTTCGCCTTCATGGGCGATCTCGTCGACTGGCTGTCGGCGGCCGATCGGGCCACGTTCCTCGCCGACCATGGCGGCGAGCTGATCGTCATGGGGCTGGTCGTGATGATCGGCTTCCCGCTCGCCTCGCTCTTCCAGAATCTCTTCATGTTCCAGGCGATCTACGGGAACTTCCCGATGCTCGTCCGCTGGAAGGCGCATCGCTACATTCTCGGCCAGAGCCTCGAGTTCTTCCACAACGAGTTCGCCGGCCGCGTCTCGCAGAAGGTGATGCAGACCGCGCTCGCCGTCCGCGAGGTGGTGACGAAGGTGCTCGACGTCTTCGTCTATGTCGCCGTCTACTTCATCGGCACGCTCTACCTCGTCGGCCGCGCCGACCTCTGGCTGACCGCACCGCTCGTCCTGTGGCTCGCGGCTTATGTCGGCATCCTCGTCTTCTTCATCCCGCGGCTGCAGCGCGTGTCGATGAGCCAGGCGGATGCTCGCGCCCACATGACCGGCCGGGTCGTCGACAGCTACACCAACATCCAGACCATCAAGCTGTTCGCCCACACCGCCCGCGAGCAGGACTATGCCCGCGACGCGATGGACGAGTTCATGGTCACCGTCCACGGCCAGATGCGGCTGGTGACGGCGCTCAACGTCTCGCTCCACGTCGTCAATTCGCTGCTGCTCGCGGCGATCGGCGCCGTCTCGATCTATGGCTGGATGCAGGACGTGGTCTCGCTCGGCGCGATTGCCGTCGCGGTGGCGCTGGTGATGCGGATCCGCGCCATGTCGCAGTGGATCCTGTGGGAGACCGCCAACCTCTTCGAGAACATCGGCACCGTTCAGGACGGCATGACCACGCTCACCCAGCCGGTCACCGTCAACGACGTGGCGCCGGCCGAGCCGCTCGTCGTGCCCCGCGGCGAGATCGCCTTCGACCATGCTCGTTTCCACTATGGACAGCAGCAGAAGGTGATCGAGGACTTCTCCCTTGTGATCGCGCCGGGCGAGAAGGTCGGCCTGGTCGGGCGGTCCGGCGCCGGCAAGTCGACGCTGGTCAACCTGCTCCTCCGCTTCTACGACCTCGAGGGCGGCCGCATCCTGATCGACGGCCAGGACATCGCCGAGGTCACGCAGGAATCGCTCCGAAGCCGGATCGGCATGGTGACGCAGGACACCTCGCTCCTCCATCGGTCGGTCCGGGACAACATCGCCTACGGTCGCCCGAACGCGACGGAGGAGGAGATCCTCGCCGCCGCCCGGCAGGCCGAGGCCGACGATTTCATCCGGATGCTTGCCGACGCCAGGGGCCGCACCGGCTACGACGCCCATGTCGGCGAGCGCGGGGTGAAGCTCTCCGGCGGCCAGCGGCAGAGGATCGCCATCGCCCGGGTGCTGTTGAAGGATGCGCCGATCCTGATCCTCGACGAGGCGACCAGCGCGCTCGACTCCGAGGTCGAGGCGGCGATCCAGGGCTCGCTCTACCGGCTGATGGAGGGCAAGACGGTGATCGCCATTGCGCACCGGCTGTCGACCATCGCCGCGATGGACCGGCTCGTGGTGCTCGACCATGGGCGCATCGCCGAGATGGGCTCGCACGAGGAACTGCTCCGCCGCGGCGGCCTTTACGCCCAGCTCTGGAGCCGCCAGTCCGGCGGCTTCCTCGACGAGGGGCTGATGCAGGCCGTGGGCGCCTGATTCTGCCGCTCCTGTGCAGGCCGGCCGCGGCGGTCTACAGTCCCGTCCGCAGCAGGGTTGACGGAGGCCGCGATGCAGATTGCCGACCCACAGGACGCCTTCAAGGGCCATCCCGGCGCCGAGATCGGCGCCGTCCAGTTGAAGGACATCCGGAAGCGCCTGCCGCTCCGTGTCCTGTCCGAGGCGGACTGGGCGCACTGGACGACCAACGGCTATGTCATCGTCCGCGAGGCGGTGCCGATGGACAACGTCGCGCGGCTGGTCGACCTGCTCTGGCGCTTCGAGGAGAAGGACCCGGACGACCCAGAGACCTGGTACGCGCCGCAGCGCCGCGCGCACGGGCGGCCGGAGCTGAACAATGCCGGCATGGTCGAGATCTACAGTCACCAGTATCTCTGGGACAACCGGCAGGAGCCCCGCGTCTACGACGCCTTCGTCGACATCTGGGATCGCGAGGACCTCTGGGTCGGCGTCGACCGCGCCAACCTAAACCCGCCGAAGAAGGTACCGGGCGACCCGCGCGGCTTCATCCACTGGGACGTCGACACCAGCCTCCGGCCGCTTCCGGTCGGCGTGCAGGGCGTCCTCAGCCTGGTCCGGCAGGATGAGGCGATCGGCGGCTTCCAGTGCGTGCCGGCGCTGTTCCGCGATTTCGACGAATGGGTGAAGACGCAGCCGGCCGACCGGAACCCGATGATGCCCGATACCACGGGACAGGAGATCGTCAACGTCGAGATGGAGGCGGGCGACCTCCTCATCTTCAACAGCCTGCTGGCGCACGGCGTCCGGCCCAACCACTCCGGCGACCGGGTCCGGATGGCGCAGTACATCTCCATGTCTCCGGCCCGCGAGCACGACGAGGCGGAGCGGCAGGAACGCATCCGCCTGTGGCGCGAGCGCGGTCACCCCAAGGGCGGCTGGCCGGGGGATCCGCGGGAATGGGAGAAGCACAACGCCGAGACCGCACGCCTCACGCCGCTGGGCGAAAGGCTCCTCGGCCTCCGGCATTGGCGCGACTGATGTCGCTATGAGCCCTTCCCGTCGAAGAAAGTCCAAGGCTGCGACGGGCGCGACTTGAGGTAACCCTCCTGCCAGTTCCACTGCGGGTGGATGCGGAGGAACGCCTCGGCATCGAACTTCAGCCCGTCGGCGCGGCCGAAGATGCCCCACATGCTCATCGACCGGGCGGCGTCGGCCGTCGTCACCTTCCCGTCGACGGAGCCGGCGGGATAGAACGGCACGTTCCACACCGCGTTCGGATCGCTGACATAGGGCTGCGGATCGGTGTCGTAGTGCGACGAGATGGTCCGCGACGAGGGCTCGATCCGCATCAGGTAGACGTCGAAGGTGTCGCCGAGGATCTTCTGTCCGGTCTCGGCGTCGATCCGGCCCTCGTACTGCGTGAGGAGCTGCGGCCAGCGCATGCGGCGGGCGCCGGTCTGCTGGCGGATGTCGTTGTAGCCGACATCGGAGGATTCGAGGTTGCGGATGCGCGGATCCTCGGGGGCGTTGTCGCCGAAGTACCAGCCGTCGCTCTTCTTCTGGAAGTTCTGGTAGATCAAGCCCTGCTCGTACTTGGCGATCTCGTTTGTGTCGACGTCGCCGACCAGCCAGGAATTGGCATAGCCGCCGTTGTTCTCGGCATCCATCAGCGTCACCCATTCGTCGATGCTGGACGCATACTGGGCGGCGTTCCGGGCGCGGACATATTCCGGGACCTTCGTGGTGTCGTAGCCGACGAAGCCGACGATGGTGGTCTCGACGGCGACGATGCCGCCCGAGGTCACCCAGAAGTCGGTCATCGAGGCGATCCAGCCCGGAGAGGTCTGCATCACGACGCGGTGGCCGTCGGTCGGCGTGATGTCGAGGATCACGTTCATGTACTGGCCGTTCCAGAACTCGGTGAACGACTCGTGGCCGATGACGATCTTGCCGTCGGTGGTCGCGGAGCCGGTGGCGATGAAGGCGCTGCAGTGGCTCTTGGCCTTGCTCATGCCGGTGTGGGCTCCGGGGGCGGCGCCCTTGTATTCCGCCGCGACGGTCGGCCACCAGTAGCCGGTGATCTCCATGTAGGCGTTCCAGCCGATGATCTGGTCCAGGGTCCTGGGAACGCCGGCCTTGGTGAGCCCGGCGGCGATGCCGCTCATCTCGTCGAGCTGCTCCTTCGGGATCAGCGGCTTGTGCATCGCGGCCGCCTTGTCGACGAAGAAGTCGAGCCCGAGGCCGGTGGTCTGGAGCGTCATCTCGTCATAGACGCGCCAGGCGTCCTTGAACTCCGCCGCGACGCTGTAGCCGTGCTGGAAGCCGCGTTCGAAAGGCTCTCCGGCGGTCTTGAGCCAGATCCAGCCGTTCACCTCCTGACGGCTCGCCTTGGCCAGCCAGCCGCGCTCCTCGTCGGTCAGTGCCTCCCTGGCAAGCGCCGGGCCGGTTCCGAGGGACAGCGAGACGAAGGCAATCACGGCGAACGCGATCCGGGCGAACATGGCTGTCTCCAGTTCCGGTCTCTTCGGATGTCGGTGCCGATGCTAGGAAGGCGGTCGGTTCCGCGCAAGCCGTGGGTAGCGCAAGCCCGTCAGGCGGCGGCGCTCCGGCTCTCGCGGGCCGCCGGCTCCCGGCGGGCGCTGCAGCCCGCGACAATGTGCGCAAAGCGCCCTCATGGTCTGGACAAATTCCGATCACGCTGGCTAAACAAGCGCGGGCTCTGGGGAATCTTCCCGGAAATCCGTCTCTATGAGCCAGTGATCGGCTGACAGGGGAGCGAACTTGGCAAGCAGTTTTGACGTTGAGGACGAGGCGCAGCCGACGCGGCGCGACTTCCTCTACATCGCGACCGGGGCCATGGCCGCTGTCGGCGTCGCTGCGGTGGCATGGCCGCTGATCGACCAGATGAATCCCGACGCCGCGGCGCTGGCTCTCGCCAGCATCGAGGTCGACGTCGGCGCGCTCGAGGAGGGCATGTCGCTGACCGTGATGTGGCGCGGCAAGCCGGTGTTCATCCGCAATCGCACCGAGAAGGAGATCGAGGACGCGAAGTCGGTCCCCGTCTCGCAGCTTCCCGATCGGCTGGCGCGGAATGCCAATCTCGCGGCCGACGCGCCCGCGACGGACGAGAACCGCGCCGTCGCCGGCAAGGAGGCGTGGCTGGTCCAGATCGGCATCTGCACGCATCTCGGTTGCGTTCCGCTCGGCCAGCAGGGGCCGTATGGCGGATATTTCTGCCCGTGCCACGGCTCTGTCTACGATACGGCGGGGCGCATCCGGTCCGGACCGGCGCCCGAGAACCTCCACATCCCGGTGTATGCGTTTGTCACCGACACCAAGCTGAAGATCGGCTGAGCGGGGCTAGCTAGATAATGGAAGGCCATTCGACCTATCAGCCGACGAGCAGCGGGGCCCGCTGGCTGGAACGGCGCTTGCCCGTCATCGGGCTGGTCCATTCTTCGTTCGTCGCCTACCCGACGCCGCGCAACCTGAACTACTGGTGGACGTTCGGGGCGATCCTCAGCGTCATGCTGGCGGCGCAGATGATCACCGGGATCGTGCTGGCGATGCACTACGTCTCGCACGGGACGCTGGCATTCGCCTCGGTCGAATCGATCATGCGCGACGTCAATTTCGGCTGGCTGCTGCGCTACCTGCACGCCAACGGCGCGTCGCTGTTCTTCTTCGCCGTCTATATCCACCTGTTCCGCGGCATGTATTACGGCTCCTACAAGGAGCCGCGCGAGGTCCTGTGGATCCTCGGCGTGCTGATCCTGTTCCTGATGATCGCCACCGCCTTCATGGGCTACGTGCTGCCCTGGGGCCAGATGTCGTTCTGGGCGGCGACGGTGATCACCAATCTTTTCTCGGCGATCCCGCTGGTCGGCGAGGCGATCACCCAGTGGCTGTGGGGCGGCTTCGCGGTCGATACGGCGACGCTGAACCGCTTCTACTCGCTCCACTATCTCCTGCCGTTCGTGATCGCCGGCGTGGTCGTCCTGCACATCTGGGCGCTCCACGTCGCGGGACAGAACAACCCGCTCGGCATCGACATCAAGTCGAAGGAGGATACCGTCGCCTTCACCCCCTACGCGACGGTGAAGGACGCGGTCGGGGTGGTGGTGTTCTTCATCCTGTTCGCCTGGCTGGTGTTCTACCTGCCGAACTTCCTCGGCCACCCCGACAACTACATCCCGGCCGATCCGCTGAAGACGCCGGCGCACATCGTTCCGGAATGGTACTTCCTGCCGTTCTACGCGATCCTCCGCGCCATTCCCGACAAGCTCCTCGGCGTGATCGCCCTGGTCGCGGCCATTGTCGTCATGTTCTTCCTGCCGTGGCTCGACACGTCGCGGGTGCGTTCGGCGGTGTTCCGGCCGATCTACCGGCAGTTCTTCTGGATCTTCGTGCTGGTGTGCCTCGGCCTCGGCTACCTCGGCTCGCAGCCGGCCGAGGGCGGCTACGTGATCGCCTCGCGGATCCTGACCGCGTACTACTTCCTGCACTTCCTCGTCATCATGCCGGTCCTCGGCCTGATCGAGCGGCCGAAGCCGCGTCCGGCGAGCATCACGGAGGCGGTGCTGGCGAAGTCCGGCCATGCGCCCGCGGCCGCGGCAGGAGGCGCATCGTGAGCCTGTTTCGGAAGGATGACCCCGTGAGCCGCCGCATTCGTCAGAGCCTCATCGCAGGCATGGCCGTCTTCGGCCTTGGCTTTGCGACCGTGCACGCGATGGCGCAGGACGAGGTGGAGGCGGTCGATCAGGGCGAAGCGGTCGCCGAGGTCGAGGGGGCTCACGAGACCGTGCACTTCCCGCTGAAGAAGCCGGAGGAGATGGACTGGTCCTTCGCCGGCGTCTTCGGCACCTACGATCGCGCGCAGCTCCAGCGTGGCTTCCAGGTCTACCGGGAGATCTGCTCGTCCTGCCACAGCCTTGAATATGTCGCGTTCCGCAATCTCGCCGACCACGACGGTCCCGGCTTCACCGAGGCGCAGGTCGCCGCGCTTGCCGCCGAGTACCAGGTGGAAGACGGCCCGAACGCCGATGGCGACATGTTCGAGCGCCCCGCGCGGCCGTCCGACCGCTTCCCGTCGCCCTTCCCCAATCTGCAGGCTGCGGCGGTCGCCAATGGCGGCGCCGTGCCGCCGGACCTGTCGCTGATCGCCAAGGCGCGCGCGGCGTCGCGGGGGCCGTTGCTGACCGTCCTGGACTTCTTCACGCAGTACCAGGAAGCCGGACCGGACTACATGCACGCCCTGCTTACCGGCTACGACGAGGAGCCGCCGCCGGGCATCGAGATCCCGCCGGGCGTGTACTACAACCCGTATTTCCTCGGCGGTCCCGCGCTCGCCATGCCTCCGCCGCTGTCGGAGGGCGTCGTCACGTATTCGGACGGCTCGCCGGAAACGGTCGAGCAGTACTCGAAGGACGTCTCCGCATTCCTGATGTGGACGGCGGAGCCGCACCTCGTCGCCCGCAAGCGCCTCGGGTTCGAGGTCATGGTGTTCCTGCTCGTCTTCGCGACGCTGATGTACCTGACCAAGCGTCGGGTCTGGGCGGCCGTCGCGCACTAGCCAGGAGACCGGCGCTCGAGCGCCGGTCTTTCGTTTCCCGGTGCCGGAGCCGATCGGATGGGGCAGGCGTTCCTCGGCATCATCGGTGGTTCCGGGGTCTACGACCTTCCGGGCGTGGCGGATGTCCGCGAGGAGCGGGTCGCAACGCCGTGGGGCGAGCCCTCGGATGCGATCCGGGTCGGCACCGTCGGCGCCAATCGGGTCGCCTTCCTGCCGCGCCATGGCCGTGGCCATCGTCTGTCTCCGAGCGACATCGACTACCGCGCCAACATTGACGCGCTCAAGCGCGTCGGCGTGACCGACATCGTCTCGGTCAGCGCCGTCGGCTCGCTCCGCGAGGAACTGGCGCCCGGGACGTTCGTCCTGGTCGACCAGTATATCGACCGCACCGTCGACCGGCCCCGAAGCTTCTTCGGCAGGGGCTTCGTCGCGCATGTCTCGATGGCCCGCCCGGTGAGCCCGCATCTCGTCAGGCGCATTGCGATGGCGGGCGAGGCCGAGGGCATCGCCACCCGTCGCGGCGGCACGCTGGTGGTGATCGAAGGGCCGGCATTCTCCACCGAAAGCGAATCCCGGCTCTTCCGGTCCTGGGGTGCGGACCTCGTCGGCATGACGGCGCTGCCGGAGGCGCGGCTCGCCCGCGAGGCTGAGATCTCCTACGCAACCCTGGCCATGGTCACGGACTACGATTCGTGGCACCAGGGGCACGAGGCGGTCGACGTCGCTTCCGTGGTCCGCGTGCTCGGCGAGAACCGCGATCGCGTGCAGCGCCTGCTGGCGCGCCTCGTGCGCGACTTCCCGGCGGAGCACGAGCCATGCGCCTATGCCGACCGGGCGCTGGACGGGGCCGTGATGACCGCCGCCGAAGCGCGTGATCCGGCGCTCACGGCAAAGCTCGATGCCGTCGCGGGACGGATTCTGCGTCCGGGCGGAATGGGATAAGCTCGCCGGAGCGCATCGTGCGCCGGTCCGAGGGGGCATCTTCATGATCGCTGCGTGTTCCGACGTCCCCGTGGCCCGGTGCGTTCGGCCGGGAGGCGCGCCATGAATGCCGAACAGGCACGGTTCGCGACCTTCGTGCTCGCGGTGCTGCTCGCCTTCTTCGTCGTCTGGGTGCTGGTCGTCGGACAGGGGCTCATCCTGCCGATCTTCACCGCGATCATCTCCGTCTACATCCTCAGCACCGCGGCGGACGCGATGGGACGTTTGCCGGTGCTCGGCCTGCTTCCGTCGATGGTCCGGCGGCTGCTGGTACTGGTCGGCTTCGTGCTCTGCCTGGTCGGCTTCGGCTTCGTCATCTCGACCACCGTGGACCAGCTGATGGCCGAAGCGCCAACCTACGGCGACAATCTGGCGGCTTTTTCCCAAAGCCTTGCCGATCTCCTGGGCCTCGACGCGCTTCCGACCTGGGACCAGATCCGCAGCACGGTATTTCCCGAACTGGACATCAAGGACTTCGTGCTCGGTCTCCTGGGTTCGGTGACCAGCCTCGGCAGCGGCATCTTCCTGGTCGTGGTCTACGCGATCTTCCTGATCGCCGAGCAGGGCAGCATCTCGCGGAAGCTCGCCGCCGCCTTCCCCAAGGACCAGGCGGATCGCATCGCCACGCTGTTCGCCGACATCAACCAGCGGATCGGCGACTACCTCGCCATGAAGACGCTGGTGAACGCGATCCTCGGGGGGGTCTCGTATGTCATCATGTTGGCGATGGGTCTGGATTTCGCGCTGTTCTGGGCGGTGATGATCGCGCTGTTCAACTACATCCCGTTCGTCGGCACCGTCGCAGTCCTGTTCCCGATCGTCCTGTCGCTGGCGCAGTTCGGATCGCTCACCACCACGCTCGTTCTCGGTGCGCTGCTCCTGGTCGCGCAGCTCATCTCCGACAACGTGCTCGAGCCGAAGCTGTTCTCGCGCCAGCTCAATCTCAGCCCGTTCGTCATCATCGTCGCGCTCTCGTTCTGGTCGGCGCTCTGGGGGCTGCCGGGCGCGATCCTGGCGATTCCGGTCACCTCGATGATCGCGATCGTCTGCGATGCCTTCCCGGCGACGCGGTTCATCGCGATCTTCCTGTCCGAGCGATTGCCCGGCGAGCAGCCGGCGCCCGCCCGCCCGGCGCCCGCCCGCCGGCGCTCGAAGCGGGCCACCGCCTGAGCCGTGCCGTGCGTATTGGCGCTGCGGTCGGCGCTTGCTACAGCATCCCCGGCCGGTAGACGATCCGGTCGAAGGAAGAGACGATGGCTGCCGACAGCGTGAACCTCCGTGCCCTGATCCGCACGATTCCCGACTATCCGAAGCCGGGCATCCTGTTTCGCGACATCACCACGCTGATCGCCGATCCGGTCGGTCTCCGCGCCGCGGTCGACGGCCTCGTCCTGCCCTTTCTCACCGTCGGCATCGACTACGTCGCCGGCATCGAGGCGCGGGGCTTCATCCTCGGCGGCGCCGTCGCGCATGAGCTCGGCCGCGGCTTCGTGCCGATCCGCAAGAAGGGCAAGCTGCCCTGGAAGACGATCGGCCAGGACTACAGCCTCGAATACGGCGTCGACACGATCGAGATCCACGCCGACGCGATCCATGAGGGCGCGCGCGTCCTGCTCGTCGACGACCTGATCGCCACCGGCGGCACCGCCGATGCGGCGATCGAACTGATCCGGCGCTCCGGCGGGGAGATCGTCGCCGCCGCCTTCGTCATCGACCTGCCCGACCTCGGCGGCGCCGCCCGCCTCGCCGCGAAGGACGTCGCGGTCCATACCCTCGTCAGCTTCGAAGGACACTGAGCCCGATGACCGACTTCCACATCTATATCGGCTACCGCGAGGTCTCGTCGTGGTCGCTCCGCGGCTGGCTGCCGCTCAGGAAGGCGGGCGTGCCGTTCGAGGAGACGCTGATCCGCTACCGCCTGCCGGAGCACAAGGCACGGCTGCTCGCCGTATCGCCTTCGGGCAAGGTGCCGCTCCTCGTCCACCGGCGCGACGGGCAGGAGGTCAAGGTCTGGGATTCGCTCGCGATCGGCGAGTATCTGGCAGACCTGTTCCCGGAGAAGCGCCTGTGGCCGGAGGATCCGGTCGCCCGCGCCTTCGCCCGATCGATCGCGGCCGAGATGCATTCAGGGTTCCGGCCGCTCCGCGAACACCTGCCGATGGCGCTGCTCGAGGTCACGCCCAAGGTGATCGACGACGAGGAGGCGCTGGCCGACATCGCGCGGGTCACGGCGCTCTGGTGCGAGGCGCGCGAGCGGTGGGGTGCGGCTGATGGCGGCCCATGGCTGTTCGGCCATTTCACCATCGCCGACGCGATGTACGCGCCGATCGTCACCCGCTTCCGCACCTACGGCACCGAGGTCGATCCGGTGAGCCGCGCCTACATGGACGCGGTGCTGGCCGACCCGGACTCCCGCGCCTGGGAAGCGCAGGCCAGGCTCGACCCGCCGCAGGAGCCTTTGTCCGCGTAGGAGGGCA
>JBIQKL010000075.1:1786-18269 GCA_044506555.1 Hyphomicrobiales bacterium | reverse complement strand
TCGACGTCTACCTCGCCGCCCTCGGCATGGCGCTGAGCGGGGACGAGACGGGCGGATAGCGCGCCTCTCGGTGGGTCGAGACGATCTTCGACTTGGATCAGCGTCGCGCGTCCTTCGAGGCTCCGCTTCGCGGAGCACCTCAGGATGATGGAAAGTTGGAGTTTGCCATATCCGGTGATCGCGGTGAGGTTTCGCTTTCCTTCCTCATGCTGAGGTGCTCGGCCGAAGGCCGAGCCTCGAAGCACGCAAGGTCGAGTGGCCGAGACGAACTCCGGGCCGGCGCGCGTCTCAAGCGAGAAAAGGAAAACGCCGCGGAAGATGTCCGCGGCGTCGTTCATTTCGGGGAGAGCCGGCGCGCTAGCGCGCGGCGATGATCTCGTAGGTGGTGAGATCGACGACGGCCGGCGGCTGCGTGGTCGAGCCGGCGAAGTGGTCGGTCCGCATGCCGCGGTAGACGGCCTGGTCGAAGCGTGCCGCGAAGGTGACCTCGGGCTTGGCGAGGAGCGACGGCATCTCGGCGAAGGCCGGCATCGTGAACACCGCGTAGCGCTTCTCGCGAGTCGACTGGTCGGCGATCCAGAGCCGCAGGGCCTGGGTGTCCAGCTTGGTCAGCGTCAGGGCCGCGGTGGGCAGGCGGCGGTAGACCTCGTCGGCCGTGCGCGGTGGCGCCGTCGACAGGGCCGGCTCGGCGAGGGCCGACCGGGTCGAGCGGAGCGGATTGAGCTGCGGCTCCGGCACGCTGAGGTCGCCGGAGAGCGACGCCGGCTCGACGGCCCCCTCGTCGTCCCCGGGCGCGATCGCAGCCGTCGCGGCGGCATAGGCCATCACCGGCGGCGACGGCGCACGCTCGGCATCGCTGAACACCGCCGCCGTGACCGCGTCGGCGCGGAGCGTCCGGCTGAGGTCGACGCCGATGTCGACCGTCTCGACGATCGCGGTGGGCTGGATCGGGATGGAGGTCGCGGCCACGTCGGGCCGGACGGTGGTGTCGCGGGCGGCCATCGCGTCGGCGAGGTCGGCCGGCACCGCCGGCGCGGTGATCGCCTCGTCGAAGTCGATCTCGGCCCGAATCAGTCCCTCGAGATCGCCGAAATTGTCGCGCCCGATGACGCGGTCGATCTGGGGCGGGTAGCTGAGGAGCGGCGCGCCGGTCGGACGGAGGCCGGGATCGCCCTCGGCAATGGCGATGGCGACGGCAACGTCGTCGGTCTCGCCGGTCGCGGTCTCCTCGTCGTCACGGTCCGGCGCCAGCCGCGGCAACGGCATATCGGCCGCCGCGATCGCGATGCCCTCGGAATCCTCGGCAGCGACCTCGATCTCCATGTCCGCCGCCGTGGGGCCGCCGCGGCCGTTCGCCCAGGAGACGAGCACGCCCTTGGCCTGGCGGGCTTTGTAGGCGGCCAGCGCCTGAGAATAGCCGGGAAGCGCCTTGCCGTCGGACGGGACGTGGAGCGTGCCGCCCTTGGGGAAGACCGCGACGAGCTGGCTGCGGTTCATGCGCGGCCAATGGCGGACGGAGCCGGTATCCATGTGGACGAAGGGCGAGCCGGAGCCCGGATAATAGCCGACGCCGCCGGCCTGGGCCTGGAGGCCGAGGGCCCGGAGCTTCGCGAGCGGCACGCCGGGGATGAAGAAGTCGATCGCCTGACCCTTGGTGTGCAGGCTGTTCTGCGCCACGCCGGAGGAGCGGCGGCGCAGCATCGAGTTGGTCTCGGGCGCGCGGTAGCCGCAGATCACGGTGATCGGGCGCGACGCACCGGACTTGCGGTAGACCTCCCAGAGGATGTCGAACAGCTTCGGATCCATCTTGGTCGGCTTGTTCTGCCGCCAGTCGCGCATGAAGCGGTTCAGCTTGGTGAGGCCGGCCTGATCGAAACGGCCGTCACGCTTGTAGACGATGGTCGCCGATTCGCGCGTATGGGCATTGTAGAGCTTGAGGGACCTGGTCTCGGCGCTGGCACCGAAGCCGATGGTCGATGCCGCCACGAAGAGCACGGCTGCGGTCAGGACTCGCTTCAACAAGCCGGTCGCCCCTCGCCCCTGAACGCCACACCGGTGGTCTGAAACGTCACGGCTGTCCCCGTCTTTCCCGTCCACCGGATCATGACTTGCCGCCCTAGTGTCGGACGACAAGCTTAACGACCCATTACCAGAAGGATGGCGAGCTTCCCACCCCGTCCCCGGTAGCGTTTGGACTAGGGTGGAATCGTGGCATTTACGCGGCGCCTTGGCAACCGCCTTTTCCCGGAATCCCGCGAAATCAGGAGAGGCCGAGCGCGGCGGCGAGCCGCTTGTCGTGCCCGTAGATGTCGTCGCGCAGCTGGAGCTTGCCGGTCCTGTCGACGAACGCGGTGAAATAGGTGATGTGGACCGGGACGGGCTGCTCGAGATTCGCCCAGCTCTCGCCGCCGCCGACACGCTTGCGAAGCGCCGCGGCGCCGATCCCGTCGGACCCGGCAAGCAGCGCCTCGGCGAAATCCCACGGATTCATCACGCGCACGCAACCGTGGCTGTAGGCGCGGACCTCACGGTCGAACAGGCTCTTGGACGGCGTGTCGTGGAGATACACGTTGTGCTTGTTGGGGAAGAGGAACTTGACCTGGCCAAGGGCATTGGCGGCGCCGGGCGGCTGGCGGACCTGGATCTTGCGGGCGTCGACCTTGCGCCAGTTGATCGAACGCGGATCGACGGCGCGGTACTTGCCGCGGATATTGGCGAAGACCTGGTAGCCGCGGAGCCCGCTGCCGCTCCGGATCTTGGGCAGCATCTCGTTCCGCACGATCGACGCCGGCACGTTCCAGTACGGATTGACGACGATGTGGCGGATCTCGTCGGAGAACGCCGGGGTGGGCGACCCGATCTTGCCGACGACGACGCGAGTCGTATAGGCGGGCGCGCCGTCCCGATAGACGCTCAGCGTGTACTCGGGAATGTTCACCCGGACGCTGACGTCGCCGAGATAGCGCGGCATCCAGCGCCAGCGCTCCATGTTGACCAGGATCGTGTCCACCGGGTCGGCGCCGCGCCGGTTCATCGCCGCGACGGTGTTCTTGCCGACGATACCGTCGGTGCGCAGCCCCGCCGAGGCCTGGAAATCCTCGACCGCGGCGACCAGGATCTCGTCGTAGAGCTCGGGATCGAGGGTGGCGGAGGCAAGCTGGAGGCGCTCGCGAATCACTGGCACCCGCGGATCGCTCATGCCGGGCTTGAGCAGCGCGCCCGCCGCCACCTCGGGCAGGGTACGGGCCACGCCCTCGGCGGCCCGGAGGCGCGCGAGCTCGGCGCGGAGCGCCTCGA
This sequence comes from Hyphomicrobiales bacterium, assembly GCA_044506555.1. Classification (GTDB taxonomy): domain Bacteria; phylum Pseudomonadota; class Alphaproteobacteria; order Rhizobiales; family Kaistiaceae; genus Bauldia. The sequence continues at coordinate 14,972 of JBIQKL010000075.1, read as the reverse complement.
ATTCCGGCTGCGGCGGGTTGTACGCCGCGAGCGTCGCAGCCGGATCGCCGGACCCCGAGACCAGCGCCAGAACGTCGCCGGCGGCCGGCGGCACCGGCGCGTAGTCGAGATTGACGCTGACCTTGGTCGGGGTCACGCGCCCGGCGAAGGCGTGGCGGGCATAGAGCGCGACCGCCTGGCTGAGGATCACGTCGAAGCGCGCGATCTTGTCGGGCTCGGACGGGAAATAGCGGCCGAGGCCGTCCCACGGCAGGCGGTAGTCGCGCGGATTGAGCCCGTCCTCGGCGGCGCGCCCGATCCGCTCCATGACGGCAAGCGCCGCAGGCGTATACGTGCCCTCGGCGATCCAGACCGGCCGGTCGCCACGCTCGGCATAGAAGGCGGCGATGGCCTCGGCGTCACGCTTGTCGAGGATGCCTTCGCCGACGCCAGCCGCAAGCGCCTCGACCATGGCGCCGGCGATCGGATCGGCCATCGCGACATAGCCGGCATAGTCGGGAGAGACCGGCCCGGGCGTCGCCGTCGTCGTGCCGCGGACCTCCGCCGCGAGCGCGCCGCCGGCGACGGCGGTAGCGAGAAAGGCACCGAGCAGCAGGCGAAGGCCAGTCATCGTCTTTCCCCGTCATCCATGCCGCGGACGGCCCCCTGCAAGGAGAAGCCGCCCGCAATGCCGAAGCAACCGCAATCGGGCGCCGCGGTTCCGCACGCGATCAAAATGCGGTGAACGTCAGGCAGCGGCAATGTCCTCGGTCACACCGTCCTCGAGGCCGAGCTCCTTGAGCTTCCGATAGAGCGTCGAGCGACCGATGCCGAGCTTTCGCGCGACCACGGCGATCCGCCCCTGGTAGCGCGACAATGCAAGCTGGATGACGCGCGCCTCGACCTCTGCGAGGGGGCGGATGTCGCCGGACGTGTCGAAGGCGAAGCCGTCGTCGCCGCCCCGGCTGCCGTCGATCGCGATCGGATTGGCGCCGAGCGGCGGCGCGGCGACGCCGGCCGGAGCACCCTGAGTCTCGATCTGGTGGGCGATCTGCGGGAACTCGGCCGGGGTGAGCCATGCCTCGTCGGCGAGCACGACCGCCCGAAACACGGCGTTCTCAAGCTGGCGCACGTTGCCCGGCCAGTCGTAGCGCTGGAGCAGGTCGAGCGCCTCGGCCGAGACGCCGCGGATGAAGGCCTTGCCCTCCTCCGCCGCGAAGCGGGCGGTGAAGTGCCGGACCAGCTCGGCGATGTCCTCGCGCCGCTCGCGGAGCGCCGGCACCCGGATCGGGAAGACGTTGAGCCGGTAGTAGAGATCCTCGCGGAAGCGGCCTTCCTTGACCAGGTCGATGAGGCTGCGGTTGGTCGCCGAGACGAGCCGGAAATCGACCCGCACCGGACGCCTGGCGCCGACCGGATCGATCTCGCCGTCCTGCAGCGCGCGGAGCAGCTTGACCTGGACGTCGGGCGGCAGCTCGCCGACCTCGTCGAGGAACAGCGTGCCGCGATCCGCCTCGCGAAACTTGCCGGCATGCTTCTCCGTGGCCCCGGTGAAGGCGCCCTTCTCGTGGCCGAACAGGATCGATTCGACCAGCGTCGCCGGCACCGCGCCGCAATTGACCGTGACGAAGGCCCGCGCCTTCCGCTCGCTGCTGCCCTGGATGGCGCGGGCGACCAGCTCCTTGCCGACGCCGGATTCGCCTTCGATCAGGATCGGGATCTGCGAGGCGGCGGCGCGCTTGCCGAGGGCGATCACCCGCTCCATCGCCGCGCTCCGGGTGACGATGTCGGCGAAGGTGAGCGTGCCCGTGGCGCTCCGCTTCATGCGCTGCAGCTCGCCTTCGAGCGCACCCAGCTTCAGGACGTTGTCGATCGAGACCTGGAGCCGCTCGACCGAGACCGGCTTGACCACGAAATCGGCCGCGCCGGCCCGCATCGCGTTGACCACCGCGTCGATGCCGCCATGGGCGGTCTGGACGATCACCGGGAGCGCCCGCTCGTCGGAGCGCAACCGCGCAAGCACGGCCATGCCGTCGATCTCGGGCATCACCAGGTCGAGGATCATCAGCGACACCGCCTCGCCCTCCGGCCCGGCAAGCGTCTCCAGCGCCTCGCGTCCGCAGGTGGCGGTCAGCGTATGGTGGCCGAACCGCTCGACGGCGTGGCTGAGAAGACGCCGCTGCACGGGGTCGTCGTCGACGATGAGGATGGTCGCGGACATGGCGTGGCCAAGCATCCGCGCCCAGGGTTAACGGCTGGCTAACCCCGGGACTATCCGCGCCGTGGCGGTTGCCTTGGCGGCGCTCCGGCAATAGCTGATAGCGGCCGACAACCCAGCCGGAAGAGCATGCGCATGTCCCTCGACGATCCCTTCGCCATCGCGACCGAGAAGAACCCGCACGGCGAGCTGCCGGAATGGAACCTCGCCGATCTCTATCCCGGGCGGGATTCGCCCGAGCTGCAGGCGGCGCTCTCCCGCGCCGAGGCGTCGTCGCTCGCCTTCGCTGAACGCTGGCGGGGCAGGCTCGGCGACATCGCCGCGGGCCCGGAGGCCGGGGCGCGGCTCGCCGAGGCGGTCAGGGAACTCGAGGCGCTCGACGATCTCCTCGGCCGCATCATGTCCTATGCGGGTCTGCTCCACGCCGGGAACACGGTCGATCCGGCGATCTCGAAATTCTACGGCGACGTGCAGGAGCGGATCACCAATGCCGCCACCCATCTCCTGTTCTTCACGCTGGAGCTGAACCGCATCGACGACGCGGTGCTGGCCGCGGCGATGGAGGACCCTGCGCTGGGACATTACCGCCCCTGGCTCGAGGACATCCGGAAGGAGAAGCCGCACCAGCTCGAGGATCGGGTCGAGCAGTTGTTCCACGAGAAGTCGGTGACCGGCGTCGGCGCCTGGAACCGGCTGTTCGACGAGACCATCGCCACGCTCCGCTTCAAGGTCGGCGACGAGGAGCTCGCCATCGAGCCGACCCTCAACCTCCTCCAGGACAGCGACGGGTCGAAGCGCCGGCAGGCGGCCGAGGCGCTCGGCAGGACGTTCAAGGAGAACATCCGCCTCTTCACCCTGATCACCAACACGCTCGCCAAGGACAAGGAGATCTCCGACCGCTGGCGGAGGTTCGACGACGTTGCGGCGGCGCGGCACCTTTCCAACCGCGTCGAGCCCGAGGTGGTCGACGCGCTGGTGGCGGCGGTGACCGCGGCCTATCCCCGGCTCTCGCACCGCTATTACCGGCTCAAGGCGAAGTGGTTCGACCGCGACGTCCTGCCGTTCTGGGACCGCAACGCCCCGCTGCCGAAGGTGCCGCAGCGGACGATCCGGTTCGACGAGGCGCGCTCCACCGTGCTCTCCGCCTACGGCCTGTTCTCGACCGAGCTCGCGGGAATCGGCCGCCGCTTCTTCGACGAGCGCTGGATCGACGCGCCGGTCCGCCCCGGCAAGGCACCGGGCGCCTTCTCGCATCCGACCGTGCCGAGCGCCCACCCCTACATCCTGCTGAACTACCAGGGGAAGGTGCGGGACGTGATGACGCTCGCCCACGAGCTCGGCCACGGCGTCCACCAGGTGCTCGCCGCGCCGCAGGGCGCGCTGATGGCGCCGACGCCGCTGACGCTCGCCGAGACCGCGAGCGTGTTCGGCGAAATGCTGACCTTCCGGGCGCTGCTGGCCGAGACCATCGACCCGGTCCAGAAAAAGGCGATGCTCGCCGCCAAGGTCGAGGACATGATCAACACGGTCGTCCGCCAGATCGCGTTCTACAGCTTCGAGCGGAAGCTCCACACCGAGCGGCGGGAGGGCGAGCTGACCGCCGATCGCATCGGCGAGCTCTGGATGGACGTGCAGGGCGCGAGCCTCGGGCCGGCGATCCGCCTCGGGCCGGGCTACGAGACCTTCTGGGCCTATATCCCGCACTTCATCCACTCGCCGTTCTACGTCTACGCCTATGCCTTCGGCGACTGCCTGGTGAACTCGCTCTATGCCGCCTACGAGGAGCAGCCGGCGGGCTTCGAGGCGAAGTACCTGGCGATGCTGCGCGCCGGCGGCACCAAGGGGCACAAGGAACTGCTCGCCCCCTTCGGGCTCGACGCCACCGACCCCGGTTTCTGGCACAAGGGCCTCGGCGTCATCGACCGGATGATCACCGAGCTGGAGGGGATGGAAAACAAGTGACGACACCGATAGGTTGCATCGATGCCCTATCGTGTCTTCGTCTCACACGCCTGGTCCGACCTTTGGATCGCACAACAGATCGAACGCCGGATTCGCGAGGACGCGAGGGCCGACACCTTCATCGACGCCTTCGACATCGCCAAGGGCGACGACTTCGAGGCGCGCATCTTCAACGAGATGGCGCGCGTCGATGAGCTTGTCGTCCTTCTGACGCCATGGTCGGTCGACCGCCATTGGCTTTGGGTCGACATCGGCGCCGCGAGAGCCAACGACTGCCGCATCGTGCCTGTGCTCTATCATCTCTCGCTCGACGACCTCGAGCGAGGCGGCGGTGCGACGTTCCTCAAGGCGAAGAATGTCGTGGCAATGAACGAGATGGAGACTTACCTTTCGCAATTGAAACGCCGCGTGCCGCTCAAGGGACGAAGCAGATGAGCCGGGTCTTTCTCTCCTATGCGCCTGAGGACAAGCCCTTCGCCGAGCGCTTGAAGAAGGCCCTTGCCGCACATGGCGCCCGTGCGTTCGATCCGAGCGACGATCTTCCGCCCGGAGGAGACGTGTCGGGCGAGATCCTCAAGTCGCTGCGCCGTACCGACCTCGTGGTCTTCGTGGTTCCCCGCTTCGAGGGCCAGGGCAAGGCCGCGCTGGCGGAGTTGGGCGCCGCCAAGGCAATGGGCAAGCACATCGTATCGGTTCTCCCCGACAGGGTCCGGGCCGCCAACAGCGACGTGGCGACGGCTCTCGGCGAGACCCACTATCTGGACGGAGACCGCGACCTCGCCGACTGGGCCGACCAGGTCCTGTCGGAGCTGAAGGCGGCCTGACAAGCGGTCCGCCGGAGCCATGCCGCTGATCTTCTTCATCCTGCTCGTCGTCCTGATCGCCCAGGTCGGGTTCTGGAACACCCTCGGCGCGGTGCTCGGGGCGGCGGCGATGATGGCGCTGTTCGTCATCCTCATCATCGTCCTCGTCGCCATGCTCGGGCTCTACGTGGCGAAACGGCTGCTGTCGTAGGATTGAAGTGCCGGCTCCGGTGTTATACATTCTGTATAACGTGAAGGAGCGTTCCCATGAGACTCGAAGTCAAGAAAATCGGAAACTCGACCGGCGTAATCCTCCCGAAGGACCTGCTGGCACGGTTGGACTTCCGTCAGGGCGACTGGCTCAGCGTCATTGAGATGGCCGACGGGAGTCTCCGGCTGAAGCGCTCCGATCCCGTCTTCGACAAGGGCATGGAGATCGCCGAGAAGGCGATGGATACCTATCGGAACGCGCTGGAAGAGCTCGCAAAGTGAACGAGCCGATCTGGCTCCCGGTGGAGCTAGTCATCGGCATCCACGAAAGGCAGCTTCGCAGATTTGGCGGCCCTTCGGGAATCCGAGACCCCGGCGCACTGGAATCGGCCCTTGGACGACCACGAAACCGGTGGGCATACGAAGACGGCGATCTCGCGCAGCTCGCCGCCGCCTATGCATATGGAATCGCCCGCAATCATCCGTTCGTGGACGGGAACAAGCGCGCGGCGCTGCTATCCCTGGTCACGTTCCTCGGATTGAACGGCATCGACTTCGTCGCGAACGAGGCGGAGGCCGTCGTGATGATTCGCGACCTTGCCGCCGGGACCGTCTCCGAGGATGGGCTGGCGCGCTGGATCAGGGACAATTGGCCGCCGGCCGCATAGCCTTCCTCCCGCCCGGATCAACGCCTAGATTCGTGCGATGTCCGAGCACGATCCCGAAGAGAACCGACTGAGCCGCCGCATCGGGCGCTATGCCCGGGTCGGCGCCAATGTCGGCGGCGTCGCCGCGCGCGTCGCCGGCGCCCGGCTGATGGGCCGCGAGCTGTCCGACCCGAAGAACGCGGCGAGCCTCGCGGCAGCGCTGGGCGGCCTCAAGGGCCCGCTGATGAAGGTGGCGCAGATCCTCTCCACCGTGCCGGACCTGCTGCCGCCGGAATTCGCGGCCGAGCTCAGGACGCTCCAGTCCGCCGCACCGCCGATGGGCCCGGCCTTCGTCAAGCGGCGGATGCAGGCCGAGCTCGGCCCGGGCTGGGAGAAGCGCTTCGCGTCGTTCGACAAGACCCCGGCGGCCGCCGCCTCGCTCGGCCAGGTGCACCGCGCCACCGGCCACGACGGGCGGGCGCTCGCCTGCAAGCTCCAGTACCCCGACATGCAGTCGGCGGTGGAGGCGGACCTCTCGCAGCTCGGCGTGCTGCTCGCGCTGCAGCGGCGTCTCAACCCCGAGATCGACACCTCCGAGATCGCCAAGGAGCTCGGCGAGCGGCTCCGCGAGGAGCTCGACTACGTCCGCGAGGCGCGCCACGTGCGGCTCTACGGCATCGCGCTGGCCGAGGAGCCGCTGGTCACCGTGCCGGAGCCGGTCGAGGACCTTTCCACCCGGCGGCTCCTGACCATGACCTGGCTCGACGGCAAGCCGCTGATGTCGTTCCTCGAGCACGACCTCGAAGACCGGAACCGGATCGGCACCGCCCTGTTCCGGGCCTGGTGGCACCCCTTCGCCCGCCACGGCATCATCCATGGCGACCCGCATCTCGGGAACTACGCGATCTTCGAGGAGGACGGGCACCCGGCCGGCATCAACCTCCTCGACTTCGGCTGCATCCGCATCTTCGGCCCGACCTTCGTCTCGGGCGTGGTCGACCTGTTCCACGGCTTCATCGAGGACGACCGCGAGCGGATCGTCGGCGCCTACGAGAAGTGGGGCTTCCGCGGGCTCGACAACGCCGTGATCGACATCCTCAACATCTGGGCGCGCTTCATCTATGCGCCGCTCCTCGACGACCGCGTCCGCACCATCGCCGACGGGGTGAAGCCGCAGGACTACGGCCGGCGCGAGGTCTGGCGGGTCAAGGAGGCGCTGAAGAAGACGAAGCCGATCACCGTGCCGCGCGAGTTCATGCTGATGGACCGCGCCGCGATCGGCCTCGGCTCGGTGATGCTGCACCTCCGGGCCGAGCTCAACTTCCACCGGATCTTCATGGAGGCGGTCGACGGCTTCGACGAGACCGCGCTCCGCAAGCGGCAGGACGAGGCGCTGCGGGCGGTGGGCCTCAGCTGACCCGCGCCACGAACCGCGCGGCGCCGGTCAGCGCCGCGGCCCGGTCGCCGAACGGGGCGAGGCAGGCGCAGGCGGCGTCGGTTTCCCGGCGGAGCATCGCCCGCGCCTTCTCCGGACCGAGCATGGCGACCAGCGAGGGACGGCCGGCCACGGTATCCTCGTCGACATCATCCAGATCGTCGGCGAGCTGGAAGGCGGCGCCGAAATGCACGCCGAACCGCTGCAGCCGCTCGCGATCCTCCATCGCCGCGCCACCGAGGACGGCGCCGGCCTCGGTGGCATAGGCGAAGAGGGCGCCGGTCTTCATCCGCTGCATGGCGCGAAGCCCCGCCTCGTCCCAGGCGGTCGCACCGCCGAGGTCGAGCGCCTGGCCGCCGACCATGCCGCCGGCGCCGGCCGCACGCGCCTGCATGACGACGAGCTCGGTCCGGACCGCATCCGCCGCGTCGAGCCCGCCGAGGATCTCGAAGGCGAACGTCAGGAGCGCGTCACCGGCGAGGATCGCCGTCGCGTCGTCGAAGGCGCGATGGGCCGTCGGCCGGCCGCGACGGATGTCGTCGTTGTCCATCGCCGGCAGATCGTCGTGGACCAGGCTGTAGGCATGGATGCATTCGAGCGCGGCGCCGGCCGCCAGGGCCGAATCGAGGCCCGCCCCGAACAGGGCGGCCGATTCGAGGAGCAGGAAAGGGCGCAGGCGCTTTCCCGGCCCGAGAACGGCATAGCGCATCGCCTCGACCAATCGCGCCGGCCGCGCCGCCATACCGGGTTCCTGAACAGGAGAAAGAAGCCGATCGAGAGCGGCCTCCGTCGCCAGGGCCGCCTCATTTAGTCGCCGCTGAAATATCGTCATCGCGGGCGGGAATGGGGCAGAAGCCGTCACGCGTCAAGCGCCCATGATTGCGCGTCCCGCCGTCGACGGCTATCGGTCGCGAATGAGCCGCAGCGTTCCGGGCAGACCGAAGCCGACCGCCGCCGCGCAAGCCGCGCGGACGGAGACTGCCGATGGCTCCGGGGCGCGGCAGCGGCGATCGCGCATCCGCCGCCTTGCCGGCCTCGCCGTCCGCATCGCCATCGCCGTCGTGCTCCTGCCCGTGGTGCTGGTCCCGCTCTACCTGCTGCTGCCGCCGGTCTCGACGCTGATGATCTCGACCCGTCTCGCGGACGGGCCGATCGAGCGGCGCTGGGCCGGGTTCGACGACATCGCCAAGGTCGCGGTGGTCTCGGTCATGGTGTCGGAGGACGCGCGCTTCTGCAGCCATGGCGGCATCGACTGGGAAGAGCTGAACAAGGTCCTCGACAATCCCGACGGCCCCTCCCGCGGCGCCTCGACCATCGCCATGCAGACGGTCCGGAACCTGTTCCTGTGGCAGGCGCCGAGCTATTTCCGGAAGGCGCTGGAGATTCCGCTCGCGCTCTACGCCGACGCGGTGTGGAGCAAGCGCCGGACGATGGAAATCTACCTCAACATCGCCGAGTGGGGGCCGAACGTCTTCGGCATCGAGGCGGCGGCGCAACACCATTTCGGCCGCGCCGCCCGGGACCTCACGGCGAACCAGGCCGCGCTCCTCGCCGTCACACTGCCCAATCCGCGGGTCCGCGACCCGGCCCGGCCGAGCCGGCTGATGACCTCGCTCGCCCGCACCGTCGCCGCACGGGCGAGGCTCGCCGGCGGCTATATCGAATGCCTCTACCCATGAGCGGCCTTCCTCTGTATAAGGCCGCCACGAAAAGACTTCGAAGGACCACTGGACAATGGCTGTTCCCAAAAGAAAGACCTCGCGCATGAAGCGCGGCTTCCGCCGCTCTGCCGATGCGCTGAAGAAGCCGACCTATGTCGAGGACAAGGATTCGGGCGAGCTGCGCCGGCCGCACCACATCGATCTCAAGTCCGGGATGTATCGCGGACGCCAGGTGCTGGCGCCGAAGAGCGACGCCTGACCCCGACCGAAGTCCGCTGAAAACGGCCCGGCATCGTCCGGGCCTTTTTCGTGAGCACACGGCGGGCTACCATCGGCGCCGCTGCTTCGTCACAAGGGCGCCACCCGCATGCTCACCGCGATCCCGCTCACGATCGTTCCGCTGATCGTCTACAACCTCGTCGCCCTGATCTTCCCCGGGGCGACGCCGGACGCCACCTGGACCCGCGAACTGTTCGGGCTGACCATGGTCTCGGGCGCGCGCTGGGCGCTGACCCTCGGCGACCTCATGGTGGCGCTGGCGATCGCCTGCCTGTTCCTGGAGATCATGAAGTCCGGGCGGACGGGCAATGCGACCATCGCCAACCACATCCTCTCGACGATCGTCCTCATCGTCTACATCATCGAATTCATCCTGGTCTACGCAGCGGCGACCTCGCTGTTCTTCATGCTGAGCCTGATCGCGCTGTTCGACGTGATCGCCGGCTTCACCATCACGATCCGCACCGCCACCCGCGACATCGCCTACACGCCCGGCTTCGAGCCGCCGCATCCGCGCTAACGAGCGGCCCGTTACGGAGGCTTCGTCCAGGTTGCGGACGGCCGGCGATGCCCTCGCCGGAGATGCCGCGAACCTGAGCGGACGGGCTCAGTCCTTGTCGGCCATCTTGTCGAGACGCTTCTGCATCTCGTCGAGCTGCTTGCGGAGCTGGTCGAGGTCGTTTCGCTCGGGCTCGGCCGACGGCGCCGGCGGCATGGCCGGACGCCCGCCGCCGAAGGGCAGGAACATCCGCATCGCCTGTTCGAACATCTCGGTGTTCCGCCGCACCTGGTCGCTGAGCGAGGCGGTCCCGAAGGCGCCGGTCATCTGGCTGCGGAACTTCTCCTGCTCGCGGACCAGGGAATCGATCGAGAAGTCGAGATAGGTCGGGATCAGGTTCTGGATGGAATCGCCGTAGAAGCGGATGAGCTGGCGGAGGAAGGTGATGGGCAGGAGGTTCTGCCCCTTGCTCTCCTGCTCGAAGATGATCTGGGTCAGGACCGAGCGGGTGATGTCCTCGCTCGACTTGGCGTCGTAGACGACGAAGTCCTCCCCGGCCTTCACCATGTCGGCCAGGTCCTCGAGAGTGACGTAGGTCGAGGTGCCGGTGTTGTAGAGACGCCGGTTCGCGTATTTCTTGATGACGGTTGGCTCTTTGTCCACTGGCTTGTCCATCGGCCGACCTCCCCCAGAACTCCAGGCGGGCAGGCAAGATCCTCCGCGCACTGCAGCATTCACGATACGGGCTTTTTAGAACCATCGCCAATTGTTTGTGCGATGCCATATGTGCGCTGCCGCGACGCCGCGATCATTGACAGGGCTGCGCACGGCGCGCTGTAGTCGGCGGGACGCCCGCGCCTCGGAAGGCGCGCCTGAATACCCGCCGGGCAGGAGAATTCACCGATGCAGACCACCGATATCGTCATCGCCGGCGCCGCGCGCACCGCCGTCGGCGCCTTCAACGGCGCCTTCGCCAACATCCCCGCCCACGAGCTCGGGGCCGCGGCGCTCCGCGAGGCGATCGCGCGGGCCAAGGTCGAGCCAGGCGAGGTCGACGAGGCGATCCTCGGCCAGATCCTCACCGCCGGCGAAGGCCAGAACCCGGCGCGCCAGGCGGCGATCGGTGCCGGCCTGCCGAAGGAGGCCACCGCCTTCGGCATCAACCAGCTCTGCGGCTCCGGCCTCCGCTCCGTGGCGCTCGGCATGCAACAGATCCTGAGCGGCGACGCCAGGGTGGTGGTCGCGGGCGGGCAGGAATCGATGTCGATGGCGCCGCACTGCGCCCATCTCCGCAGCGGGGTGAAGATGGGCGACTTCCAGATGGTCGACACCATGATCCGCGACGGCCTGTGGGACGCGTTCAACGGCTATCACATGGGCAACACCGCGGAGAACGTCGCCCGCGAGTTCCAGATCACCCGCGAGACCCAGGACGAGTTCGCGGTGAAATCGCAGAACAAGGCCGAGGCGGCGCAGAAGGCCGACCGGTTCAAGGACGAGATCGTCCCCTTCGTGGTGAAGACGCGGAAGGGCGACATCGTCGTCGACAAGGACGAGCACCCGCGCGCCGGCACCACGATCGAGGCGCTGCAGAAGCTCCGCCCGGCCTTCGCCAAGGACGGCAGCGTCACCGCCGGCAACGCCTCCGGCATCAACGACGGTGCCGCCGCATTGGTGCTGATGACCGCCGACGATGCAGCCAAACGCGGCGTGGCCTCGCTCGCCCGGATCGTGTCGTGGGCGACCGCCGGCGTCGACCCGGCGGTGATGGGCACCGGGCCGATTCCCGCCTCGAAGAAGGCGCTGGAGAAGGCCGGCTGGACGATCGACGACCTCGACCTGATCGAGGCCAACGAGGCGTTCGCCGCGCAGGCCTGCGCCGTCAATATCGGCCTCGGCTGGAACCCGGAGATCGTCAACGTCAATGGCGGCGCGATCGCGCTCGGCCACCCGATCGGCGCCTCCGGTGCGCGGGTGCTGGTGACGCTCCTCCATGAGATGCAGAAGCGCGACGCCAAGCGCGGCCTCGCGACGCTCTGCATCGGCGGCGGCATGGGCGTCGCCATGTGCGTGGAACGCTAGGGAAGAAGCGAATAGCGAATTAGCGAATAGTCTTTTGGCTTCTATTCGCTATTCCCTATTCCCTATTCGCTCAAAAACGGGGAGGAAACGGACATGGCCAAGGTGGCGATCGTCACGGGCGGGACACGCGGGATCGGCGCAGCGATCGCCAGGCGGCTGAAGGACGCCGGATACGCCGTGGCGGCGACCTATCACGGCAACGACGAGGCCGCCGCGAAGTTCAAGGCCGAGACCGGCGCCTCGACCTTCAAGTGGGACGTGGCGGATGCGGCGGCCTCGGCGGAGGGCGTGAAGCGGGCGGAGGCCGAGCTCGGCCCGGTCGACGTGCTGGTCAACAATGCCGGCATCACCCGCGACGGCATGTTCCACAAGATGACGTTCGACGCCTGGTCGGCGGTGCTGCGCACCAACCTCGATTCGATGTTCGCCATGACCCGGCCGGTGATCGAAGGCATGCGCGACCGGGGCTCGGGCCGGATCGTCAACATCTCGTCGATCAACGGCCAGAAGGGCCAGATGGGCCAGGTGAACTACTCGGCAGCGAAGGCGGGCGTGATCGGCTTCACCAAGGCGCTGGCCCAGGAAAACGCGAAGAAGGGCGTGACCGTCAACTGCATCTGCCCGGGCTACATCGACACCGAGATGGTGCAGGCGGTGCCGGAGAAGGTGCTCGAAGGCATCATCGCCCAGATCCCGGCCGGCCGCCTCGGCAAGGCCGAGGAGATCGCCTCGCTCGTCGCCTGGCTCGCCTCCGACGACGCCGCCTTCATGACCGGCGCCGTGCTTACCATCAACGGCGGGCAGTACATCGCCAACGGGTAGTCAGGGCGCTTGGCAGCGATATAGCGAAATGCTATATTCCGTTCAGTGATCGTCCGCTATTCCTCGGATGCGCTGAGGGCGCTCAGGCGGCATCGGCACGATGCCGACCGCATCATGGCAAAGGTTGGCGCCTACGCAAAGGAACCGGCCGCGCAAGCGAACAACGTCAAGCGACTGAAAGGCACGCCGCCGATCCATCGCCTGCGGATCGGCGGCTATCGGGTGCTCTTCACGATCGACGATGACGGCATAACCGTGCTGGACATCGGTCCGCGCGGATCGATCTACGACTAGGGACCGACGGATGAACAAGCCCGTATATACGACGACGCCCTCCGGCGAGCAGATCGTGATTCTTTCGGCAAAGGAGTATGCGCGCCTCGTCCGTCTGGCCGAGGATGCCGAGGACATCGCGCGCGCGGAGACGGCACTCAAGCGGATTGAGACTGGCGAAGCCGAAATCCTCTCGGAGGCCGAGGTTCGGGAACTGCTCGAAGCGCGGACGCCGATATCGTTCTGGCGCAAGCGCCGCGACCTCACGCAGGCGGCGCTGGCGAAGCGCGTCGGCATCTCGCAGGCCTATCTCGCC
>JBIQKL010000075.1:0-1686 GCA_044506555.1 Hyphomicrobiales bacterium | reverse complement strand
CGAGGATGCCGCAGGTGGCGACGATCGACCCGCTCGGGCTGAGGCCGGTGTGGGAATAGCAGAAGTTCAGCCGGCCATCCTCGGCGATGGTGACGTTGATCGTGCCGTCGCTGTCGGCGCCGATGATGGTCTGGCCGTCAGGCGTGAAGGTCGCCGCGAACGGATCCTTCTGCGCCGGGTCCGACCAGGCGCTCCCCCAAAGGAGATTGCCCTCCTGCCCGTCGACCGCAACGGTGAACGGGATCTCGCGGACGCGCGGCGGATTGGCCACCGTCTCCGATCCGGGATGATGCGGATTGTGTCCGTAGATCACGGTCTGGAAGGTGCCGGTCCAGGTGCCCTTGAGGTCCGGGGCCGGCGACTGGGCAAATGCAGTGCCCGACGCGAATGCAACAATGGCGGACGCGATCAGCAGCCTCATGGCTTTTCCTCCATCTGGCGGGTGCCAACTATAGCGCTGTGCAGAGGAATGGCGACCGTTTATCGGTACGCCGCCGGGAGACTGCGAGGGTCCTGCCGCCTCAGCGCGGCAGGACGGTCTCGCCCATCAGATGCTCGTCAATGGCGCGGGCGCATTGCCGGCCCTCGCGGATCGCCCAGACCACCAGCGACTGGCCGCGCCGCATGTCGCCGCAGGCGAACACCTTCTCGTTGCTCGACTGGTAGCGGAGCGTGTCGGCGGCGACGTTGCCGCGCGGGTCGAGCTCGAGGTCGAGATCCGAGATCATGCCGTCGGTGATCGGCCCGACGAAGCCCATGGCGAGCAGCACGAGATCCGCCTTCAGCACGAACTCGCTGCCCTCGACCGGCTTCATCCTGTCGTCGACACGGACGCAATGGAGATGCATGACGCGGCCGTTCTCGCCGGTGAACTTCGCCGTCATCACCGCGAAGTCGCGCTCCGCGCCTTCCTCGTGGCTCGACGAGGTACGGAGCTTCAGCGGCCAGTTCGGCCAGGTCAGCGCCTTGTTCTCCTTGACCGGCGGCTTCGGCATGATCTCGAGCTGGGTCACCGACAGCGCGCCCTGGCGGATCGAGGTGCCGATGCAGTCCGACCCGGTGTCGCCGCCGCCGATGACGACGACATGCCGGCCGCCGGCGAGGATCGGCACGACGTTGCCGAGCGGCTCGTCGGAGACGCGGCGGTTCTGCTGCGGCAGGAACTGCATGGCGAAGTGAATGCCGTCGAGCTCGCGGCCCGGGATCGGCAGGTCGCGCGGCTTCTCGGCGCCGCCGGCGAGCGCAACCGCGTCGTGGCGCTCGAGCAGCTCCGAGATCGGCAGCTCGGTGCCGACATGGACGTTGCAGTGGAAGACGACGCCCTCCTGCTCCATCTGCGCCACGCGGCGCTCGATGTGGATCTTCTCCATCTTGAAGTCGGGAATGCCGTAGCGGAGCAGACCGCCTGGATTGGCGTTCTTCTCGTAGACGTGCACCGCGTGCCCGGCGCGGGCGAGTTGCTGGGCGCAGGCGAGGCCGGCGGGACCCGAGCCGACCACCGCGACGCTCCGGCCGGTCAGGGCCTTGGGCGGCTCGGGCCTCACCCAGCCCATCTCGAAGCCGCGGTCGATGATCGCGCATTCGATGGTCTTGATGGTGACCGGCGTGTCCTGGATGTTGAGCGTGCAGGACGCCTCGCAGGGCGCCGGGCAGATGCGGCCGGTGAACTCCGGGAAGTTGTTGGTG
>JBIQKL010000206.1:0-2700 GCA_044506555.1 Hyphomicrobiales bacterium | reverse complement strand
CCACCACGGTCGGCTTGCCGGTGGTGCCGCTCGAGGCATGGATGCGGACGATCTCGTCCATCGGCACGGCGAACATGCCGAACGGAAACGCGGCGCGGAGATCGTCCTTCACCGTGAACGGAAAACGGGCGAGATCGTCGAGGCTCCGGAAGTCGTCGGGATGGACGCCGGCCGCCGCGATCTTCGCGCGCGCCAAGGGGACGTGGTCCCAGGCCTTCCGGATCGTCGCCGCGAGGCGCTCGAACTGCAGTGCCCGAAGCTCATCCGCGCCGATGGTCGGCACCGCGTCGTCGCCCATGTCGCCCCTCCGGTAGTCGAGCGCGATGCTAACGGAAAAACCGCGGGAGCTGGAGGATATCTGCCCCACACCTCGACGCGATCCCCACCGCCGTCATGGCCGGGCTTGTCCCGGCGATCCACGTCTTTCCTTCAGGCGCCGTGTCCGCGTGGATGCCCGGCACAGGGCCTGGCACGACGGGTGGCAGGCTGTCCACGGCCACGCCACCCGGATGTGGCGAGGCGCCCTACTTCAAACCCCCGCAGAAGCGCTGGATGCGCGAGCAGGCTTCCTCGAGCGTCTCGAGGCCGGTGGCGTAGGAGATGCGGAAGAACGGCGAGAGCCCGAAGGCCGAGCCATGGACCACCGCCACGCCTTCCTCCTCGAGAAGCGCCGTCACGAAGTCCTCGTCGGTCGTGAGCTTCTTGCCCTTGGCGCTGGTCTTGCCGAGGGTCCCCTCGCAGGAGGGAAACACGTAGAAGGCGCCTTCCGGCCGCGGACAATGGATACCCTGCGCCTGGTTGAGCATCGAGACCACGAGATCGCGCCGCTCGCGGAAGACCTCGGCGTTCCTCTTGATGAAGTCCTGCGGACCGTTGAGCGCCTCGACCGCCGCCCACTGCGAGATCGACGACGGATTGGTGGTCGACTGCGACTGGAGCTTGGCCATCGCCTTGATCAGCATCGACGGCCCGCCGGCGAAACCGATGCGCCAGCCGGTCATGGCATAGGCCTTCGACACGCCGTTGAGCGTCAGCGTCCGGTCCTTCAGCGCGGGCTCGACCTGGACCGGCGTTGCGAACTCGAAGCCGTCATAGGCCATGTGCTCGTACATGTCGTCGGTCAGCACCCAGACCTGCGGGTGCCGCATCAGCACGTCGGTGAGGCCCTTGACGTCGGCGCGCGAGTAGCCGGCGCCGGTCGGGTTCGACGGCGAGTTGAGGATCACCCACTTCGTCTTCGGCGTGATCGCCGCCTCGAACGCGGCCGGCGTGAGCTTGAAGCCCCCCTCCATCGTCGTCTTGACGATCACCGGGGTGGCGCCGGCAAGGGCCACGATCTCCGGGTAGCTCACCCAATAGGGTGCCGGGACGATGACCTCGTCGCCGGGGTTGAGCGTCGCCATCAGCGCATTGAACAGCACCTGCTTGCCGCCGGTGCCGACGCTGATCTCGTCGACATTGTACTCGATACCGTTCTCGCGCTTGAACTTCGCGACGATGGCCTGCTTGAGCTCCGGGATGCCGTCGATCGCGGTGTACTTGGTCTTGCCGTCGCGGATCGCCTTGATCGCGGCTTCCTTGATGTTCTCCGGCGTATCGAAATCCGGCTCGCCGGCGCCGAGGCCGATCACGTCCATGCCGGCCGCTTTCAGCGCGCGCGCCTTGTCGGTCACCGCGATGGTGGCGGACGGCTTGATGCGTCCGAGCGAGTCGGCGAGGAAACCCATGATCCTTGGCTCCGGTGAGGGAAAAAAGCGGGCGGACCCTAGTGCGCTGCAACAGGAATCTCAAGGTCGTGTCCGACGGAGGGCCTCGACTCTGTCCGCGACGCCGTGGATGCTGCTGCGTCTTTTCGGCGGGTGGAGTACCATGAAGCAGATGAAGCGCATGCGTTCGATGCGACCCGGCGCGCCGGCCCCGGCGATCGCGCCGGGTGACGATGCGTTCCCGGCGACGCGGCAGCGCGCGACATTCCGGCAGGACTGGGATTCGTACGCCAAGCTCGTCGCCAACAATTGCTTCAACCATCGCGAGGCCTACGCCGTGCTCCGCACGGTCCTGCTGGCAATCGACCAGCCGTTCCGCTTCCTCGACGTCGCCTGCGGCGACGCGAGCGCCTCGGCCCCGGCGCTGGCGGGAACCAATGTCAGCCATTATCGCGGGATCGACCTCTCCGAGGACGGGCTCGCCCGCGCGGAACGCACCCTTGGCGACGTCCTGTCCTGCCCCGTGGAGCTCGAGCGCCGCGACTTCACCGAAGCGCTTCGCGACCCCGCAGTCACCGCCGACATCACCTGGATCGGCCTGTCGCTCCATCATCTCGAGCAGCCGGGCAAGCTCGCGGCGATGAAGGATGTCCGCCGCGCCGTCGGCCGGCACGGACATCTGCTCATCTACGAGAACGCGAGTCCCGTGGACGAGAGCCGAGACGAATGGCTGGAGCGGTGGGATGCCCAGCGGCCTGATTGGACGGCCTTCAGCGACGACGAATGGACATCGATCTCCCGCCACGTCCATGCCTGCGACTTCCCCGAGACCGACGCCGCATGGCGCGACCTCGGGCTCGGCGCGGGGTTCGCCGTCGCGCGCTGTCTCTATGCGAGCCCCAACGAGCTGTTCCGCCTCTATGCCTTCGGGCCGAAGGTCTAGTCGACGGTCACGGTCACGGCCGGCCCCGAGCGGATCGTCTGCAGCACCACG
>JBIQKL010000074.1:14489-18571 GCA_044506555.1 Hyphomicrobiales bacterium | reverse complement strand
AAGAACCGCTTCATGGGCGTCGAGATCACCGGCAAGACGCTCGGCGTGATCGGCTGCGGCAACATCGGCTCGATCGTCGCGGAACGCGCGCTGGGCCTGAAGATGAAGGTGATCGCCTTCGATCCCTACCTGTCGGAGGAGCGGGCGGTCCAGCTCGGCGTCGAGAAGGTCGATCTCGACGACCTCTTCCGCCGCGCGGATTTCATCACGCTCCACACGCCGCTCACCGACAAGACGCGGAACATCATCGACGCTGCGTCCATCGCGAAGATGAAGGACGGCGTCCGCATCATCAACTGCGCCCGCGGCGGCCTCGTCGACGAGGAGGCGCTGGCCGCGGCGATCAAAGCGGGCAAGGTCGCCGGCGCCGGGGTCGACGTATTCGTCGTCGAGCCGGCCGAGACGAGCCCGCTCTTCGGCCTCGCCAACGTCGTCTGCACGCCGCATCTCGGCGCAGCCACCACGGAGGCGCAGGAGAACGTCGCGCTCCAGGTCGCCGAGCAGATGGCGGACTATCTGGTCAACGGCGCGGTCTCGAACGCCCTCAACATGCCGTCGATCTCGGCCGAGGAGGCGGTGCGGCTGACGCCCTTCGTGCGGCTTGCCGAGAACCTCGGCTCGTTCGCCGGGCAGCTGACCGAGTCGACGATCAGCGGCATCACCATCGAGTATGCGGGCGACGTCGCCGACATGAACACGCGCGCCCTGACCTCGGCGCTGCTCGCGGGGCTGCTCCGCCCGATCCTGACCGAGGTCAACATGGTCAACGCTCCGGTCGTGGCGCGCGAGCGCGGCATGCGGGTGGACGAGACCCGGCAGTCGCAGCGCGGTGCCTACGAGACCTATATCCGCCTGACCGTCCGCACCGAGCGGCAGGAGCGGTCGGTGGCCGGCACCGTGTTCTCCGACGGCCGGCCGCGGGTGATCCAGATCAAGGGCATCGACATGGAGTCGAGCTTCGCCCCGAACCTCCTCTACATCACCAACCGCGACAAGCCGGGCTTCATCGGGCGCCTCGGCTCGCTGCTCGGCACGGTTGGGGTGAACATCGCCCACTTCAATCTCGGCCGGGTCGCCGCGGGGGAGGATGCGATCGCGATCATCGAGGTCGACGAGCCGATCACCGACGCGGTGCTCGAGCAGGTCCGCGAGCTCGAAGGCGTGGTCCAGGCGAAGCGTCTGAGCTTCTGAAAGGAGGCAGTCGGCAATCGGAACACGCCCCGTCATCCTCGGGCTTGACCCGAGGATCGTGTGCCGCGTCACGCCGCCGGGCGTTTGGGAAGCGATACCGCCCCCTTGTCGCCGTAGAGCCGGCTGAGAGCGATCCTCGGGTCAAGCCCGAGGATGACGGGCGAGGGTTGCCGTCGCTCAGTCCAGTCCGTCGAACAGCGCGGTGGAGAGGTAGCGCTCGGCGAAGGACGGAATGATCACGACGATGGTCTTGCCGGCCATCTCCGCCCGCGACCCGACCTTGACCGCGGCGGCGATCGCGGCGCCAGAGGAGATGCCCACCGGGATGCCTTCGACCCGCGCGCAGAGCCGGGCATAGTTGAAGGCGTCGTCGTTGGAGACCGTCACCACCTCGTCGTAGACCGTTGTGTCGAGGATCGCCGGCACGAAGCCGGCGCCGATGCCCTGGATCTTGTGCGGGCCCGGATTGCCGCCGGACAGCACCGGGCTGTCGTCGGGCTCGACCGCGACGACGCGGATCGACGGCTTCCGTTCCTTCAGTACCTGGCCGACGCCGGTGATCGTTCCCCCCGTACCGACCCCGGCGATGAGGACGTCGACGGCGCCGCCGGAGTCGTTCCAGATCTCCTCGGCCGTGGTCAGGCGATGGATCTCCGGGTTGGCCGGGTTCTGGAACTGCTCCGGAATCACCGAATCCGGGATCTCGGCGTTGAGCTCGTCGGCCCGCGCCATCGCCCCGCGCATGCCCTTCGCGCCCTCCGTCAGGACCAGCTCCGCGCCGAGCAGCTTGAGCATCTTCCGCCGCTCGAGCGACATCGTCTCCGGCATGACGAGGATGAGACGATAGCCGCGGGCGGCAGCGACGAAGGCCAGCGCGATCCCGGTATTGCCCGACGTCGGCTCGATCAGGGTGGTGACGCCCGGCTTGATCCGGCCCTCCCTCTCGAGAGCGTCGATCATGGCCGCGCCGATGCGGTCCTTGACGCTCGACATCGGATTGAAGAACTCGAGCTTGGCGAGCAGCGTCGCCCCGACGCCCTTCAATTGGGCGAGACGGTCGAGCCGGACCAGCGGCGTGTCGCCGATGGTGTCGACGATCGAATCGTAGATGCGCCCGCGCCCCGTCTTGCCTCCGTCCGTCGTCCCGTTGCTGGCCATGTCGTTCGTCCCGCCTGTGGTTTGCTTCAATTTAATGCGCCGCGGCGGATATCGCTACGTGCCGGTCGAGCCGAACCCGCCCGCGCCGCGCGTCGTGTCGGGAAGCGACTCGACCTCGGCGAAGGCGGCCGCGGTCACGGGCGCGATCACCAGCTGTGCGATCCGCATGCCGCGGATGACTGCGAAGGGCTTCTCGCCATGGTTGACGAGGAGCACCTGCACCTCGCCGCGATAATCGGCATCGATGGTGCCGGGGGCGTTGAGCACGGTGACGCCGTGCTTCGCGGCGAGGCCGGAGCGCGGCCGCACCTGGCCCTCGTAACCGGCGGGAATCGCGAGCGCGAAGCCGGTCGGCACCAGCATCCGTCCTTCCCGCGGAATGGAGAGGCTCTCGCCCTCGGCCACGGCGGCGGCGAGGTCGGCACCGGCAGCCAGGGCCGATTGCGGCAATGGAAGGGGCAGGCCGTCGCCGTGCGGCAGCCGCTGCACCAGCACCGTCACCTCGCTCATGTGACGTCTTCGCGCGGCGGCAGCGCCTCGGCGATCCGCGCGACGAGCCGTGCGGCCACCTCCGTCTTGGTCATCGTCGGCCAGGGCTCGGTGTTCTCCGAAGAGACGAGGCTGACGGTGTTGCGGTCGCCGCCCATCACGCCGCTGCCCTCGGACACGTCGTTGGCGACGATCCAGTCGGCCCCTTTCGACTTCAGCTTCTTCCGGGCGTTGGCGAGGAGGTCCGCCGTCTCGGCGGCGAAGCCCACCACCAGCCGCGGCCGGAGTGTGTGATGTCGGCCGATCGTGGCGAGGATATCGGGGTTCTCGACCAGCGCGAGCGGTGGGACGACGCCGCTGCCGTCCTTCTTGATCTTGCCCTGGGATTCGGCCTCCGGGCGCCAGTCGGCCACCGCCGCGGCCATCACCGCGACGTCGACGGGCAGGGCAGCCTCGACCGCCGCCAGCATCTCGCGGGCCGACTGGACCCGGACGATCGTGACGCCCGGCGGGTCGGGCACGGTCACCGGGCCGCTCACCAGCGTCACCGTCGCGCCGGCGGCGGCAGCGGCGGCGGCGATGGCGTGCCCCTGCTTGCCGGAGGAGCGGTTGGCGATGTAGCGCACCGGGTCGATGGCTTCGACCGTGGGGCCCGAGGTGACGAGCACGCGGCGCCCGGCGAGCGGTGCCCCCGCCGGCGATGCGAGGAGCGCGAGTGCGGCGTCAGCGATCTCGACCGGCTCGGCCATGCGCCCGAGGCCCGCTTCGCCCGCTTCCGCCATTTCGCCGCGCGCGGGCCCGACGAAGTGGCAGCCGTCGGCGACGAGGGTCGCGACGTTCCGCTGCGTGGCCGGGTGCGACCACATCGCCGGGTTCATGGCCGGCGCGAGCAGGACCGGGGCGCGGGTCGCGAGCAGCAGGGCGGCGGCGAGGTCGTCGGCGTGCCCGCCGGCCATTCGCGCCATGATGTCCGCGGTAGCCGGGGCGACGACGACCAGATCGGCCTCGCGGGCGAGGCGGATGTGGCCGACGTCATGCTCCTCCTCGCGCGAGAACAGCTCGGTGAAGACGGTGCCGTCGGTCAGCGCGCCGACCGCCAGCGGCGTCACGAATTCCTGGGCGCCCCGGGTCATCACGGCGCGGACGTCGCAGTCCCGCTCGCGGAGCCGGCGGATCAGGTCGAGCGCCTTGTAGGCGGCGATGCCGCCGGCGATGACGAGGAGGATGCGGCGGTTTTCGGCCAT
>JBIQKL010000074.1:10178-14389 GCA_044506555.1 Hyphomicrobiales bacterium | reverse complement strand
ACCTCCTCTTCCATCGAGTGCCCGTGCTCAGCGGCGCGCAGCCGCAGCTTCTGCTTGGTGCCGGCATCGAGGCCGCGGACGGTGATCGCTTCGGTCGCGTTGCTCATCGGCGCCTCCTCATTCTCCGGCGAGAGAGATAGGTCAGGACTGACTGCATTGCAATCAATGCAATCACATGACGTTCCACGCGATGACCACCGCGGCGATGGCGATGATCCAAAGCGCGACGCGGCCGGAGCGGCCGGCGCGCGCCTCGGAGCGTCCGATACCGGCGACCGTCTCCGGGTCGAGGCGGAGGCCGGATACGGTCATCCGGTCGAGTTCCGCGGAGAGGCGCTCGCTGCGCTCGGCAAGCCTCGGCAGCTCGCCGACCAGCCGGCCGAGCGCACCCATGCCTTCTGCGGCGCGCTCGATCTGGCCGGCAGGGCCGAGGAATCGTTCGATCCAGTCGCGCACCACCGGCTCCGACGCCGCCCACATGTCGAAATCCGGGTCGAGCGAGCGCGATACGCCCTCGACCACGACCATGGTCTTCTGGACCATGATCAGCTCGGGGCGGGTCTGCATGTCGAACAGCTCGGTCACCTCGAAAAGCAGCGACAGCAGCCGCGCCATCGAGATGTCCCGAGCACGCTGGCCGTGGATCGGCTCGCCGATGGCGCGGAGCGCCTGGGCGAAGTCGTCGATCGAGTGGCCGCCCGGCACGTAGCCGGCCTCGAAATGGACCTCGGCGACCCGCCGGTAGTCGCGGCGGATGAAGCCGAACAGGATCTCGGCAAGGAAGCGCCGCTCGGCGCGGCTGAGGCGGCCCATGATGCCGAAGTCGACGGCGACGATGTCGCCCTCGGCGTCGACGAACAGGTTCCCCTGGTGCATGTCGGCATGGAAGAAGCCGTCGCGGAGCGCATGGCGGAGGAACGACTGCATCAGGGTGCGCGCCAGTGCCGGCAGGTCGTGGCCGGCTGCCTCGAGGGCGGCCACGTTGGACAGCTTGATGCCGTCGATCCATTCGAGGGTCAGTACGTCGCGCGCGGTCCGTCCCCACTCGACCGTCGGCACGCGGAAACCGGGATCGTCGGCGGTCGCCTCGGCCATCTCCGACAGCGCCGCGGCCTCGAGCCGCAAGTCCATCTCGATGGTCACGGAGCGGCCGAGCGTATCGACCACGGCGGAAGGACGGAGCCGGCGCGATGCCGGATCGAGCCGCTCGATCATGCGGGCGCCGGCGTGGAATGTGTCGAGGTCGCGCCGGAAGCGTGCCCGGATGCCGGGGCGGAGCACCTTGACCGCAACCGTCCTCGGGCCGTCCTCCGTGATCATCTCGGCCTTGTGGACCTGCGAGATCGAGGCGGCGGCGACCGGCGGCGAGAAGGACGGGAACAGCACCTCGACCGGCTTGCCGAGCGCCTTCTCGACGGTCGCCCGCGCCTCGGCCTCGGGGAAAGGCTCGATCTCGTCGCGGAGCCGGCCGAGGGTCAGCGCCACCTCGGCGCCGACGATATCGGGCCGGGTCGCGAGGAACTGCCCGAGCTTGATGTAGGAAGGGCCGAGCCGGTTGAGGGCGCGGGTCAACCGCTCCGCGTCGGGCTCGGTCCGCCGCGGCTGGATCAGGCGGGCCAGGCGGAGCATCGTCCGCGGCGGCCCGGGCGGCACTTCGTCCGGCGGGATACCGGCAAAGGCGCCCTCGCGGGCGAGGACGAAGCCGGCGCCGGCGAGACGGAACAGCGCGGCGACGGTGCCGGCCATCCGCGTCAGAGCTTCCAGCCGGAATGGATCGCGGCGATCCCGCCGGAGAGGTTCTGGACGGATACGCGTTCGAAGCCGGCGGCGGCGATCATCCGGGCGAACCGTGCCTGGTTGGGGAATTTCCGGATCGACTCGACGAGGTAGCGGTACGACTCGGCGTCGCCCGCCACCAGCCGGCCGAGGGCCGGGATCACGTTGAACGAGTAGAGGTCGTAGACGCGGTCGAGCCCGGCGACGTCGACCGCGGAGAACTCGAGGCAGAGGAAGCGGCCGCCCGGCTTGAGCACGCGGAAGGCCTCGGCGAGCGCCACCTCGATCCGCGGCACGTTGCGGATGCCGAAGGCAATGGTCACGGCGTCGAACCGGGCCGCGGGGAAGGGGAGGGATTCGGCATTGGCCTCGACGAACCGGACAACTTTGTCGAGGCGACGCTGCCGGGCACGCTCGCGGCCGACGGCGAGCATGCCGCCGTTGATGTCGAGGACGGTGACGGCGGCGCCCTCGGAGCGGCCGGCGATGCGGAAGGCGATGTCGCCGGTGCCGCCGGCGACGTCGAGCACCTGGTACGGCCGGCGCGGGACGCGCGGCGGGGCGAGCGCCGTCACCAGCGCGTCCTTCCAGATGCGGTGCATGCCGCCCGACATCAGGTCGTTCATCAGGTCGTAGCGCGGCGCGACGTTCTCAAAGACCTCGTCGACCAGATCCTGCTTCTCGGCGAGGTCGACCGTGCGGAATCCGAACGAGGCCTGTGGGTCGCGCTCGTTGGCGCGGGCGTCTTCCACGGTTCCGTTCATGGCGGTTCTCCTGATCGGCGCGGACGATAGCCCAAGCCGCCGGGAGAGGCTATCGTCGCCGCCCGTCTCCACGCGTGGCTTTGCCGATGCCGGAACTGCCTGAAGTCGAAACCGTCCGCCTCGGGCTCGCGCCGGTGATGGAGGGCGCCGCCATGGAGAAAGTGACGGTGAACCGGCCGGACCTTCGCGTTCCCTTCCCGCCACGCTTCGCCCGCCGGCTGACCGGACGCCGGATCGTCTCCCTCGGCCGCCGCGCCAAGTACCTCCTCGCCGACCTCGACGACCGGAACGTGCTGGTCATGCATCTCGGCATGTCCGGCTCGTTCCGCATCGAAGCGGAGCACGGCGAGAAGATCGCCGGCCAGTACTACCATCCGCGGAGCGCGATCCGCGCCCACGACCACGTCGTCTTCGATCTCTCGAACGGCGCCCACGTCGTCTTCAACGATCCGCGCCGCTTCGGGATGATGGACATCGTGCCGCGGAACGGGCTCGAGGAGTCCCCGCATTTCAAGGGGATGGGCATCGAGCCGCTCGGCAACGCATTGTCGGGCGAGACGCTCGCCGCGCTGTTCGAAGGTCGCACGGCGCCGCTCAAGGCGATGCTCCTCGACCAGCGGCGGATCGCCGGCATCGGCAACATCTATGCCTGCGAGGCGATGTGGCGGGCGAAGCTCTCGCCGACCATGCCCGCCGGCCGCCTCGCGGCGAAAACGGCGAGGGCGCGGGCCAAGGCCGCCACGCTCGCCGACGCTATCCGCGAGGTACTGGCCGAGGCGATCGCCGCCGGTGGCTCTTCGCTCCGCGACCATCGCCGGGCCGACGGCGAGATCGGCCTGTTCCAGCACAACTTCGCCGTCTATGACCGCGAGGGTGAGCCCTGCCCGAGGTCGACCTGCCACGGGGTGATCCGGCGGATGGTTCAGTCCGGCCGGTCGACGTTCTATTGTCCGGTCTGCCAGCGTTAGGAAAGATCACCATGGCCTATGAGACGATCCTCGCCGAGACGCGCGGCCGCGTCGCCCTCATCACGCTCAACCGTCCGAGTGCGCTCAACGCGCTGAACGGCACGCTGATCCGCGAGCTTGGGGATGCGGTCGCCGCCTGTGACGGCGACGACCGAATCGGCTGCATGGTGCTCGCCGGCTCGGACAAGGCCTTCGCCGCGGGCGCCGACATCAAGGAGATGCAGGACCTGTCCTTCATCGACGCCTTCGCTCGTGACTATGGCGCGGCGCTGTCTCGGATCTCCGCGGCCCGGAAGCCGATCGTCGCCGCCGTCGCCGGCTACTGCCTCGGCGGCGGCGCGGAGCTCGCCATGATCTGCGACATCGTCGTCGCCGCCGATTCGGCGAAGTTCGGCCAGCCCGAGATCACGCTCGGCATCCTGCCGGGCATGGGCGCGACGCAGCGGCTGCCCCGCGCCGTCGGCAAGGCCAAGGCCATGGACATGATCCTCACCGGCCGGATCATCGACGCCGCCGAGGCGGAACGCTCGGGACTGGTGTCGCGGGTGGTGCCCGCCAACGACCTGATCGAGGAGACGCTGCGGATCGCCGAGAAGATCGCCGGCTTCTCGCTGCCCTCCGTGATGATGGCCAAGGAGAGCGTCAACCGCGCCTTCGAGATGCCGCTCGAGGAGGGGCTGCGCTACGAGCGGCGCCTGTTCCA